>JAIBCK010000041.1 GCA_019694215.1 Thermoflexales bacterium
GGCCCCGTCGCTCGGGATCGGGATGCTGGGCTATGCCTTCATGGGCAAGGCCCACACGAACGCGCTCAAGAAGCTGCCCTACATGGTCTACCCGCCCCCGGCCGTGCCGCGTCTGGTGGCCATCGCCGGGCGCACCGGCGCCCGTGTCCGTGAAGCCGCACACCGCTACGGCTACACCCGCGCCTACACCGACTGGCGCGCGCTGATCGATGATCCAGAGGTCGACGTCTTTGACAACGCCGGCCCCAATGACCTGCATGCCGATCCCAACATCGCCGCCGCGCAGGTGGGCAAGCACGTCATCAGCGAGAAGCCGCTGGGCCGCACGGCCGCTGAAGCGCACGCCATGTGGCAGGCCGCGCGCAAGGCGCGCATCCGCCATCAGGTCGCGTTCAACTACCGCTTCGTGCCCGCCGTGCGCCTGATCCGCGAGCTGATCGACGCCGGCAGGCTCGGGCGCATCTATCACTTCCGGGCCGCCTATCTGCAGGAGTGGATCGCCAGCCCGGACTTCCCGATGGTGTGGCGGCTGGAGGCGGCGCAGGCTGGCAGTGGTGCGTTGGGCGATCTCGGCTCGCACCTGATCGACCTGGCCCGCTACCTCGTCGGCGAGCCGCGCAGCGTGGTTGCGCGGACCGAGACCTTTGTCAAGCAGCGCAAGGACGCCCGCGGCCGCATGCGCAAGGTCGACGTCGATGATGCCTTCCAGGCCATCATCGAATACCGCAGCGGCGCGGTCGGCACGCTGGAGGCCAGCCGCTTCTGCCCCGGGCGCAAGAACAGCAACACCTTCGAGATCAACGCCGAGCGCGCCAGCATCCGCTTCAACCTGGAGCGCATGAACGAGCTCGAGATCTTCTGGACCGACGGCTCGGCCAACACCAACGGGTTCACCACGGTGCTGGTCAGCGAGAGCCACCACCCCTTCTGGTCGAGCTGGTGGCCGCAGGGCCACATGATCGGCTGGGAACACACCTTTGTCCATGAGTTCGCCCATTTCTTCGAAGCCATCGTGCAGCGCAAGCCGGTTGGGCCGCATGCCGCCGATTTTGAGGATGGGTATCGCAACGCCGTGATCTGCGACGCCATTCTGGCCAGCGCCCGTGAGCGCAAGCAGATCGACATCCGCTACTGAAACCGGGAGGCTGCCATGTCCAACGCTTTTGATTCCATCGTTCAGCGCGCCACCGCGCGCATGGCCGAGACGCATGTGCCGGGGCTGGCCGTGGCCACGCTGCACCATGGCCAGGTCGAAGCCGCCGGCCTCGGGGTGACCAGCGTGGCGAACCCGCTCGCGGTCACACCCGACACGCTCTTTCAGATTGGGTCGATCACCAAGACCTTCATCGGCACGACCGCCATGCGCCTGGTTGAATTGGGTGCGTTGGACCTCGATGCGCCGGTCAAGCACTATCTGCCCGAGCTGCGCCTGCGCGATGCGGCGGCCGAAGCCACCGTCACGATGCGCCACCTGCTCTCCCACACGGGCGGCTGGGCGGGCGACTACTTCAATGATTTCGGCTGGGGCGATGACGCGCTGGCCCGCATGGTCGCCGCCTGCGCTGACCTGCCGCAGCTCACGCCGGCGGGCTCGCTCTGGCACTACAACAATGCCGGCTTTGCGATGGCCGGGCTGGTGATCCAGCGCGTGACCGGCCGCCAGATCGAGGACGTGGTGCGCGACCTGGTCTTCGCCCCGCTCGGCCTGAACGACAGCACCTTCTGGCCGCAAGAGGCCATGGTCAAGCGTTTTGCGGTCGGCCATCTGGTCGGGTTCGGCCCCGCCGACGTCCCGGCGGTCGCCACGCCCTGGCCGATCGGGCGCGCCTCGCACCCGGCCGGCGCAATCACCAGCACGGTGATGGACCTTATGCGTTATTCTCGTCAACACCTGCTGGCGCTCTCGGAAGGCCAGCGCCCGGCGCTGACGCCGGAGTCGGTCCTGCGCATGCGCGAGCCGGTCACGGTGGCAGGCGGCGCGAGCGACGCCTGGTCGCTCAGCCTGTCCATCCGCTACCTGGGTGGGCGGGCGATCGTCGGGCACGGCGGCGCAACGAATGGCTTCATCGCGGAGTGGGCGCTGCTGCCGGACGAGGGCTTTGCCATTGCTGTGCTGACGAACGCCAACCGCGGGCGCGAGCTGACCGGCGAGCTGGTCAACCTGGCGCTGAAGGAGCGCTTCGGGCTGGAAAAGCCGCCTGCGGCGCACATCGCGCTTTCGCCCGGGCAGCTCGCGGGTTACGTGGGTCGTTACGATGCACAACTTCAAGCGTTGGATCTAAGTGTCGATGGGGCCGGGCGTCTGGCGCTGCAGGTGACGCCGCACGGGCGCTTCCCCTTCCCGGATTCGCCGCCCCCGCCGGCTCCGCCACCGACCTGGCTGGCCTTTCAGACGCCCGACCGCGCCGAGATCATGGACGGTCCGATGAAGGGGACGCTCATCGAGGTGCTGCGCGATGCTGCCGGTGGGATCGCCTGGCTGCGGATGGGCTCGCGGCTGCATCGGCCGTGCTGAAGCGCGGCCGCACACGTCAAACTGTCTGACCGGAGGAGGGACCCGTGAGAAAGATCGTTGTGCTCGAGCACCTGTCGCTGGATGGCGTCATCCAGGGCCCCGGCGGCCCGGATGAGGACACCAGTGGTGGCTTCACCCTCGGCGGCTGGATTGCGCCGTTCGCCGATCCGGTGCTCGGCGGCAGGCTTCGGCAGCAGATGAATCAGCCCTTTGACCTGCTGCTGGGGCGGCGGACCTATGACATCTGGGCGCCCTACTGGCCGCACAACCATGCGGCCTGGCCACAGGTCAATGCGGCGACAAAGTACGTCGCCTCGAACTCGCTGCCTGCCGCGGACTGGAAGCCCTCCGTGATCCTGCGCGGGGATGTCGCAGGCGACGTCGCCCGGCTCAAACAGCAGGCCGGGCCGGACCTACACGTGTGGGGGAGCGGCGATCTCATCCAGACCCTCCTCAAGCATGACCTGATCGATACGTTCTGGCTGATGATCTACCCGGTTACGTTGGGCACGGGCAAGCGCCTGTTCGCAGGCGGCGCGATGCCGATGACGTTCAGCGTGAGCGAGAGCCTCGTCAGCCCGCAGGGGGTCATTGTGGCGGCGTACGAACGGCGGCTCGCGTAGCGCGTCGCTCGCGTCATGCGTTGGGGGTGGCTGCGAGGCGGACTCGTCATGCGTCATCCGTCATGCGTTAGGGGTGTCTGCGGGGCGGACTCGTCATGCGTCATCCGTCATGCGTTAGGGGTGTCTGCGGGGCGGATGACCGCAGACCGCAGACCGCGGACAGCGAAAATCCGTGCGAACCTGCTTCGGTCCTCGGTCTTCGGTCTTCCGCCGGCCGTCTGCGGTCCGCCGTCCGCGGTCACCCGTGCGAACCTACTTCCGTCCTCCGTCTTCCGTCTTCGATCGGCGGTCGACCGTCACCCGTGCGAGCCTACTTCCGTCCTCGGTCTTCCGTCTTCGATCGGCGGTCGACCGTTACCCGTGCGAACCTACTTCCGTCCTCGGTCTTCCGTCTTCCGACCGCCGTCTGCGGTCCGCCGTCCGCGGTCTTCCGTCCTCGGTCATCCATCCGCAACCACTTCCCCGTCCACCACATGCACGGCGCGGGTGACGCGACGCGAGAGGTCGGGATCGTGCGTCACCATCAGGATGGTCTTGCCATCCACGCTGACCAGGCGGTGAAACAGCTCGAAGATCGCGTTCGCCGTCTTTGAGTCGAGATTGCCCGTTGGCTCATCGGCCACCAGGATTGGCGGGTCGTTGGCCATTGCGCGCGCAATGGCCGCGCGCTGCTGCTGGCCTCCCGACACCGCCGCGGGCATGCGGTCGGCCTGATCCGCAAGATCGACCTCCTCCAACAGCGCCATCGCGCGCGCGTAGCGCTCGCCGGGCGCGCCAAAGCCGCAGAAGTCCATCGGCAGCATGACGTTCTCCACCAGCGACAGCGTCGGAAGCAGCTGGAAAAACTGGAAGATCACACCGATGTGACGACCGCGCCACGGTGCGATCTGGCGCTCGCTCAGCCGGTGCACGGCCGTGCCCGCCACCACGACCTCGCCCGAGCTTGGCCGGTCGATGCCGGTGATCATGTTGATCAGCGTCGACTTTCCGCTTCCGCTCTTGCCGACGATGGCCACGAACTCGTGCGTGTCCACCCGCAGGTCAATGCCCTTGAGCGCCGTCACCTGCCCGGCGCCGGTCGCGTAGGTCTTCACCACGTCGCGCAGCTCGATCAGATGACCGGCGACGACGCGTGGCTCAGGGGTTCCACCAAACAACGAGCGCATGAGTAGACTAATCTACCTCATGGATGAAATTGCCCTCACCCTCTGGCTTCAGGCAAACCCCGCCCTGCAGGGCGTCATGCGCGCGCTCTCCTTTCTCGGACAGCAGGAGTTCTTCCTTGCGATGCTGCCGGTCCTGTTCGTCTTCGCCTCGCCGCGTCAGGCGATTCGCATCTCCGTTTTCCTGCTCGTGCAGCACGCGATCAATGCCACGGCCAAGCTGGGCGCTCATTCGCCACGACCGTACTGGGTCGATCCGCGCGTCACCGCCGGCGCGACCGAGACCAGCTACGGTCTGCCATCCGGCCATGCGCAGACCGCTGCCATCTGGCTGTATGCGGCCAGCGTGCTGCATTGGCGTTGGCTGTGGCCGTTGGCCATCGCCCTGCCGATCCTGATTGGCCTTTCGCGCGTCTACCTGGGCGTGCACTTTGCCGGCGATGTGCTGGGGGGCTGGCTGCTCGGCCTCGCGGTGCTTGCGCTGTATCTCGCCTTCGAGGCCCGCGTCGTGGCCTGGCTGAAGCGCCAGACCTTCACGGCGCATCTGTTGCTCGGCGCGCTCGTGGCGGCCGTCATCCTCTTGGCGGGCATCCTGACCCAGGCGGCGGTGGCGGGCAGTGCCGACCCGGCCGGCTGGGCGCAATACGCGGGCCATGCGCGCGACCTCGACGACTTCTTCACCGCCTCGGGGGCGCTGTTCGGCCTGCTGGCCGGGGCGGCGCTGGCGCATCGAGCGGGATTCGATCTCGGTGCCACCCCTCCCACCCGGCGGTTGCGCCGCCTGCTCCTCGCGGTCGCTGGCAGCCTGGTGCTGTGGCTGGGCCTGAAGCAGATCTTCCCCACGCAACCCGAGGCCCTCGGCCACGCCCTGCGTTGGGTGCGTTATGCGCTGACGACGCTGTGGGTGTCGTACGGGGTGTTGCGGGTGGAGGGCGGGACGCTGACGGAAGACGGCGGAACGCTGACGGAAGACGGAAGACCGAGGACGGAAGGAGGCTCGCACGGGTGAGGGCGGAACGCTGACGGAAGACGGAAGACGGCGGACCGCTGACGGAAGACGGAAGACCGAGGACGGAAGTAGGCTCGCACGGGTGATGGCGGAACGCAGACCGCAGACCGCAGACGAAAAAGTCCGCCCAAGCTTGCTTCGGTCGGCCGTCGGCGGTCTACGGTCAGCCGTCTGCGGTCTGCGGTCGGCGGTCGGCGGCAATCCGCCACGTGGACGCCCGTAACGCCCGACGCAAGACGAACGCCCGCGCGCCGGCGCCCTGGCGCTACGAGCTCGCGCTGCTGTAGCTTCGTAGCGCGCGGCGCCACAGCGCCACACTCAGCGCCGTCAGCCCCAGCCCGAAGGCCAGAGACCCGGCCAGCAGCGCACCATCCAGCATGCCAAGCAGCGCCTGAGCCGGCACCGTCGTCATGAACGCGATCGGCACGATCACCGTGAGCGTCAGCCGCGTCAATCCGCGAAAGGCCGAGACCGGGTAGCGCGCCGTGTCATACAACGCACGAAAGGCCTCCGTGAAATTGTCAACCTTGACAAACCAGAAGGCGCTCGTCGCCAGCATCAGCTGCAGCGCGTAGATGATCAGCGCCGCCATCACGAGTGTCACCAGAAAGGTCAGGACCTGCAGCGCGCTCACCGGCAGGCCCAGCCGCGACAGGGCGATCACGATCACGACCACGCCGGCCGCGAAGTCCATCAATCCGTTCAGGCGCATGTAGCGGAACATCGTCATGAACTGGCTGTCCACCGGTTTGAGCAGCGTGAAATCAAAGGTGCCGGTGCGGATGCCGTCGATCAGCTTGCGGATGTTGGGCTGGATGAAACTCTCGGTCAGCCCGTCGAAGGCGATGAAGATGCCGACCACGACCAGCCCCTGGTCGAGCGACCAGCCGCCCAGCCGATCCGTCTGCGAGAAGACCAGCAGCACCGTCACGACACTGATCCCGGCATACAGCGTGCCGAGCGTGCCCTGGGCGATGAAGTTCGCGCGATACTCCAGCTCCATCAGGATGCTCGATTTGACGAACAGGGCGAACAGGCGCAGGTATTTCAACATCGTCAGGCCCCCACGGCCGAGTAGCTGCGGATGGCGATGCGCCACACGATCGCGCATAGGGCCATGAAGAACAGCCCCCACGCGGCCTGGATGAGCAGTCCCTCGATCACCTGCGGGCTGTCCACCTTGCCCAGCAGGATCTCCAGGGGGAAGGACAACATGTAGCGGAAGGGCAGCCAGTGCAGGGCGCCCTGCAGCGCAGCGGGAAAGAGCTGCACCGGCGCGGCCGTGCCCGAAAGCACAACGCGCAATCCATACCATCCCTGGATGAAGGCCGAGGTTTGCGAGGTCCAGAACGCCGTCATTCCGATAAGGTAATCGGCGAAGAAGACGATCACCCACGCCCCGAAGACGGCCAGCGCCGCAAGCGCGATGCGGCCGACCGTCGCGCTGCTCGCGAGGGCCGTCGCCGCCCCCGGGGTCAGCGCGATCACCAGGACGGCCAGCGGGACGACGATGGCCAAACGCAGGCTCTTCTCCACCCAATTCGCGGCGATGTGATTGTGAATCGGGTTGATCGGGCGCAGCAGCTGCGGCGAGAGTGTGCCCTCCCGGATCGCAAAGTCCAGCTCCCAGGATGCCCACACCGCGGTCAGGTTTCGCACGATCAGGCCGATCATGTAGTACAGCGTGAAGTCCACCGTTGAGAACCCACCCACCTGGCCGCCGTTGTCCTCGCTCACGCCCGTCCACACCATCAGCATGACCACCAGGATGGCGCTGCCCAGCATCCACAGCAGGATCTGGGCGCGGTACTCGAGCATCCCCGCCCACGAGGCCTTTGCATAGCTGGCGTACTTGCGCACCAGGCTCATGCGCGCGCCTCTAGCCCGCCGGCAAACACATCGCGGATGACATCCTCGACGGGCGGGTCCTCGAAGGTGACATCATCGACCTCTATCTGGCCGAGCAGGCGCGCGGCGGTCTCCCCCGCACGGGCGCGGGGCACCCGCAACACGGCATTCAACCCATCGTTGGACACCAGTTCGCCGAAGTCGGCCAGGCGCTCACCGAGGGCGGGGTGGGGCAGCCGCAGCTTGACCACCTTGTAGGGGGCCAGGCGCTCGGCCAGGCTGCGGAAGTCGCCGTCGTAGAGCAGGTGGCCCTTGTCGATGACGATGACGCGCTCGCACAACGCTGTCACATCCGCCATGTAGTGGCTGGTCAGGATCACCGTCGCGCCATGGCGGGCGTTGTATTCGGCGATGAAGTCGCGGATGCGGACCTGCATCGTCACATCCAGCCCGATGGTGGGCTCGTCCAGCAGCAGCACCTGCGGCCGATGCAGGAGCGCGGCTGCGAGCTCGCACTTCATCCGCTCACCGAGCGAGAGCTTGCGCACCTGCTTGCGCAGCAGCGGCCCCAGTTCGAGCAGGTCATCCAGTTCCTTCAGCGTCTGCGCATACGCCTCCGCCGGGATCTCGTAGACGGCCTTGTTGATGAGGAAGGTCTCGACCGCGGGCAGGTCCCACAGCAGTTGCTGCTTCTGGCCCATCACCAGCGTGAAGCGGCGCAGGAAGGCGCTCTCGCGTCTGTGCGGCGTGTGGCCCAGGACCTGAATCTCGCCGGACGTGGGGTGGAGCAGGCCGGACAGTACTTTCAGGGTGGTGGTCTTGCCCGCGCCGTTGGGACCGAGGAAGCCCACCCGCTCGCCGGGCGCGAGGGAGAAGCTCACGCCGTCGACGGCCTTGACCGTCCGATACCGCCGCGCAAAGAACGCCCGCAGGCTGCCCTTCAGGCCGGCATCCTTCTCATGGACGCGATAGTGCTTGGCCAGGTCGATGACGCTGACATCGGCAGGCATGCTCCCCTCCGCAGAAATCAAAACAGCCGCCAACATGGCGGCTGCTTCTCAGGTGTCCCAAGAGAGACTCGAACTCCCGGCCTTTTGCTCCGCAAGCAAACGCTCTATCCAGCTGAGCTATTGGGACGCGGTGGGGGAGTATACACGATCGCGCGGCCCGGTTCGCACCGCCGCATCATGCGCTCCCACCGCGTCACCATCATCGCAACGCGATGGGGATGAAGACGCGCCCGACATAGCTGTTGCGCTCGACGGCGCCCATGTCGCAACGCGTCGCGCTCTCGCCAAAGGCCGTCCGCGCAAAACCACGCTGATCGACGCTGAGGAGCGCCCCCTTCTGATCGAGGCAGCCGGCCGGGTTGCCCGCATCGATGACCGGGCTTCCGGCCTTGGGCATGTGTGAGAGCGTTGGGCCGCCATTGCGGGTCAGGGGGCCGAGGTTGACGGCGGTGCCGAAGATGCTGTTGGCCGTCGCCCCGGTGATGACACAACCCGCGCCATTTTCGACCAGGTTGTAGTCGTTGGAGAAGATTGTCCCGAAACAATCGGGTGAGTCGCCGGTCGCGCCGAGGTCGAGGTTGTCGGCGATGATCGAATTGACCATGGTGACATGGCTGCCGGCCTGGATGTTGATGCCGCCGCCGTTGCCGCCGGAGCCGAGGTTGGCCCGGTTGGCGGCGATGGTGGTGTTGAACAGGTTGAGCTGACCCGCCGTGCCATTCACGGCAATGCCGCCGGCGCCGCCCTGCGCATCGTTGCCGCTGACGGTGGTGTTGACCAGGGTGGCGAGCGTGCCGGTGATCCGCATCCCGGCCGCGCTGGTCGCCGTGTTGCTGATGACGGCGCTGCGGACCATGAGCAGGCCACCCCCGGACACCAGGAGGCCGCCGCTGTCCGGTGCGCTGTTCGCCTGAATGGTGGAGTCAAAGATCTGGGCCGGGATAGAAGATGACTGCGCGATGGCGCCAGCCCTTTCCGGGGCGCTGTTTCCCGTCACCAGCGTTCGAGTAAGGATGAGTGAACCGCCTCCGTTGACAAGGATTGCGCCCGCATGTGAGGTGGAAGGCATGGAAGCGCTGTTGCCGCTGACTACGCTGTCAATCAATACCAACCGGCCCTGAGTGATGAAGGCCCCGCCCCCGATCGTGGCGCTGTTGTTGCGGATCGTGCTGGAGATGAACACCACCTGTGCGCCGACGCCGATCGAGGCGGCGCCGGAGGCACTCAGCGAGGCATTGCTCAGCAGGTCACAGTTGATCAGGACGACATCGCCGCGCATGAAGAACACCGCGCCAGGTGTACTGCTGTTGGCGTGGGCGTTCGCAAAACGGACCCCGGAGATCACCACCCGGGAGTTGACGCCAAGCTCCATCAGACGATCGGTGAACGCCGCGCCGGCGGTGATCACGGTATTGGCCGGCCCCTGCCCGGTGATCGTGAGCACGCCGGTCACATCCAGATCCCCGATGGCGTTGGTATCGTCTCCTGGCCCGCCAATGCTCAACACGAACGAGCCTGCGCCCAACGTGATCGTATCATCACCACTGCCTGCGGGGCAGCCCCCGAACGCCGCGTCGGTGTTCGCGCTCTGGATGGCCTCGCGCAGGCTGCAGCCGCTGCCGATCACGCCGAATTCATCCACGGTCGTGGTCACAGCGAAGGTTGTGTCGACGGTGCCGGGCGTCGCGCGCGCCGCCGCCGCCGTCAGGGCGACCGCGAGCGCGGCCCCCAACGCCACCAGCGCGATCCGGGGCGATTTGCTGATGAGCGAGTTCATGGTTCCCTCCTGGCGGTGCGCACAGGCCTACCGGTGCGTCCTGCCTGGGTCATTCATCGCATGGCCGCGGTACAACCCGAAGTACAAATCGCGGTGGCGTGGCCGTCCGGGCGAGCGCGCGCGTCACCCCGCCCAGCGCCACCACGGCAGGGTGCGCGCATCCAACCACCCGTCGGCCGGACGCGCGAACGCCCTGCGGTAAAATGGCCAACTGCCCGTTTGAGCCGGACCCGGCTCGCACACACGATCAACGACGCGGGGAGCGCGGCCCGTTGGCTGGACGCGCCCTGCGACACAGACTCAATCGATAACCCTGGAGAGACATGGCTTCGACAAATGGAACGCAAACTGGTGAAGTGACTGCCGTTCGCGGTGGTGTGGTGGACGTCAAGTTCGCCGCGGGGGAATTGCCCGAGATCTACGAGGCCCTCGAGATCGACCGTGGCGCGCAGGGGCGCCTCGTGCTCGAGGTTCAGCAGCACCTCGGTGATGATCAAGTCCGCTCCGTCGCCATGGACAGCACCGATGGCCTTCGCCGCGGCATCAAGGTGCGCAAGACGGGCAACCCGATCAGCGTTCCGGTCGGCCCCGAAACCCTCGGCCGCATCTTCAACGTGTTGGGCGATGCCATCGATGGCCGCGAGGCGCCGCACACCGCCACGCGCTATCCCATCCACCGCCCCGCGCCCACCTTCGAGGATCAAAAGGGCTCGATTGAAATCCTCGAGACCGGCATCAAGGTCATCGACCTGATCGCCCCCTTCACCAAGGGTGGCAAGACCGGCATCTTCGGGGGCGCCGGCGTCGGCAAAACGGTCACGATTCAGGAGCTGATCAACTCCATCGCCAAGTTCCACAACGGCTATTCCGTGTTCGCCGGCGTGGGAGAGCGCACCCGTGAGGGCACGCAGCTCTACCGCGAGATGAACGAGGCCGGCGTGCTGGGTTCGCTGGTGATGGTGTTTGGCCAGATGAACGAGCCAGCCGGTGTGCGCCTGCGCACCGCCCTGACCGGCGTGACCATGGCCGAGTACTTCCGCGATGAGGGCCGCGATGTGCTGCTCTTCATCGACAACATCTTCCGCTTCGTCATGAGCGGCTCCGAAGTGTCCGCGCTGCTCGGACGCATGCCGAGCGCGGTGGGTTATCAGCCGACGTTGGGCACGGAGATGGGCGCCCTCCAGGAGCGCATCACCAGCACCAAGAAGGGCTCGATCACCTCGATGCAGGCCGTCTACGTGCCGGCCGACGATTACTCCGACCCGGCCCCGGTGGCGACCTTCGCCCACCTCGACGCCACGGTCAACCTCGAGCGCAGCATCGCCGAGAAGGGCATCTTCCCGGCCGTGGACCCGCTCGCAAGCTCCAGCCGCATCCTCGACCCGCTCGTGGTCGGCGCCGATCACTACCGCGTCGCCCGCGAAATGCAGCGCACGCTGCAGCGCTACAAGGACCTCCAGGACATCATCGCCATTCTAGGCGTGGATGAACTGAGCGAGGATGACAAGCTCGTCGTGGCGCGCGCCCGCAAGATGGAGCGCTTCCTCGGCCAGCCCATGTTCGTCGCCAAGCCCTTCACCGGCCTCGAAGGCCGCTATGTCAAGATCAAGGACACTGTGCGCTCGTTCGACGCCATTCTCAAAGGCGACTGCGACGAAATCCCCGAGAGCTACTTCTTCATGAAGGGTGCCATCGAGGAAGTGTTCGAGGCCTACGAGAAGGATCGCGCCAAGTAGACAGCGCGCATGCCCGGCCGCCCCGGCGCCGGGTGTGATCGCCATAACGCAAAATGCCTCTGCATCTCGAAATCGTCACCAGCGACGCCACCGTCTTCAGCGGGGAGGTCGACATGGTCACCGTGCCCGGCGCCGGTGGTGTGATGGGCATCCTGCCGCGCCATGCGCCGGTGCTCTCCACGCTCAAGCCTGGCGAGCTCACGGTCAAGGTCGGCGGTGACGAACTCCAGTTCGCCATCGGCGGCGGCTTTGTGGACATCAACAACAGCAAGGTGATCATCCTGGCGGACAGCGCTGAGCGCTCGGAGGACATCGACGTCTCCCGCGCCGAGACCGCGCGTCTGCGGGCGGAAGAGCTGCTGAAGAACCCGCCCCCCAACAAGGAAGAGCTCTTCAAACTGGAGAACGCGCTCAAGCGCAGCCAGGTCCGTCTGCACGTGGCGGGTCACCGTCGGCGTGGCAACCGGATCTAGCGCAGGCAGCTGATGGGATTATTCCGCGCGGAATTCGGTATCGACCTCGGCACCGTCAATATCCTGATCTACGAACGCGGCAAGGGCATCGTCGTTCAGGAGCCCTCGCTCGTCACACTACTTCCCAATGCCGAACGCGTGATCCTGCTCGACTACGGCGAGGTTGCGCGGCAGAGCTATGGCCGCACCCCGGACACGCTCGAAGTGGCGCGCCCGGTGCGGGATGGCGTCATCGCCGACTACGAAGTGACGCAGAAGATGCTGCACTACTTCGTCAATCAGGTGAAGGGGCCGTGGCGCTTTCTCCCACCGCGCATCGTCATCGGTGTGCCCTATGGTGTGACGAGCGTCGAGCGCCGCGCCGTGCGCGAGGCGGCCAAGGAGGCTGGCGCCGGCGATGTCTACCTCATGCGTGAACCACTGGCCGCCGCGCTGGGCGCGGGGCTTCCGGTCGACACAGCCACCGGCAACCTGGTGCTGGACATCGGTGGTGGGACCGCCGAGGCCGCCGTCATCTCCATGAACGGCATCGTCGCCGCCAGCTCCGTGCGCGTGGGTGGGATCAAGCTGGATGAGGCGGTCATGGCCTTCATCCGCCGCAAATACAACCTGGCCATCGGCGAGCCCACCGCCGAGGACATCAAGGTGCGCATCGGAAGCGCCATGCCGCTCGACCATGAGCTCAGCATGCAGGTGCAGGGGCGCGACCAGGTCACCGGCCTGCCGCGCATGATCGAGGTCAGCTCGGGCGAAATCACCGAGGCCCTGCAGGAGCCGCTGCTCAACATCGCCGCCTGCGTGCGCAACGTTCTCGAGCGCACACCCCCCGAGCTCGCCTCGGACATCATCGACCGCGGCATGGCCATGACCGGCGGGACCTCACTGCTGCGCAACCTGGGTGAGTTCATGTCGCGCGAAGTCGGCGTGCCGGCCTATCTGGCGGACGCCCCGATGGCCTGCGTGGCGCTGGGTTGCGGCCGTGCGTTTGACCGGTTGGACGATTTCATGCGCACCGAGTTCGCGCAGGGATGAGCCGCCTTGTCCTGGCCTCGGCCTCCCCGCGCCGCCGCGAGTTGCTCGGCGCGCTCGGGGTCGAGTTTGACGTCCATCCCTCGCACGTCGATGAGGATCCCCTCCCCGGCGAGACACCTTTTCAGACCCAGCGCCGCGTGACGCATGCCAAGGCGGCCACCGTGGCGGCCACGCTCGAAGACGCCTCGCGCTGGGTGATCGCCTGCGACACGACCGTGCTGCTGGACGGCGACATGCTCAACAAGCCGGCCGATGCCGCCGAGGCGCGCCACATGCTGGCGCGGCTGCGTGGCCGCGCGCACGAGGTCCGCTCCTGCGTCGTGGTCGCCCGCGCGGGCGTCGCGCAGGCAGCCGAAGTCGCCACGGCCGTCCAGATGCGCGAGTACTCCGACGCCGAGGTCGAGGCCTACATCGCGACCGGCGACTGCTTCGACAAGGCCGGCGCGTATGCCGCCCAGCACCGCGAATTTCACCCGGTGGCGCGCATCGTCGGTTGTCCGCTCAACGTGATCGGGCTGCCGCTGTGCCGGTTGCGCGGGCTGCTGCCAGACCTGCCACCGTCGGAGCCGGTCTGCGAGCGTTATGCGGGTCGCCCGTGCGCGGCCGCGCTGGCCGAGCCCGTTCGCCGGCACCGCTAGCGGGCGTCAGCCTGTGGCCCGCTCGCCGATCAGACACACCCAGTCCGCGATCAGCTTGCGCTCGACCAGCCGCAACCCGGCCGCCTCCATCGCTGCGATGACGTCCGCGGCCTGGGTGTCCAGAATCCCCGAGAAGATGAAGCGCGGGCCGTAGCTGGCCAGCGACGGCGTCCCGCGCAGCATGGCGATGATCACCCCGGCCAGGATGTTCGCGACCACCAGGTCAAACGGACGTTCCTCGGCTGCGTCCGCCAGGCTGCCGCGACGCGAGGTGACGACGTCGGCGACGCCGTTGATCGCAGCATTCTCGCGCGTGGCCCGGTCGGCCTCGGGGTCAGTGTCCACGCCCAGCGCCTCACGCGCGCCAAACTTGGCCGCCAGGATGGCCAACACGCCGGAACCGGCCCCGACATCCAGCACGCGCATTCCCGGCCGGGTCTGCTCCTCGACGGCCAGGGCGCACATCTGCGTGGTGGGGTGCAGCCCCGTCCCAAAGGCCAGGCCCGGATCGAGCAGCAGCGTCACGTCGCCAGGCTGCGAAGGAAACTCGGCCGCGCTGATCCAGCTCGGCCGGATGACGATGCGCTTGCCCAGCCGCAGCGGCTTGAAGGCCACCTTCCAGGCGTTCGCCCAGTCCGACTGCTCGACCACGCGGTAGCGCGGCGCCGCGATCGGCCGCACCATGCCCAGGTAGAAAATCGCCTTCTCGATGGCCAGTTTGCGCGATTCGAGCGTCTCGTCCATCGGCAGGTAGCCGCGCACCTTGATCGGCCCGGTGGCGAGCTCATCCTCCCAGCGGTCGGCCGTGCCGAGCCGGTCGTTCAGCTGCTCGATGGCGACCCCGCCTTCGACGTGTTCATAGATCGCCTCGCTGATCGGATCGGCCAGCTCCTCTTCGGCGTCGATCTCGACTTCGAGCCAGCGGGGGTTCTCGGGTGGGGTGGCACTCTGCGCATGCTGCATTCAGCGAGTTTACCCCGCGCTATACTGGCTGGCCACTTTCAACACCAAGGAAGACACGCGTGGCATGAACGGTCGGCCCTTTCCCCCCGAGAGCTACATCAACCGCGACACGAGCTGGCTGGAGTTCAACCGGCGCGTGCTCCAGGAAGCGCAGGACGAGCGCCATCCGCTGATCGAACGCGCCAAGTTCCTCGCCATCTTTGCGACGAACCTCGACGAGTTCTTCATGGTCCGTGTGTCGGGGCTGCGCGAGCAGATCGCCCAGGGCGTCATGGACACGCCCCCCGATGGCCATCACGCCGCCGAGACCTTCGAGCTGATCGCCAACACGCTGCGCCCGATGCTGCACGAACAGGCGGTCGCATGGCGAGATGCCATTCGCCCGATGCTGCGCCAGCACGGCGTGTGCGTGTTCGACTACGACGAGCTCGATGCCGGCCAGCGTGAGCGCATCCAGGCCTGGTTCAAGCGCGAGGTCTTCCCGGTCGTGACGCCGCTGGCCTTCGACCCCGGCCACCCGTTCCCGCACATCAGCAACCTCAGCCTCAGCCTGGCCGTGGTGATTGGGGACGGGCGCGGACGCCAGCGTTTTGCGCGCGTCAAGGTGCCGCCCTCCCTGCCACGCCTGGTGCCCCTGGATGCGGACGGCGCGGGGACCGAGGACAACTGTCAGACCCGCTTCGTGTGGCTCGATCAGATCATCGCGGCCAACATCGGCGCCCTCTTCCCGGGGATGAACGTCGAGCGTTGCTACGCGTTTCGCGTCACGCGCGACACCGACATCGAGATCCAGGAGGACGAGGCCGATGACCTGCTCGCGACCATCGAACAGGTCGTGCACAAGCGCCGCTTCGGCAGCCCCGTGCGTCTCGAGATTGCCGCTGACATGCCGGACATCATCCGCGACATCCTGACGTCGAACCTGCGCCTGAACCCGTCGGACGTCTACCGCGTCGAGGGACCCTTGAATCTGGCCGACCTGATGGAGCTGATGAAGCTCCCGCTGCCCCGGCTGAAGGACCAGCCCTACAGCCCGCGTCTGCCGGTCGGCTGCCCCGATTCCTCGCACGATCCCGATGACTGGTTCTCGTGGATCCGCGCCGGGGACCGCCTGCTGCATCACCCCTACGAGACCTTCGCCCCGGTGGTCGATTTCATCGCGGCCGCGGCCAAGGATCCCAACGTGCTCGCCATCAAGAGCACGCTCTATCGGGTCGGATCGAACTCGCCCGTTGTGCGCGCGTTGATGGAGGCGGCCCGCAACGGCAAACAGGTCGCCGCCATGGTCGAGCTCAAAGCGCGCTTCGACGAGGAGAACAACATCCAGTGGGCGAGGGCGCTGGAACTGGTCGGCGCGCACGTCGTGTATGGCCTGCCCGGGATGAAGGTGCATGCCAAGATGACGCTCGTCGTGCGCCGCGAGGCGGACGGCATCCGACGCTACCTGCACCTCGGCACCGGCAACTACAACGCCGGCACCGCGCGCATCTACACCGATTACGGTCTGCTCACCTGCCGCGATGACTTCTGCGAGGATGTCAGCGAGCTCTTCAACTTCCTGACCGGCTACAGCAAGCAGACCGAGTATCGACAGTTGCTGGTCGCGCCGGTCAACCTGCGCCGCGCCATCCTGCAGCGCATCGAGCGCGAGACGCGCCTGCATCAGGAGCGCGGGGGTGGCCGGCTGCTCTTCAAGATGAACGCGCTGGTCGATCCCGAGATGATCGAGGCGCTCTATCGCGCGTCACAGGCCGGGGTCAAGGTCGATCTGCTCATCCGCGGCATCTCCTGCCTGCGGCCCGGCGTCGCCGGGCTGAGCGAAAACGTGCGCGTCGTCAGCGTCGTCGGTCGCCACCTCGAACACGCCCGCGCCTACTGGTTTGCCAATGCCGGCGCGCCCGAGCTCTTTCTGGGCAGCGCCGATCTCATGCAGCGCAATCTCGACCGCCGCGTCGAGACCGTCTTCCCCATTCTGGACCGCGAGCTGCGGGCGCGTCTGGAGAATGCGCTCGAGCTGCAGCTGCGCGACAATGCCAAGGCGCGCGAACTGCTTCCCGACGGTTCGTATCGTTATGCGGCGGGCAACGGGCGCGTCGTGGACAGTCAGGCGGAGTTCATGCGGGCGGGCGATCGCTGAGCGCACGCCAAGGCGGCGCCGTGCGCCGGTGCGCCAAAGTAGGGCGGGTGGGACTCGAACCCACACGCTGGGTCAACCAGCAAGAGATTTTAAGTCTCCGGCGTCTGCCATTTCGCCACCGCCCCCCGTCCGCGCGGGATTGTACGCCGCCGGAAACCGGCCGCCGTGGGTGCCCAAAACTCGCCCGCGGGCTGCTGTTTCTCTGTAGTAGAATCCGCCAATCCTGTCCCAGCAGGGCGGGAGTGTGTTCCCACCATTTCGACAAAACGACGAGGAGATAAACGATGAAGAACAACCTGAAGGTTCTTGGCTTCGCCATGACCGCAGCGCTGGTCCTCTCGGCCTGCGCTGGTGCCGCCACCCCGGCCCCGACGGCCAAGCCCGCCGCGACCGCGGTGCCGGCCACCGCCGCCCCGACGGCCAAGCCCGCCGAGCCCACCAAGCCCACCGAGCCCACCAAGCCGGCGGCCACCGCCGCCCCGGCCGTTGAGACGATCAAGATCTACTCCAGCCACCCCCTCCAGGGCGCCTCCAAGGGCTCCTCGGATGCCATCAACAATGGCTACAAGCTCGCCTTCGAGCAGCTGACCAAGGAGGGCACGGTGTGCAACGGCAAGTTCAAGATCGCCTTCGAGGCGCTGGATGACTCCACCGCCGCCAAGGGTTCCTGGGACGGCCCGACCGAGCAGGGCAATGCGACGAAGGCCGCCGCCGACAAGGATGCGATGGTTTACTTCGGCACGACCAACTCGGGCGCTGCCAAGGTTTCGATCCCCATCCTCGCCGCCGCCAACATGGCCATGATCTCGCCCGCCAACACCTATGACGGTCTGACCAAGGCCGCCGAGCCCGGCGAGCCGGACAAGTACTACCCGAACGGCGCGAAGCGCAACTACATGCGCGTCGTTCCGTCCGATGGCTTCCAGGGCGTCGTCGATGCCAACTGGATCAAGGGCCTCGGCGCCAAGAGCGTCTACGTCGTGGATGACACCGAGCTGTACGGCAAGGGCGTCGCCGACGTGCTCGAGAAGCAGGCCAAGACGATCGGCCTCGAAGTCAAGGGCCGCCAGGGCGTGACCGCGAAGGACATGCAGGCGCAGGCGAACTCGATCGCCGTGAAGATCCTCGGCACCAAGCCGGATGCGGTCTTCTATGGTGGCGTGACCGCCAGCAACGGCCCGATGCTCCTGGTCGAGCTCAAGAAGGCCGGCTACAAGGGCATCTTCCTCGGCCCGGATGGCGTGCAGGAAGCTGAGTTCGTCAATGCGGCCGGCAAGACCGCCGATGGCAAGTTCGTCGCCGAGGGCGTGTATGCCACGATCGGCTCGATCTCCGTCGCCGACCTGCCCGCCAGCGGCCAGAAGTTCCTGACCGACTTCAGCGCCAAGTACGGCGTTGACAAGGACAAGATCGAGGTTTACTCGAAGTACGCCTACGCCGTCGCTCAGGTCGCCCTGAACGCCATCGGCAAGGTGTGCGCCAAGGACCGCGCCGCGATCCGCGATGCCATGATGGCGACGAAGGATCTGGACACGGTCGTCGGCAAGATGACCTTCGATGCCAACGGTGACACCACCTCGACGACGATGACCGGCTACGTCGTTGATGCCAAGGGCAACTGGGTCGAGACCCCGATCAAGCAGGCTCCGTAGCCTGTTCGTCTGAGCGGTTAAGACAAAAAGGACCTGACAAGGCGACGCCCTGTCAGGTCCTTTTCGTTGCAGCTTATAATCGCGCGCATTCCACGTCCGAGCAGTTTCTATGCAAAAATCGCTCGCCCCCTCCTCCAATACCTCGTTCCTGCAACGTTTCGGAAAGGTGCTCCTGCCAGTCGCAGTGGTTTATGTGCTGCTGATGGCCGGACAGCCTGCCGGCCTCGAACCGGGCCGGCTCCTTCGCGAGATCATCTCTGATCCAACGATCCTGGTTCAGCAGCTGATCACCGGTTTGGCCAACGCCGCAATCATTACCATCATCGCCATCGGATACACGATGGTGTATGGCATCGTGGAGATGGTCAATTTTGCCCATTCCTCGGTGTTCATGCTCGGGACCATGGTGGCACTGCTCTTCATGGTCGCTCTCAGTGGCGGGCAGGCCACCCCGTTGTGGCTGGCGCTGCTCGCCTTCATCCCCGCCATGCTCTTCTGTGGCGTGCTCAACTCGGTCATCGAGCGGATGGCGTATCGCAGTTTGCGCTCCCAGCCCAAGATCGTGTCGATGATCGCGGCCATGGGCATGGATTTCATCCTGCAGAACATCGGGATGCAGATCGGTGCGTTTGGCAAACTGCCCAACGCCTTCCCGAAGGATCAGAGCATCGCATGGTTGCGCGTGCTGGGCAATCAGAATCCCTCGCCCAAGAGCTTCCCGCAGGTGCTGCCCAACATCAACCTGCTCGAGAGCATCTTCGGCCCGGATGTCGTCCTGCGCATCACACCGGCCGAGGTGGTCGTGATCCTCTCCGCCGTGATCCTCGTCTACGGGCTGTCGTGGTTCGTGGCCAACACCCGCCCGGGCAAGGCCATGCGCGCCGTCGCGCAAAATCCGGCCGCCGCCGCGATGATGGGCATCGACGTCAACAAGATCATCAACCTGACGTATGCCATCGGTGGCGCCCTGGCGGGCGCGGCCGCGGTGATGTATGGCCTCTACAAGGGCACCACCTCCTGGGACGTCGGTTTCGTCAATGGTCTGTACTCGTTCACGGCCGCAGTCGTGGGCGGCATCGGCAACATCGCCGGCGCCGCGCTGGGGGCGCTCATGATCGGCGTGATCAGCGCCCTGAGCAATCAGCTTCTCGCGTCAACGGACTGGTCCAAGGCCATTGTCTTCCTGGTGCTCGTGCTCGTCCTGGTCTTCAAGCCCACGGGCATCCTGGGCTCCGAGGGTGGGGAGAAGGCGTAATCATGATGAAGAAGATTCTCGCCCGCGGCGAACTGATCGCCGTCGTCCTGACGGCCTTTCTCGCCCTGATTCTCGGCGGCTGGCAGATCATGTTGATTGCGGCGCTGGCCGGCATGCTGATTGGTCTCTCGGCCGAGCACAAAGCGAACTACCTGCCGCGCGCCGCCGGGGTTGCCGCGTTCGTCGGGTTGATCCTGATTGCCATCACGCACTTTCACAACACATCGCTCTCGACACTGCCGGGCATGGAGCACATCCCCGACCAGGCCAAGACGGTGGGGACGTATCTCATTGCGTTGGGCGTGATCATTGGCCTTGCCGTTCTGACGGCCTGGATTCACAACCTCGCCGATGAGCGCAAGCGTCAGGTCTACTTCATCGGCCTGATGGTCGCGCTGGCCGTGTTCTTCCCGTTCTTTGAACAGTGCCCGGGCCTGAGCTGGACCAACTTCAAGTTCGTCGACATGGCGGCCGGCTGCTCGGAGCAGTCCAACCTGTTGTGGATCGGCCCGGTCATCGTCATGTTCATCTACGCCCTGCAGGCGATTGGGCTGAACATCGTGGCCGGCTTTGCGGGTCTGCTCGACCTTGGCTATGTCGCCTTCTTCGCCATCGGCGCCTACACCATGGGCCTGCTGCGCTCGCAGCAGCTGGGCAGCCAGATGGGTGACCCGGACTTTTTCCGCTGGAGCTTCTGGATCGTGATCTGGATCGCGGCGGCAACTGCGGCGTTCTTTGGTCTGGTTTTCGGTGCGCCAACGCTGCGCCTGCGCGGCGACTACCTCGCCATCGTCACGCTGGGCTTTGGTGAGATCGTGCCGATCGTCGTCAAGAACCTGTATGCCGTGCGCATCTTCGAGCCGATCAGCCTCTTCATCGGGCAGCTGTTCGGGCAGAAGTCGTCGGACCTGATGCAGTTCTGTCTGCTCGGCTGCGGGGCGAAACCGCTTGACATCACGGCCGGCACCAAGGGCATCAGCCCGATCTACCCGCCCGATTTCTTTGGCTATACCTTCACCGTTGGTGAGTATGTGCCCTGGTATTTCCTGGCCCTGACCCTGTTGGTCGTGTCGGCGTTCTTCATCTACCGCCTGCGCGCCAGCCGCATCGGCCGCGCCTGGGTGTCCATGCGCGAGGATGAGCTGGCCGCCAACGCCATGGGTGTTGACCTGATCCGCACCAAGCTGACCGCCTTCGTGCTGGGCGCGATGTTCTCCGGTTTCGCAGGCGCGTTCTACGCCTCGTACACCACGCTGATCACGCCGGATTCGTTTGACTTCTCGATCTCGGTGATCATCCTCGCCCAGGTCATCCTGGGTGGCTCGGGCAACATCGCCGGCGTCATGCTTGGCAGTTCGATCATCATGCTGATCGACCGCGTGCTGCTTGACAAGCTCAAGATGGTGATCAATGGCGTGCTGCAGGGTCTCGTCTTCAAGGGCATCGACAACCAGGCCCTGGCCGTGTTCTGGACCAGCCTGACGGATGCGACCGCCTACAAGATCCTGCTCTTCGGTCTGATCCTCGTGGTCATGATGAAGGTGCGGCCGCAGGGCATCCTGCCGGAGCAGACGGCGGCCCGTCGACGCGCCGCCTAGTCCATGAACGACATCGTCGCCACCCTGGGCCTGATCGGGCTGTCGAACGGCAGCGTGATCGCGTTGAACGCCATTGCGCTCACGCTGATCTACGCTGCCGCCCGCACGCTCAATCTCGCCCATGGCGACGTGTTTGCGTTGTGCAGCGTGATGACGATGACGATCCTGCGCGCCGCGCTGTGGGATGTCGTCGCGACACCGCTCGACCTGGTGGTGTGGTGCGCCATCGCGGGCCTGGCCACCGTCGTGTTTGGCATGCTCCTCAGCGCGCTCATCGAGGCGCTCGGGTTTCGGCCTTTTCGCGGCGGCTCGCGGCTGGCCCCGATCATCGCCACGCTGGGGCTGTCGTTTGCGCTGTATCAGGTCTCGCTGATCTGGGCGCACGCGCTGCCGACCTACAGCACGGGCGATCACCGCAGCGTGCCGGGCCTGCCCGAGGTGCCCATCGTCGGCGTGCCAGCCATCCTGCCGGCCATCGATGTGTTGCACGCGCTCGGGATCAACTCGGTGGGCTCATTCCAGTTGCGTGACCTGGTGCTGATCGGCGTGGCCGTGCTCGTCGCACTTGCCGCGCAGGTCATGCTCAAGCGCACCCGCATCGGGCGCGCGATTCGGGCCTGTGCGCAGGATCCCATCGCCGCGCAGATGGTCGGCGTCAACCACAACGGGACCATCCGCGCCGCCTTCGCCATCGGCGGGTTGCTCGCCGGCATCGGCGCCTTCACCTTTACGGTGGCCAAGGAGATGCCCGTCGGCTCGCACGGCGCGGAGAGCGGGCTGATGGCCTTCACCGCCGCGATCCTGGGTGGCATCGGCAACCCGATTGGCGCGCTGCTCGCCTCGCTGCTGCTGGGTGTGTTCTCGGCCATGACCACCTACTTCCTCGATGCGCACTGGACGCCGGTCTTCATCTACCTGCTTCTGGTCGGCCTGCTGATGTGGCGGCCAACCGGGCTGACCGCCGAGGACCGGGGCGGGGATCTGAACAGCATCTCGAATGAGATCGTTGTGCTGGACCGCCGTTCGCTGCTGCGCCGCCAACCGAAGCTGCTGCTGCTCGTCCTGCTCGTCGCGCTGATTGCCTTCCCGGCCCTGGCCGAGGCCGAGCCGTATCGCCTCCCGGTCGCAAACAGCTTCCTGATCTGGATCATCCTCACGCTGGGGCTGACCATCGTGGTCGGGATGTCGGGCGTGCTGGACATCGGTTTCGCCGCCAACTTCGCGCTGGGGGGCTATGTCAGTGCCTATCTGACCGCGCCCGCCATGGCCTGGCGGGCGGGCTTTCTGCCGGGCATCCCGGATGCCGTCTTTGTAATGGCGCTCGCCGCGCTGATCACGGGCGTCGTCGGCGTGATCCGGGGTCTGGCCACCTCGCGCATGCGCGCCGACTACCTCGCCATCTCCACGCTGGCGCTGGGGCTGGTCGGTCACGACCTGATCAAGTATCTGAGCGGGGTGGGCGGCATCAGTGCCATCCCGGCACCACGGGTGCTGGGGCAGCCCATCGCCTCGCCGCTGGCGCAATACGCCATTCTGGGCGTGATCGTGACCGTGATCGTGCTCGCGGCCATTCGTCTGCAGAACTCCCGGGCCGGGCGCGCACTGGCGGCCATCCGCGAGGATGAGCACGCCGCCGCCGCGTTCGGGGTGAACATCGTGACCTACAAGACGGCCGCGTTCTTCATCGGCTCGGCCATCGCCGGGCTGGCGGGCGGTCTGTATGCCAGCGTGACGAGCTATGTCGACCCGGAGCTGGCCGGCTTCCACATCTCGGTAATGGCGCTGGCGATGGCCTGCATCGGGGGCGCGGGCAGCGCGGCCGGCGCGGTCATCGGCGCGCTGGCCATTCTGCTGATCGACCGCGTCGCCATTCCGACCGTTGGGCGGCTGGTCGAGAACAGCCTGTACGCCGGGTTCAGCATCCGTGAACTGAACTACCTGGTCTTTGGGATGGCCCTCTATCTCTCGCTGCTGAGCTGGCGTCGCCAGGCGAGCGGGGTGGAGGGCAAGGCTGACCATGAGCCCTGGGATCCCGACCAGATGCTGACGGTGCGCTGGTGGACGGGCCTGCCCGGGCGGCTGGCGGGCGCGTTCAATCACCTGGGGCTGTCGCTGGCGCATGCGGGCCATCGCACCCGCGCGTTTCTGGATCGCAATGTCTTTGACGAAGGTGACGGGGCCTAGCCTGGTCGCCCAACTGCTATCAACTGTCAATGAGGATCTATGACGTTACTACTCAAAGCTGACCGTGTGACGAAGAAGTTCGGCGGGTTGACCGCTGTCAATCGCGTCGACTTCGAGATCGAGAAGGGCATGATCGCCGGGCTGATCGGGCCGAACGGTGCAGGCAAGACCACCTTCTTCAACAACATCACCGGCCTGTACACGCCGACCGAAGGGCAGATCTACTTCGATGGCCAGGTCATCACCGGCCTCAAGCCGCACCTCATCCAGAAGCGCGGCATCAGCCGCACCTTCCAGAACATCCGTCTCTTCGGCCAGCTCAGCGCGCTGGAGAACGTGCTGGTGGGTGAGCATGTCCGGCTGCATGGCAGCATCCTCGAGGCCTTCTTCCGCCCGCCGCGCGTGATGGCCGAGGAGAAGATGGCGCGTGAGCGCGCCCTCGACGTGCTCGACTTCGTCGGTCTCGGCCGCAAGATCGCCGACCAGGCCGCGCGCAACCTGCCGTATGGCTCGCAGCGCCGGCTCGAGATCGCGCGCGCGCTGGCCAGCGATCCCAAGCTTCTTTTGTTGGACGAGCCGACCGCCGGGATGAACCCGCAGGAGAAGCGCGAGCTCACCGACCTGGTCCGCCACGTGCGCGACAACATGGGCGTCACCGTCCTGCTGATCGAGCACGACATGAAGGTCGTGATGGGCATCAGCGACCGTGTCACCGTCCTCGACCACGGCGAGAAGATCGCCGAGGGCCTGCCGCAGGTCGTGCAGAAGAACCCGCAGGTGATCGAGGCCTATCTCGGCACGGGCGCAGCCGCGGAAGGCGCATAGTCGACGCCACACAGGGAACTCAAACATGCTGGAACTCAAGAACGTCCACACCTACTACGGCAACATCCACGCGCTGCGCGGGGTCAACCTCGTCGTCAACAAGGGCGAGATCGTCACCCTGATTGGCTCGAACGGCGCGGGCAAGACCACGACGCTGCGCACCATCCAGGGCATCCTGCGCCCGCGCGAGGGCGAGATCCTGCTCGAGGGCGTCGCCCTGCACAAGCTGCCCCCGCACGAGATCGTGCGCCGCGGCGTCAGCCAGTCGCCCGAGGGCCGCCTGATCTTCCCGCGCATGAGCGTGAAGGAAAATCTCGAGATGGGCGCCTACCAGCGCAACGACGCTTCGGGCATCGCGGAGGACATGGAGCGCGTCTTCAAGCTCTTCCCGCGCCTCAAGGAGCGCATCGGGCAGCGCGGTGGCACGCTGTCCGGCGGCGAGCAGCAGATGCTGTCGATGGGGCGCGCGCTGATGGCCCGCCCGCGCGTGATGCTGCTTGACGAGCCCTCGATGGGTCTCGCGCCGATCCTGGTCGACCAGATTTTCGACATCATCCGAGAGCTGCACAGCCAGGGTGTGACGATTCTGCTGGTGGAGCAGAACGCCCGTTTGGCACTCAGCGTCGCCGACCGCGGCTACGTGCTGGAGACTGGCGAGATGGCGCTGACCGGGCCGGCCAAGGAACTGTTGCACAACCCGCAGGTCAAGGCCGCCTACCTCGGTGAGAACCACTGATCGTTTTCGTTGATCCTCACATCGCCGACGCACCCGCTGCGTCGGCGATGTCGTTTTTCGGCGCTTGCCAAGCGTCAATGAGGCGTCAGCCGGGCGTCAGGCAGGACGTGATGGCTGGCGCTATGCTTCGGCGTGATATGACCGAGCAACCATCCTTCAAGATCCTGATCGGACGCGCGCTTCTCGCCACCCTGGTGCTTGCGTCTGCGCTGGCGGCTTGCACGGCGGGTCCCGGCGCCGCGGGCCCCGGCGGCGCCGCAGCAGCACCCCTGGCCGGCACGGTCTGGACCATCGCCGCCGTCGAGGATGGTAAGGGCAACCTCACGCCCGTCCTGCCCGGCCCGGCCCTGGCGCTGACGTTTGATACCAGCGGGCGCGTGGGCGGGCAAGCCGGTTGCAATTCCTTCGGGGGTGGCTACAGCCAGTCGGGCGCGGCCCTCGCGTTTGCGCGGCTGACCTCGACGCTGAGGGCATGCGCGGATGAGGCACGCATGGAGCAGGAGTCGCGGCTGCTTGCGGCGATGGGCAAGGTGGCCGGCGTGGACGCGACGGCCGAAGGCGTGCGATTGCTCTCTGCCTCCGGCCAGCCGTTGCTGCTGCTGAAGAAGCCGTAGTGGTGAGGGGTGTGGTTTGTCATGCGTCATCCGTCATGCGTTGGGGGTGTCTGCATGGCGAGGGTGCGGCGTCAAACAGAAGGACGAAGAAACGAAGGCGAACGAAGTCGGTTCGTTGGTGTGTGAGCCTGCGTCCGCAGTCCGCGGTCGGCGGTCCGCGGTTGTGTCAACAGAAGAACGAAGAAACGAAAGGGCTTCAGATGACGGCGGACGGCCGACCAATCTACCGAAGCATCCTGAGCGGAAGTGGGCGGCCGAAGGCCGACCACTGAAGTCGAAGGACGCGCCCACCGCCACATCACCGTGTGACGCCGGGGCGCATGTCCATGCGCCCCTACGGGTTCGCCCGTTGCCGTGGGCTGCGTGCCGACACGCCGAAGGACGCGCACGGGTTCTGAGGCCCGACGCCGGGGCGCATGTCCATGCGCCCCTACGGGTTCGCCCGTTGTCGGCGGTTCGATGCGCATCGTCGGCGGTTGCGTGCCGACACGCCGAAGGACGCGCCCACCGCCATATCACCGTGTGACGCCGGGGCGCATGTCCATGCGCCCCTACGGCTTCGCCCGTTGCCGGCGGTTCGATGCGCATCGTCGGCTGCGTGCCGACACGCCGAAGGACGCGCACGGGTTCTGAGGCCCGACGCCGGGGCGTATGGCCATGCGCCCCTACGGGTTCGCACGTTGTCGGCGGTCGGCCGTCGCGTTGTAACACCCCGCCGGGCTGCGATACTACCCACCATGACAGAAAAACTTGCCATCATCGGCTCGGGGCCGGCCGGGCTCACGGCCGCGTTGTATGCCGGCCGCGCCATGTTGTCGCCGCTGGTCTTTGTCGGCCCGGCATTCGGTGGGCAGATCGCCACCACGACCGAGGTGGAAAACTTCCCCGGCTTTCCGGCCGGGCTGCAGGGTCCGGAATTGACGGCCGCGATGCGCGAGCAGGCCGAGCGCTTCGGCGCACGCATGGTCGAGGCCGTCGTTGAGTCGGTCGATTTCAGCAAGCGCCCGTTCACCCTCACCGCGGATGGTCAGACCTACACGGCCGAGAGTGTCATCATCGCGACCGGTGCAACGCCGCGACCGTTGGGCGTGCCGGGCGAGCAGGAGTTCATCGGGCGTGGCGTGAGCTACTGCGCGACCTGCGACGGGTTCTTCTTCCGCGACCAGGAGATCATCGTCGTGGGTGGCGGGGACAGCGCCTTCCAGGAAGCGCTTTTTCTGACCAAATTCGGCAAGCGCGTGCGCATCATCCATCGCCGGGATAGCTTCCGGGCCGGCGCAACGCTGCAACGCTACGCGCGCGAGAACCCCAGGATCGAGCTGGTGACGAACACCGTGATCGAGGCCATCCACGGCAGCAGCAAGGTCGATTCGGTCACGCTCAAGGACACCGTCACCGGCGCGACGCGGCGCACGGATGTGGGTGGCGTTTTCGTGTTCATCGGGCATGACCCCAACAGCGAGCTCTTCCAGGGTCAGCTTGCCATGGACGATCACGGCTATGTCACCGTCGATGGGCGGTTGACGACGAGTGTGCCGGGCGTCTTCGCGGCCGGCGAGATTCACGATCGGATCTTCAAGCAGGCCATCACCTCGGCCGGTTTTGGATGCCAGGCTGCGTTGGGCGTCGAGCGCTTTCTCGCCGACGCTGGCTAGCGGGGGTCTTTCGCGCAGGCGGCTTCGGTGCGTTGGACGGCTGACGGCCGATCGCTGACCGCGGACGGCGGTGGCGTGGCCGTGGGCGCGTCCTTCGACTTCAGTGGTCGGCCTTCGGCCGCCCACTTCCGCTCAGGATGCTTCGGT
>JAIBCK010000042.1 GCA_019694215.1 Thermoflexales bacterium
GTTCATGTCCCGGTCCGTCACCGTTCCCATCAACTCGTTGATGATTGCTGCCGCGTCCGCTTCCATCTGCGCCCTTAGTTGTTCTTCTTTCATCCGCCCATTCTCGCCCCTTTCTCCGGATGCACCCAGGTCATTCGCCCGATTGCGCAGCGGCGCATTTCTCCGTAGAATCCAACCTTCTGCGCCCGCCGCCCACACCGACCAGCGCGCGGAAAACTCGAATCCGGGGGGATTCTGCACATGAAGATTCGTGTCTGCGCGCTCGCCGCGCTCGCTTTCGTCTGTCTGCTCGCCGCACCACCTTCCACCACCGCCAGCCCGCCGCCACCACCCACTGACGCTGACCGCACGCTCGCCGCCGCCCTCGCCCTCGCCCGCACCGCCCAGGCCTACCGCATTACCGCCGACGCCGACCAGACCCTCGTGCCACGCGCCGTGCCCGGCATGGCTGGCCAACAGGACCAGACCCTCGCGGTCTCGCTCGACACGGAAGTCTCGGGCCCCGACCAGTCACGCACCACCCTCGCCTTCGACCCGGGTCGCGTCACAGGCATCCCCACCCTGCGCCCGGTGACCATCGTCCGCGATGGCGAACGCCTGTTCGCCGAGTCGAATGGTGCGCGCACGTTGTACAGAAACGAGTCGCCACTCCTCATCCCCACCGACAACCTCTTCGACTTCGCCAACGCCGCCGCCCACCCGCGCCTGCTCGACCCAACCACGGTCGACGGCAGCGTCTACCAGCGGGTCGGCTTCGACCTCGACGGCCAACGCCTGGTCGCGCAGCTCGAAGCCGCCGCAAAACGGAACAACCCGAACGCCGTCTTCAGCGCCGCCGATTCGCTCCGCAACGCCACCGGCTCGGGCGAGCTCTGGATCGGCGCGGATGGTCTGCCGGCCCGCCAACTCATCGAGCTCGAACTGCCCGCCCTGACCGGCCGCTATCACGGCCGGGTCGCCTTGCGGGCGAACTTCACCGGCTGGGTGCTCGATCCGATGGCCGCCTCGGCACCGACCGCGCCCGCCCCCGCCGCGACATTGCTGCGCCTCGTCCTCCCGACGGAAGTGCGCAACACACTGCTGCAGCTCATCGTCGCCCTCAGCGTGATGCTCGCCTTCATCGCGCTGTATCGCGCCCACCGGCGGGCCGCCCACACCGCCCTGGCCCTCTTCCTCAGCGTCAACCTCGCGCTGGCCGGGGCCGCGCGCACACTCGCCGCAGACGTCGCCCGCCAGCAACAGCAGGCGCTGCCCTCGCTGATCGAACTGGCCGGCCTGCCCGGGCCCGCGTCCGCCCCGGCCAGCCCATCCCGCGCGCCCGAACCCCTCCTGCATGCCCCCTCGGTCTACGACGGCATCCAGATCTGCGGCGCGGCCGCCCCCGGCGACGCCGACGGCGATGGCATCAGCGACATCGACGAGTCTTGCCTCGGCACCGATCCGTACAACGAAGACAGCGACGGGGACGGTCTCCCGGATGGCTTCGAGATCACCCCGCTCACCGTTGCCGGCAAGGCCTGGCCGCTCAACCCGATGAAGACGGACTCGAACGACGACGGCATCCCCGACCTCGGCGAGATGCCCCCGGTCGCGATCACCGTCACCATCGACAACGTCATCACCCGCGCGACGGTGGGCTCGGCGCCGGTCAACCCCACCAGCGGCAGCGCCTTTGACTGGGACGGCGACAAGATCCCCAACGTCTACGACGACGACAACGATGGCGATGGCGTCCCCGACAGCCTCGACCTCAGCCCCTACGCAGTGGGCGAATACGCTTCGGCCGTGCAGCTCGGCGCCCAGACCCGCGCCTACACCGGCACGGTCTACTTCCAGGTGCAGTTCCAGCCCCGCGACGCCAAACACCTGCGCTACGGACTGACCCGCTTCGACTGGCCGGCCGGCGACACCCACGGCACGATGCAGACCGGCAACGGCAGCACGGGCGCACTGCGCCTGGTCCCGATGCTCGAGGTGTCGATCAACCCCGCGGCGGCACCCCGCACCTACGCCGGCAGCACCGACTACAACCTCTCCATTCGCGAGGACCGTGACGCAGCGAACAACGTACGATTCTACGCACCTGTCCAAATCGTCGGATCTGGCGGTGCCGTCCAGGCCTTCAGCACCAAGTTCGCCTTCTCAGGTGCCGAGGCCGCGAACATCAACATGTCCGCGCGCCTGGTCTGGTTCACCCAGGCGGAGACCACCAACCCGGACAACCCGGGCACCATCCTGTTCAACGTCTACCGTGATGAAGAAACCCGCGTCACAGGGATGACGGTGTCAAAGAGCTCGCGCGCCGAGACCATGATGGTCGGCGACGCGGTCAACCCGGCCGATGACACCAACCTGATCCTGGCTGCGCTGGGCCTCAACACGTTCTTCCTCAACGCGGGCATGGTGCCGACGCCCACGGCCGGCATGTCCACGCTGCTGGAGGCAACCAACCGCTACAGCAGCACCAGCATGCCACGCGACCTGCGGATGGGGCTGCCGACGACAGTGACCCTCAAGGCCGCGTATGGCTCGGCCGCCCATGTCGATGCCGCGCTGCGCCAGCAGTCGGTGTCAATCAACGGCTTCCTCTCCTCGAACGCCTTTGACGCCGCGTTCAACAATCCGGCCACGCCGCGTTGCGATGACGGCGTGACCAGCACGCTCAAGTGCGCGACGCTGCTGCTCGCCCTCGATGAGCAGACCGGCAGCGAGTCGATGGAGCAGATGACCATCGGCCCGCGGGTCCGGGACGGGATCGACGGACTGCCCGGGACGCAGACGTATCAGCGCTTCTCGGTCAACCTCGACGACATCCCCGAAGTCCGCCGCCGCACCACAAAGATGCAGGTGTTCGAGAAGCTCGGCAGCGGCGAATGGCACACGATGGAGTTGGGTCGCGCGCTGTCGGTGCTCTACAACCGATATTTCGCACAACGCACAACACTCGAAAGTTTGTTCCGCGCCCAGTATCCGAACCTGAGCTACGAGGCCTTCCTCGTCCAGGTGATGAACATCCACATGCAGAGCCTGGGCGGGATGACGAACACCGACTTCGACCCAAACTCGCTGCTGCCCGACAGCGACACCGTCACCACCGTGCTGAACGGGTTGATGACGATCGGCATCTTCCCCTCACTGGCCCGGCTGATCGGCGACCTCAACGATCACGACCCGGTGCCCACCGCGGCCGCGACGGCCGGTGGCGGTGGAGGCGGTGGCACGGTCGTGGCGCCCACCATCGCCTCGCCGACCGCGATTACGGGCTTCGCCGCCAAGACGGCGACCAAGCTGGTCAAGTTCGAGAGCGTCTTCAACAAGGCCCAGATCGGGCTGGGCGTCGTTTCGCTGGCGGTCTCGATTGCCTCGGTCGCGTGCGGGGATCGCGTCGAGGAGACGAATACGACCACACGCGGCTGCAACGCGGATGCCGTCAGCGGCACCGTGCGCGCCGTCGCTGCGCTGACCGTGATCTCGTCGGCGATCGATGTCAGCATCAAGGTCTTCCAGACGATCAAGGCCGTCAAGGATGGGACCGGCATCACGAAGGCGATGGACGGGATCAACTTCAAGTCGGGCTGGGGCAAGTTCTCCGGCGCGGCCGCCGTCATCGGCTTCGCCCTCACCGCTGCGATCGGCATCGCCGAGCTGGTCCTCACCATCGATGCGCTCAAGGATGCCGGGATGTCCTATCTGTTTGTCAAAGAGGCCATCGCCATCTTTGTCGGCAACATCCTGTGGGCGCTGATCCAGCTCATCCTCGCCTTTGTGCCCGGCGTGGGCCAGCTGATCGGCGCCATCCTCGGCCTGATCGATGCGCTGGTGATGATCTTCACCGGCGGCGAGTCATCGACAGCCGAGGTGATCGTCACCTTCTTCTACGATGTCAGCGTGGTCACGGAGCTGACCGATCAGGGCTTCGCCAGCCAGCCCACGACGCTGCTGGATGAGGATGCCGGGATGGTCGAGGGCAACACGCTGATCATCACCTCGAAATACACTGGCACGGTCGAACCCACCGTCGACGACTTCGAGCGCTCGTGGCTGTTGGCCTCGACCACCCAGGGCAAGCTGGAAGTGGACGCGTATTACAACTGGATCGTCAGCCTGGGCTTCCTCAGCAACCCGATCTACGCGGGGCCGATACCCGTGAGCGACGATCCCTCGTGCTCGGTCAGAAACTGGAAGAACAACTGCCACAACGACACCGGGGTGCGCGTCCCGCTCGTCGCCGGAGCGAACAAGGTCGTTGGGTTGAGAACGACCGTCAGCTTCAAGTATGCCGCGCAGGAGTGCAACTTCGCCGGGGCCATCTGCCACGACCCCGACTACACCACGGTGACGCTCGGCCGCGAGGACGAGAACGGCGACCGCATCGCGTTCTCGAACATCTACTACGATGTCCTGCCGGCCACGGTGGATGGCTTTGTGAACTGGGCCGGCCCCTGGCCGACCTCCTTCCTGAACCCCCGGCTGGTTAACGTGTGGAACAGCGACACCGACGGCGATGGCATCCCGAACAACCAGGACTGGGCCACGCCGATCAACATCAGCGCCACGAACTGGGACAGTGACGGGGACGGGCTGAGCGACAAGTTTGAGCGCGACTACGGCGGCGATCCCGCGGTGGCCGATGTCGATCGCGATGGCCTCAATGACGGCGTCGAGACCACACTCGGCCTGCTGCCGCGTGATGCGGACAGCGACGACGACGGCCTCCCGGATGGCGAGGAGACCCCACACGCGGTCGGCGGGGGATACGTGCTGAGCGGGTGGGACATCACCCTGCCCAGCGGCCGCATCGTCCGCGTCTTCAGCGATCCGTTCGACGGCGACTACGACCATGACGGCAAGCAGGATGCCGCCGAGCGCGAGCAGGGCAAGAGCCCGTGGGCCAAGAACTTCGATCCCGCGCTCGCGATGCAGGTCAGCCGGCGCGCGCAGGCGCCCGACAACGCCTTGAGCGGCGTGTTCGCCACCGGCGGGGGCCGCGTCACCTTCACGGTCGGTGTCGCCAATTACGCCACCAACGGAATGACCAACACGCTGAGCGTGTGCGTGCCGTCCGGCATCATCAACCTGAGCACGCCCTCGACGTATGGCAACAACCACGCGCCGCCCGTCGCGCTCGCGGCGTGCCCGGGCGGCACGCGCTATGCGCTGGACTTCTCCTCGCCCAATACGCTGCTCTACGCCGAGCAGGTCAACGTCGCGCTGTCGGGGATCATCGATCCGGCCGGCACCGGCACCATGGTGGTAACGGCCACAAGCCAGCTCCAGCTGGTCGGGGCCACACACACCGCCACCCGGACGGTGACCATCGACCGGGACGCGCCCGCGGCGGTGATCGAAAGCCCGGTCAGTGGCGCGTATCTGCGTCGACCGGCTGGCGGGGGAACTTACATCGTTGGCGGACGAGCCAGCGATGCCACCACCTGGGTGACCCGCGTCAACGTCACGACCACGGCGGGGATGACGACCGCGACGGGGGCCTCGAACTGGCAGAGCGCGTGGACGCTGCCGGCGGACGGCGTGTATACGCTGACCGCCCGTTCGAGCGACTTCGTCGGGCTGATCTCGGCCGCCGCGCTTGTCACAAATGTCACGGTGGATGGCACCCCGCCGACGGCCACGCTTGGCCTGCCGCCCGGCATGTTCATCCGCCCCTCGCCGAGCGCGACGATCGCGATCACCGGCACGGCCGGTGACAACCTGTCCGGGCTCAACGTCGTCGAGCTCAGCATCGATGGCGGGCCGTATCGCCTGGCCAGCTACACCCCGACACTGTTCAGCGCCGTGACCTACACCTGGACGCTGCCCGTGCTCAAGGCCGCACAGGGCCGCCACACCTTCACCATCCGCGCCCGGGACCGCAGCGGCAACCTGAGCACGCCCTACACCACAACGCTGTATGTCGACACATTGCCGCCGGAGAGCTATCTGGTCACGCGCCAGTACTTCAACGAGCCCCCGGTGCTGCGCTCGGGCACCGTCTTCACGCTGAACGGGCGCGCCAACGAGGCCGGCTACCAGCCACTGCCCCCGGTCCCCGCGCCACTGGCCGGGACACTGGATGTTCTCGACAACGCCACCGCCTTCTTCGGCGCGGAGCGCGCCTCGGACATGGCGAATGCCAACGCGCTGTGGCTGGGTGATGTCGACGGCGACCGGCGCTCCGATTTCGCCATCGGCATGCCGTCGGCCAACGGCGGCAGCGGCCGCGTCGCGGTCGTGTATGGCAAGAGCGGCGACTTCCGCGTCCCGCCCGAGCAGGAGCGGATGAGCGCCTCGCAGGCCTCCTTCCTCGGTGAGGGTGCGGCCGGCCTCGGCCAGTATCTCGGTGCGGTGGGAGACGTGAACGGTGACGGTTATGCAGACCTGCTGATCGGAGATCCGGGCAACCAGCGCGCGCACCTGGTCTATGGCCAGGCCGGTGCGCTGGGCGCCAATGTGGTGCTGACCGCCGGCGTCTCCGGACAACGTAATCAGCTCACGCTCGCGCTGACAGGGCAGAGCAAGCCCGTGCTCGCCGCCGCCGGTGACGTGAACGGCGACGGGCTGAAGGACTACTTCGTCGGCGCGACCGGTGGGTCGGTGGCACTGGTCGCAGGCCGCTACGGCTATGGCGAGCCCCGCGTGGATGTCTTCGCCAACCGCGCGATGAGCTTCTCGCTGCCCCTCACCGCCAGCGTGACCGGTGTGGGCGATCTAAACGGGGACGGCTACGACGACTTCGTGATCGGGGCCAACAAGACGATCTCGTTGTATCTCGGCAGCCCGGCCGATGTGCGCAATGCAAAACTGTCATTGCCCGCCCCGGCGGCTACCTTCACCAGCACGGATGTCAACCCCATCATCGCGCCGCTCGGCGACATCGATGGAGATGGGCTGGCCGACTTCGCCTTTGGAAGCTTCACGAGCGCCCGCTTTGTGCGTGGGCGGGCGGCCGGCCTGTGGACGGTGAGCTTTGCCCTTCCGACGCTCTCCGGCTACGTGGTCGGGCTGGGCGATCTCAACGCCGATGGCCGCACCGACTTCGCGCTGATGGGCCTGCTGGTGCGGCCCGCGGTCTACTTCGGCGGATCCGGCATCTTCTCTTCGACCGTTGGGCCGGACCTGCTGCGCGCGGGGTCGCTCGCCCCCGCGCCCTTCGGGGCCGGCGCCAACCTGAACTGCGACGGATCTGCCGACCTCCTCGCGCTGCCATCGTCCGGGGCGCCCAACGCGGGTGCCAACACCGGCTTCCGGGCGACCGACACGACGTCGGCGCTGCCCGCGCTGCTGACCGGCCTGGGGTACGCGCGCATGCTGACCACCGCGTTTGGGCTGGCCGGGACCGGCGCGCAGGGCGCGGCCGCGATCACGCTGCTGGCCGGCGCAGCCATCACCCCCGCCAACGTCGTCGTCGATGACGACTACTGCGCGGCCTGTGCCAACGACGGGCTGACCTTTGGCAGCACCGCCTTTGGCAGCATCCAGAGCGCCATCGATACCGTCTCGGCCGGCGCGCGCGTCAACGTCATGCCTGGCGTCTACGCCGCCTTCACCCTCACCGGCAAGAACCGCCTGACGGTGGTCGGCATCCCCTCGGATGCCACGAGCGGCGCGCGCGCGGGCGCCGAGAGCGTCTTCGTCGATGGCGGCGGCGCGCCGCAGGTGGTGCTGATCAGCAATACGCTCGGCGCACGGGTGAGCAACATGGCCCTGCGCAATGCGCCCATCGGCATCAACCTGGTCAACGCCGGGACGTCGCCGACCCTCCCGACCCGCATCGACCGGCTGATCGTGCACGGCACGAGTGTCGCCGCGCTTCAGATGAATCGCAACGGTTATGCGGCCATCGACCGCGCCACCCTGGCGACGAGCAGCGGCGTGCACTACAACATCACCGGCCCGCTCGGCGCCACGGCCGGACAGAAGCTGACGGTGACAAACAACCTGCTGATCGCGCCCTCGGGCGCGCTGGCGGCCACCTGGTTCTCCCCCACGGCGGCGATGACCGACTTCACGCCCCCGCCCGGTGGCGCGGCGAAGTTCGTCAACGGCACTTCCACCAACCCGCAAACGGTGTGGACGCCAACCCCGGGCATCGGCTCGATCGTGTATCCCCGCAGCCTGGGTTCCTGCGGTATCGCCGACGAGGCCAACGCGTTCTGGCTCTTCGGCTGCGACCGGGCCGGCTTCGACACCGGGCGGCTGGCCTACCCCGATGCCTATGTGTCGCCGGATCTGGTAAGCGGTGTGCCACTCGGGCTGCCCGATGCGGGCACGCGTGTCTTCCGCAGCATCCAGGCGGCCATCAACGCTGGCTACAAGACCATCCGGGTGACCCCGGGGGTGTATCAGGAGGCGCTCTTCCTCGCCGATGGCGTGAACGTGATCGGCGCGGGGGCGCCGCTGTCGCGGCTCGAGCTGCCCCCCGGCAGCACGCGCCCGCTCATCGACGCAGACGGCGTGCGGGTCGTCACGCTCTCGGGCCTGACGCTGCGCGCGCCGGGTGGGACGGCGTTCAGCGCCAGCGCCGGCGCGCGGGTGACGCTGCGGCGCGTCATCGTGCAGGATTCGGGCGTGGCGGCCGCGCTGCGCGATGCGGGCACGTCGATCACCTTCATCAACGACACGTTTGTGCACAACGGGAATGTCATCTCCGCGAGCGCCAGTGCCGGCTTTGCCGTGCGCAACAGCGGCTTCGCTTACAACAGCGGCGCGGCGCTGACCTTCCAGAGCGCGGCGGCAGTGTCGCATCAGTACAACGCCTTTTACCAGAACGGCGCCGAGCTAAGCGTCGATGGCGTCAACCAGCTCGCCAACGGCGCGGGCGAGATTGCCGCCGAACCCGTCTTCAACAACGCCGCGGCGGATGACTTCCGTCCGCGCAGCGGGAGCGCCTGGATCGATGCCGGTGCGCCGACGGACCCGGTGCCCGCCGGCGCGGGCAGCCGCGTCGATCTCGGCTACGCCGAGAGCCGCCTGGCGGCGCTGTATGTCTCGCAGGGCTACTGCGTCAGCTGTTACAACGACGGCCTTGAGTTTGGCGTGACGGCCTTCTCGTCCATCCGCGCCGCGCTGGCGTATGCCTATGAGCGCGGCATGACGAACTTCGATGTCGGCGTCGCCGCCGGCGCCTACAACGAGCAGGTGGTCGTGCGCTCAAACGGCACGCGCCTGATCGGTGCCTCGGCCGACAGCACCGCACTGGTGGGCTTCCTTACACCGCTGACCGTGCTGGCCAGCGATGTCGAGGTCAGCGGCTTCTCGATCTACGGCCCCTCGCAGGGCGTCGGGCAGGTCGGGGTCGCGGTCGCCGGAGGTGCCCGGGCGTTCACGCTGACCCGCAGCCTGGTCCGCAATACAAACACGGGCGTGGCCTTCCAGTCCGGTGCCTCGGGCGCGCTGGTCAACACGACGGTGGCGAAGAACGGCGTGGGCGTGAGCGCCGGGGATGGCAGCACGCGCGTGCTGCTGGACAGCAGCATCGTCGCCTCGAACACCGTGGCGGGCATCTCGGCCCTGAGCGGCACGCTCCTCACGCGCTTCTCGCTCTTCTACGGCAATGGTGTCGCCTTCACCCGGACCGTGACGCCAACCGGCCTGACGGGAAATCTCTACGACCGCACCCCGGGCTTCACCTCGTTTGCCGGGGATGACTACAGCCTCGCGCCCGCGTCACCGGCCATCGACATGGGCAATCCGCGTCTGACGGCCGTCGCGGGCGGCGGCAGCATCGTCGACATGGGCTACCGCGAGAGCCAATCCGCCCCGGTCGTGCTGCTGCTGGGCGCGACGGGCAGCGTGTGCTCGAACGCCACGGTCGGCGTGGCTGCAGTGTCGTATGCCGCGACGGCGGCGGCGGCGCTCACCACGCCGCTCACCAGCACCCTGCCAGGGGCCTGGTCGACCGCCGCCGTGATGACGGCCGGGCTGAGCGTGGCTGACTGGACGGGGGTCATCACCGCCTCCGGGAATGGACTCAGACGGTTGTACTCGTATGCCACCGACCTGCTGGGCAACGCCGAGACGCCGACCTTTGACTACACCGACCGCTTCAGCCGCCGCCTCGCCGCGCCGGTGCTCAACGTCTACGACGGCGCCTTCTACGTGGATGGCACGCCGCCGACAGTGACGATGCTCGGGCCGCTGCCGTGGCTCAACACCATCGCGCGCAGCGTGGTTGTCAGTGCCTCCGTGACCGATGTCGACCCGACCGGCAAGTTCACGGCTTACACGCCGTACTTCCTGGTCAACGGCGCCTATGTGCCGGGCTCCTTCATCGACACCAACTCGGCGGCGACGACGCGCCGTTTCGTGGCGACCGTTCCGCTCGACCGGAGCGGGCGCTACACCGTGACCGCCCATGCCACCGACGGGGTCGGCTATCTGGCCAGCAGCACCGCGGTGACCCTGCTGAACACCCTCAACACGCAGCCGCTCACGCCGACCATCACCTTCATCCGCCCGGTGTCCGAGTCGATCATCGGCATGCCGCTGACCGTGACCGTGCGCGGCACGGTCGCGTGGACGCACCCGGAGGGCCGCGAGATCCGGGTGTTCTTCTGCTACCGCAGCGACTTCGCCTGCGAGAACATCAGCCCGGATGTCATCCTCGACGATCCCTTCGCCGATACGACGACCTGGCACACCGAGCTCCAGCTCAACGACATGCCGGAGGACCTGCCACCGCTGCTGAGCGATTTCCTCATCATCGCGGAGGCGCGGGACGCGAACACGGCCGGCTGGGGCAGCGAGAACGATTTCTTTACGTTTGACGGCTTCGGCCCGATCTTCACCGGTCTGACGCCGGCGCAGACCATCACAACCGACATCGTCCTGACCGGGACGGCGCGCGATCGCATCACCACCTTCGTCGTGCAGGTGGAGAAGAGCCTGAACAACGGTGGAACCTGGACGGTACTGAGCCAGACCGGGGCGACGCCGCCGGTCAACCTCGACACCGCCTTCACGACGACGTTCGAGGCCCCGGATGCGATGGACGCCGTGCCGCTGGATGTGCTCTTCCGAGCGTGGGACTTCCTGGGCAACAGCCGGATCGCCACCACGACGATGACGGTGGACAACGTCGCGCCGCGCCTCAACCCGCCCGCGTTCAACTGGCAGCCCGGCACGCACATCAGCACGCCGCAGAGCCTGGTGATGACCTGGACGGCGCCCACCGATGGCAGCGGCATCGTCAGCGTGACAGCGGCCATCAACATGCTTGCCCTCTTCACCCCGACGACGGTGGTGGCGGGCACGGCGTTAACGGTGCCGATGAACACCGACGGGCTGTGGTACGCCCATCTCCGTGCCGTGGATCCCTCCGGCAACGAGGTCGTGTATCACGCAGGGCCGTGGTCGCTCGACCTCAACCAGTACTGCGCCGCTGACAACCTGCGCCTGGTGTTCGATGGCGATCTCAGCGTGGCCTCGGGCGAGTGGCGGCCGGAGATGCTCCTCGACGACGATGAGCGGCCGTTCCTCGCGCGTCGCAGTAGCCCGACGCAAAAACTCTACGCCCAGTGGGACAAGAACGCCTTCTACATCGGCTGGGACGGGGCGCTCGTCTCGCCCGGTCACGACGGGACGCTGGCGATTTACCTGAGCACGGGCGGCAGCGGGCTGACGACGCTGATCTCGCCCACCCAGGGCGGCAATGCCCTGCCGTTCGCGGCGGACATGGCCGTTCTCGCGCAGGGACCGGGCTACGCGACGCTGTATCGCGTCTCGGGCGGGGCCTGGGTGTTGGCCGGCCCGGTGACCGCGACGATGAACGGCTTCCGTACCGAGCTGCGCGCGCCCTTCGCGGCCGCACTGACCGGGGCGACGGTCGTGCGCATGATCGCCTTCAACCAGGCACCCTGGCGTAGTGGCGTCCCGGGCGAGACAACCAGCCTCTTCCCGACCACCAACCCGCTCAGCGGGACGTGGACGACCTCGTATCTGTGGTCGCCGATCTGCGGGGTGAGTAACCCGCAGTCGGGCCAGCCGCGCGCGGTCAATATCGAGGCGACGATGACGCTCTCGCAATCCAGCGCCTCGCCCTACGCGCCCGGGTCGACGCTCAACTTCAGCCTGCTGGTGAAAAACCACGAGACGCGCCCAACGCAGAACGCCACGCTCATCATCACGCCAACGGCGGGGTTGCAGTTTGCGCCAATCAGCGGCGGACCCGGCTTCCTGGTCTGCCTGGCCTGCAGCAGCGGCACCCACCGTTATGCGATGTTCGATCTGCCGCAGGCGGGGGATGCGCCTTATTCGCTCACGCTGGCGTTAAACGGCACGCTGGCGGGGAGTCTGACGGGCATCACGGCGGTGACGGCGACCCTGGGCGGGATGGCCAACGGGCTACCGCTGCCGGAGGCGTCGGAGACCCGCCGCACGGACGGCGACGGTCCAACGGTCTTCATCAACACGGCCGCGCTGCGCACCGGCGCGCAGACCCTGGCCGGTACGGCCTCTGATAACGGCGGGGTTGGCCTGCGACGCGTCGAGGTCAACATCGGCGGGACGGGTTGGGTGACTGCGACTGGCCTCGAGGCCTGGACGCGCCCGCTCACCGTCACGCCGGCGGTCACGCTGGCGGTGCAGGCCCGGGGCGTCGATCTGTTTGGCCAGAGCGGCCCGCTCGTGACGCGCGTTTTCACCCTGGATGCCGCGCCGCCGCTCGCGGACCTGAGCGTCCCGGCGGTGATCACGGCGGGGTCGCTGGCACTCCCCGGGATGGCCTGGGATCCGCCCGCGGGCGGGTCTGTGGTGAACATCGAGGTGCGGATGACACTGCCGGACCTGTCCGCGCGCTGGGATCCGGCCGTGCGCCGGGCCATCACGCTCTCGGCAGCCAGCGCGCAGACCGAGACCTTCGAGTACTGGCCGGCGCTCATGCGCCGCGATGGTGTGACGGCCACGCTGCAGGTGCGGGCGGTGGACGCGGCCGGCAACATCGGCTATGGCGCGCAGCGCGCGACGTGGATCGACAACGTCCCGCCTGCGATCACACGCACGACCGCGATCACGCGCGTCGCCGCGCCGTACAACGGTGCCGCCATCCCCGCGACCCGCATCGTGAGCGGGACGGCGACGGATGGCTCGGGCGTGGCATTCATTCTCGCCCGCGTGCATGATCCGGCGGGCGCGGTGTACACCGAGTCGGTGGCCCTACAGCCCGATGGCAGCTTCGCCTACACAAACACGCAGCCGCTGGTGCTCGGGAAGTACAGCCTGCGTCTGTTCTTCCACGACGTGCACGGCAATGTCTCCACGGCTGGCCCGTTCGACTTCGAGGCGGCGGTGCCGGGGCGGGTGTATCTGCCGCTGATCGCGCAGGTATGGCCGCCGCCGTTGCTGCCCTGCGCCGCGCCAGTGCAGCTGGTGACGTTTGGCTCGGTGTGGCGCTACCGGGACAACAACATCGATCCGGGGCCGGCCTGGCGCACGGCGGGTTACGACGATGGCGCCTGGCCTGCAGGTCCGGCGCAGCTCGGCTACGGGGATGGCGATGAGGCGACGGTGGTCGGGTATGGGCCGGATGCAAACAACAAATACGTCACGACGTGGTTCCGGCGCGCATTCACGGTGACGAATCCGGCCAGCCTGATGACGATGACGCTGCGCCTGCTGCGTGATGACGGCGCCGTCGTGCATCTGAATGGCAGCCCGGTGTTCACGTCAAACATGCCGGCCGGGCCGGTGATCTCGAGCACGCTGGCGCTCTCGCGGGTGACGGGGTTGGGTGAGGCGGCGGTCGAGGCGACGACCTTGTCGGCGCGGGCGCTGGTGACGGGGAGCAACCTGCTGGCGGTCGAGGTGCACCAGTTCGTGGGTGACTCGTCCGATATCAGTTTCGACCTGGCGTTGTGCGCAAGCCCGTGAGGGGGTGCGGGTCAGGGCCTCGCTCGCGTGGGGCGAGGCCCTTGGACTGACGTCTCAAATCGTGGTGTAAATCGGAGTTGACGAAAGTGGTCATCGGTGCGACCTTTTGGCGAGGACAAATCAACAGAACGGAGGCACACGATGACCGAGATAAGTAGAGCACTGAATGAGTATGCGCGCAATGCCTGGTTGACGCTGCCCGGGCCAGCGTCGGAGGAAGACGGGTTGAAGCGGGTGGTGGAGGTGGTGCTGCAAACCCTGTTGGATGCGGAGGCAACGAGCGTGATTGGTGCGTCGCGGTATGAGCGAACGGAAGAGCGGGTCAACCATCGGAACGGGCGGCGCAAGATCGAGCCGTTCCGGACGCGGTTGGGGAATATTGCGCCGAGCTCGCAGAAGCTGCGGAAGGGGAGCTACTACCCGAGCTTCCTGGATGCGTGCAAGCCGGTGGAACGGGCACTGGTGATTGGGATTGGGGTTGGGGTTGGGGCGAATGGGCGGCGGGAAATCCTGGACTTTGAGCTGGGTCCGAGCGAAGAAGAGGCATTCTGGCTGCAGTTTTTGCGGGGGATGATCCGGCGCGGACTGCGGGGAACGCAGCTGGTTGTCAGCGATGCCCATGAAGGGCTCAAGGGGGCGGCCCTATACCCGGTGCGGTATGGCAACGCTGCCGGGTGCACTTCATGCGGAACCTGCTGGGGAGGATTCCGCACGCCGACAAGCCGGTGGTGGCGGCCATGGTGCGGACGGTGTTTGCCCAACCCAGTCGCGAGTCAGCCGACCTCCAGCTTGAGGAAGTCGCCCGACGCATGGAGAAGCGCTGGTCGGAAGTTGCCCGCTTTCTGCGTGACGCCGAAGACGAGATCCTGGCCTACATGGCCTTCCCATCCGCCCACTGGACCCGGCTCTACTCCACCAATTCGCTCGAGCGGTTCAATCGCGAAGTCAGGCGCCGCTCGGATGTCGTTCAAGTCTTTCCCGATGACGCATCCATCCTGCGCCTGATCGGGACCGTACTCATGGACCTCTCGGACGACTGGGCGGTCGACGAACGGTCCTACTTCAGCCAGAACTCGATGCGCTTGTTGTTAGCACCCGAGATGGCCACCACCGAACCCGGTCCGGCCCTGGCACCCGTACGCCAGGCGGATCAGCATCACGCACTCGGGCCAGCAGCGGGGCGGCCCGGAGCCAAACTGGCAGCCCGCGGCGTCAAGGGCGCGCCCCAAGGCTTCCACGGGCAAGGCTCTACGGGCGCGTCCTGTGACACAACGGGCACCCCGACGGTTCACTCGGGCGTAACCCTGCTGCGCCAAAAGAATGGCGGGGCCACTTGACACGAAGGACGGACTCGAATACCGTCAACGACGAAAACCCCTCACAGAAAGTGGGCACACTTATGGGGGCGAACCACATCCAGCAGGCCCAGAAACAGGAACTCTTGATCATCGACGAGCTCGGGTTCGTGCCCCTCACTGAATCCGGCGCCCAGCTCCTGTTCCAGTTCTGCTCAGCCCTGCATGAGCGGGTGTCCCTGATCGTCACCACCAATCTGCCGTTTGCCAAGTGGACCCAGGTCTTCCGCGACGAGACCCTGACCGCCGCCCTCGTCGATCGGCTCACCCACCGCGGACACGTCCTCGAGTTCGTCGGCGAGTCGTTTCGGTTCAAGCAGCGCATGAAGCGGGCCAAGGCCGGAATCCCGTAGCCCAGGTGGTCCAAAATTCGGCTAGCAAGTGGTCCAAAATTCGCTTGACAAAAACACCAGAGTGCCACTCAATCAGCCAAGACAAACACACCGGCACCTACTAGGTAGTCCCAGACATCACTTATCTGTCGAGCAATGTCGCCGTTCACCAGGAGTCCCAACTCAATTTGATCTGTGAGCCCGGGACTAGTCAAATTGGCGCTGCCAACGTACGCAGATTCGCCGTCGGCCACGCAGAACTTGGCATGTGAACCCAGTCTTTGGTCATAGACGACATTTGCCGCTGGTCGATAGAATCTAAGTTGTCCTTGCGCTCGAGGCAGAAGTTGTGTCCGGTCAAAGGCCATAAGGCCCGCACCGGTACTAAGTACGTCTACCTTCACGCCACGGCGCAAGGCACCCTGCAACACGTCGGCAAGAACACCATCTGCCAGTTCCGAAAGCGGCTGAACAAAGGGTGCTGCCATAATCACATGATACTTGGCCCGCAGAAACAATTCAACCAGCACACCAAGCGTTGTGCGGCATCGTGTCGCATAAACGTATTGCTTTCCGTGCGGCTCCGGCGCAGTGATTACCAACTCGACATGGGATCCGGGAATGTTGGCCACGTCAGTGTGAGCCCAAAGTTGCGTCAAAGTATCCGACCCGCACGTCTCCCACCTCAGCATCGTGCCCACCAAACAGGAAAGCCCGGCTCAGGTTAAGATTAAAGAATCGACAGCTGGTTTCGGCCAAATAAGCGCAGGCATGACAGCTTCCACCTCGGTCTTTACACACTGGGTCATATACGCAGCGTCGAGCTTCACCTATAGCAGTAAGCCACTGAGCTAGCGACTGCTCAAACAGCGCGGTGAGCGCGCCAATCGTGGCTCCAAAGCGGTGATTGCAGTAGATTGCGAAAGTAAGAGTCCTTGGAAGCAAATACTCAGAGAGACTGGTTTGATCAAGGCCACACAGCAAAGCAGTTTGCTTCACTGAGAGATGACTCAGCGTATGCAGTAATCCGAAGACCATCCGCTCTGCTCGACGATCTTCCCTTAAAGTCTCCCGCAAGGGCACATTGCTGAGAAGCTTCACAAAGTAGGCCTTACGCGACAAGCGAGAATCACTTCCTGCGGGTATTTCGGGCTGGCAACCGTTTCGCTCAAGCCACGCAATTACGCGTTCAGGGTCCAGCGTCACAAGCAAGGCGTCAGCTTGGACCTGATCTACAAAGATTGGGGTTCGACCTCCATAGTCTCGCAGCGCCGGGAAAGGGTTGAGTCTACAGTGGTTTGGCTGGTAGTCGGCGCGACTGAAACCGTAGGTTGCTGTGGTTATCGGGTAGTCAGAAACCAGTGCCAAGCGAGCAAGCCCAAGATTTCTGGCTAAGGCGGCAGTTGCACTTGTTGCGTCTTCGATGTTGATTTGGGTTGGGCGACCGATCTCCAGCGGTAGCGTAGCTTCCAACATCTCTTGCCCCAACGAGCGCGAGTCCCAAATCTCCCCATGAATGCCGGTCTGCCTAGCTAAGGCCTGAACAATTCCGGCCGGCGAAGCAGACCGCCGTTCCTGAACCCGACGGGCACGCAGAGAGTTCATCTCAGCCACCAATGTCTCTAGGTTGATTTCGCCGGACTCATGACGGCGCATGAGGTTGTCGAGGTCCGTTCCTGATAGGCCAGGATCATGTTCAGCTTGCTGGCTGCGCGCACCATTCCCAAAATCAGTCAGAGCGAGATTGGCGAATTCTGGAATTGCAAGGCATTTCGCGGCCGCGAGTGCCGGCCACTCCTGCAAGCCCAAAAACCCATCCATACTGCGATATGGAATATTGAGCAAAACGGTCGAATGGGCATAGAAGGTTCTTCCTGCCCGATGTACCTCAATGTCCATTCTCCGGAGCGTCTGATCTGGCCATTGACATTCGCTGCAATGACCAGCAAAGACACCGACTCTCGAGTTACACCTACGACAAATCCATTGAAATGCAGAAACGCGCTCACTGCCTCGGGTGTCGAGAGCCATATCTGAGCTTGAATTGCATCTCTGGCAGTTGGGTGGTAGCAAAGGATGCAGTGCACCGCAACGATGAATCTTTACAAATCGCAGCTGCACTAGCTTTCCTCGCCTGCACGAGGGGCAGATCTTGGGTAGTCTCGTATTGCGGCTGAAGTCGAAAACTCGGCCACAAGTGCGATTCTGACACCACAACACCTTGGGAAAGAGCTCTGACTCAACTCTCCTGGGGTCCATATAAATAAACCGATCCGGCTGCCGCAGCACGTCATCACGCAGTGCAGGCCTGAAGTCTTCCTGCCAAGCGCCAACCTCTTCAGCAATCCGGCGTAGTAACATAACGGAATTAAGGTCAGTGCGTGCCTCGCCCCGGATGGCTGTGACGCGTGCTATCGCAGCGATCCGTTCGAAATCGAAGGTTCGATTCGGAAGGTAACCAAGCAATATCTGTTGTTTTCCGCGAGTCATCGTCTTTGGCATGTTCGCCTCCAGTTCTTGGTGTCAGCTCAAGCAACCCACTCAGTTCCGAGTGAATCCAGCTCTATTGGGATTGCCTCGTCGACGTCTCGAAGGCTAGTCATTGGCTTGGGTATCAAGATGTCAGACACGAAACTCGATCCACCTGACGGACTCAGTATCCAGTCAAAATACTGTCGCACGCGAAGACGGATCTCCTCGCGAAACGACATTTCGCCTTGGGTAGTCGGCGTCCCAACACCATACGCTTGTTCGAGCATCTGCACAAATTGCTCCCATCGCAGACTCCCATCATTTATCCTCCCCCTGACGAAGTCGAGCATGTAGTATTTGTTCGGATTCGCTTCGCGCGACCGATTGGCCAATATCTGAAGAAGCACGCCCATGAACAGACCGGGCAAAGTGCGATTGATGCTGAACCTGGACCAGCGATTAATCGCCACTGGTTCGACAAGTTGTCCCAAGAATTCATGATATTTCGCGAAGTACGCGTAGTGGCTCCGATCACGTTCTCGCGCTGGATGAAAGCAGGTAAATACGATTCCCACATGAGTACGGCCCACTCGGCTTGAAGCCTGAATGTATTCGGCGTTTTGTCGAGGCATGCCATCAAAAATCATCGCGTTCAGTCTATCCAGATCAACACCGTGGCTGATCATGCTCGTTGCGAGCAGGGCATCCGACGATCGGCTACCAACCGCTGGCAGATCTAGCCTCTCAAGAATTCTCGATACCTCGTCAGTCGATGTGCTGCCGGTAAGCTCGGATATCACAATCGGTGACAGACCGTCGCGCAGCAGATTCGGAATAACATCACCCTCAAGATCGGTATGCACCGAATTGAGTTCGCGACCGGCCAAAAAATACGTAAGCGAACTGGTGTAGCAATCAAGGAGCATCCGCCATTGCTGGCCTCCGGGAACTAGCCCTCCCCCATAAGGGTTTGATGAGGTTGGGCCTAACACCTGGAGTGCCTGGATTTCGCGATGGTAGAGCTCAATCAGCTCCAGTATCATGTTAAAGATCGTTTTGTTATGCGGAATCAGTCCCACGTACAAGCGCTGCGGATGCTCAAGTGTCTCTGCGTAGAAAGATTGCCCGAGTGTTGGCCCAAGACCAGGAAACACCCGAGCCTCATTTGGACTTCGACCGTACAAGTGATTTACCTGGCGTCCGAATGCCTCGATCGTCGCTGATGAAGCAATTATCTTTATTGGCAGCGGTAGCCCAGCCTCGCGTAGGAGAACTTGGCTAAACGTTTCATAGTGTGAGTCAAACGTGCCAAGCCCCTCCTTCAGCAGATGAAGCTCATCCTGAACAAACAGCGTCGGACCCGACAGACCATCTCGAGCTTCGCGCTGTAATCTCCTAACGTCGGTGCAATCCTTTTGACAGCAGCGTCCTTTGTAGTAGCCGTGCACCTTACATCGCCCATCAACATCGCCATAAAGTAGCGCGAACTTCCTTTGATTTCCCAATCCGGCGAGTTTGTCTATTGTGCCAACAATGACACATGGCAGATATCGGTATACTTCATTGTCTACGATGAAGATTGGCAACTCACCATTGGGAAATTGGCAATTGGGTTGACTACAACGATGAAGTAACCGTGCCCGTATTGCGTCATATTCCACCGTTATTGTTGTGGTTCGACAAGACGGGCAACGCACAACTCGTTTCCAATCCTGGCGTGTCTCAGAGTCGTTGACCTTACTCCAAGTCACCTGGGCCTCAGGACTCGCATACCTATCACTTGTAGGGTCTACAATCTCATTCGGCGATCCTCCCTGACCCACGAAATATCCGACGGCAAATCCATCCACGTGTGTGCCAGAAAGACGCGGATCAGAATGTCCGCGACGCACTAGCTCAGCCAATCCAATCACATCGGCAACACGTTGGGTCTGCTGCAAGGTGAGGAGCCGAAGAGGAAAGCGTGTCCAAGCTGTCACGCCCGCAGTCTTTCCCCGCAATCTGTCGAAAAAGCAATGAAACACGATTGTGGCCAAATATGCTTCTGTTTTTCCGCCTCCAGTCGGAAAGTAGACTATGTCTACCATGCTGCGGTCGACCACGTCGGGGCCGTTCGGATCTGACAGAGCAACGATACCAGGAATCTGACTAACTAGAAATATGAGCTGGAACAACCGCCACGATGTCTTTTGACCTCGACGAAATGTCTCATTTGTCAACTGAAATGCAAGCCGAGCATCGGAGTTGGTGCGTATCAGTTCAGAGCCGCGCCTAAATCGCCTAATCTCATCCTCGAAAACACGTTGGTCCGTGTCGTATTCAGTACCGTGTTCCGCCTCCCAGTTCGGGCGACTAGCCACAAATGCCGCGCGTTGTTGCGCCCACACCTCACGATAGGCCTCCATGGCCTGGAGTATCGCGGTAATTGTGGGCAACGGATCCCGCGCAAGATCAGCGAAGTGGGCTTGAGGCTGGGATCGTGTCTGGAATCGCCGCTGCCTATACACCGGGACGTGTGTTGTTCTGAATGAAGGCGAATACGATTCCGAGTCGTTCCTCTCAACCGCGCAGTTAATTCCGCGACCCCAAACATTTCCATCGAAACGAAATCCGCGAGGCGCAAGATGAACTTGAAATGGTCGAACGTCCCCGCTCGGAAAGGAAAACTCCGCCTCCGTGTCAAACAAGAAGGCCTCCATATTTGACGAGTCCTCGGGCATAGTTGTCGTGTTCTCAAGATCAATCGACAGCACGAGTTCGTTGTACCCAGCAGCCGACCTAGATGAATGAGTTTCACAATGCACCCCAAATCGCCATTCCGGAACTACATCTACATGCAGGGTATTCAGGAAGCCAATGTAGCTCTCAACTGACTCTACGGCTGTATCTGGCACCCGTATTTTCGCTTCTGGGTCGGCCTCTACCCGTAGATGATTGGGATCTTCGAGTACGGCACGCTGGATTCTAGTCATCTCAGCATCCAACGCAGAGGCAAGAGCCGAATGATCAACAAGCCACCCACTCTCCCACCCACCGTGAACACGCAGCCTGCCTTCAGCTCGACCCGTCAGCTTTCGAAAACAGATAAACAGGGAATCACGCGGTATTCGCGCACTTCGGCGATCTCGCGCGGAATCTGTCGCTTCCGAAGGTTGAGTTTCAGTGGAAGGTTCGTCCGAATCGTGCTCAGCCTGCGGCTGGCTCTCAGCGTCCTGACCTATCGCTACGCCGCGGTCACCGTAAGAGGGAACAGCCACGCTCGCGGATACCCTTGCATCAGAATCTCTGTCCTCCAGACCACCACTAGCTCCGGACCGCTGATGCTCTCGTTGCTGGACAAATGATGGGATGACACGGTAGTAACATGCCCATCGTACTTCGACATCGACAAAGACCGAGCCAGTTGATGGCGACAGAGCGAATTCTGCCCCAAATGCCATCGGCGCAATCTTGCTCAATAACTCGCGTAGATGGCCCGGCTGGGCCTCTTCACCCGGATTTTGGTCCCTGCGAGGACGCAGATTCCCCACAAAGTAGACGTCCCGGGGATAGTTCCGCAAGCACTCATCATCGCTTCTACCACGTGCCTTGTCATGCAGACGCCGCACCAGATAATCTGCCAGCAGCGTTTCTTCTTGTTTATCCCAGTTTTGGTTAGTCACGGTCACCACCTTGTTCGGCGCGCGCCAGATTGCTGCGGAGGAATGGACCTTTCACAGTTTGGATCGTCATGACCCTTAGGAATAGAAGTGAGTTCCTCACATCACCGAAAGTTAATCCCAAGTCATCGTCAATCACGTCGTCGTCATTCTTGTTCGATACTCCAGTTGCCTGGTCTTCAAGCCAATGGTTCAACCTGTTCGACAAACCACGATGCAGTCCTCTGAGCCTAGTCGCTGCTTTGCTGATCTGCCGGTGATATTGGAGAACAAATCGCATGTCAAGCACCTCGGCGATGCGGCGAAGATCTTCTGGGTTGAGCGGACACAAGACATACCCTTTCAGCCAGTAATTGAGCGTCATCGTCGACACTAGTTGGCTGCCGCGAGCCTGCAAGCGCCGCAGCAGACCACCTAGGTCTCTCGGTTCAGATTCGCCCTGTCGTATGACATCTTGTGGACGCATCTGCCACTGTCGAAAAGCGACCCTCAAATCATCTTGCCATCGACGAATCATTGCAAGGTGCAGCTCGATAGCTGGATGTCTGTGTACTCGTGAAATGATCAGCTCATACATGCTATGTCGTTGCTGACCGTGGATGAGCATCACCCGATCGCCGATTCGAAGCGATCGCACGTATCGAGGGCTCAGTGTACTTCCCTGCCAAACACTTATCAGATCGTCCACTGCGAAAACCGCGTGCCAACCTTGATCGAAGTCGATCCTAATCGCCTCCGCGCACCATAAGCTATCTGACGGCTCAATCGGCGGATTGCTATCGTCAGTCGCACGATCATCCAAATATCCGTCTTCATCCGAATCTGGATCATCTGTCTCCAAGAGACGTGCAACTTCACTAACAGCATCGGTGGTTGTCCAGATTTGGCCCTTTGTCTGCGCGGTTTTACTGATCGCAGTGTCAATATCCAGCTCAATGTGCTCACGAACGACGATGCGGTCTGGCATTGTTGGCTCCACAGCCAGCTGCGACACGCCAGTCATGCGAACCAGAGTTTTGGCTCCAAGCGATATGTCACCTGTGAGATGAATCGACCACTGAGCTTGGCGGCGTATGAGCGAAGTTCGCTGGTGAGGATAGACCACAAATTCGAGCCTGGGGCAAAGAAGGGCACCTGAAAGCCGCGGCGAAGTCGCAGGACTAGGCAATCCCACGAACACCGGACACCAGTTCAGGCCGCTCGCAGGAAACAGAGAACCTTCGACTTGAGTCCGTCGAGCGTCGGCTTGGGCTCGAATCCATTTCCTAAGCTCGGCAAGACTCAAGACGTATGTCCCGAGACCCTCAAGATCAACATCTGTGATGTTGTGGCGTGCAAGCATAGCAAACAGAAAGAGACGCTTTCTGCCAGTGCTTCCGAACAGCAATACTCTCGCTTCCTTTTGTTTTGAACCCTCAATGCTCAGGTTATTCAGAGCATCCCAAAGAGGGGTGCCAACCTGCCGAAGAGCTCGCCTTGCTTTGCCAAGCAAACCGCCAACACGTTCCAAATCGGCCCTCAGATCTCCTGCACCGTGTTCCAGTTCGGAACGGAAACGATCACAGGAATTCTCGAGATTCTGTAAAGACTCGAGTCCCCAAAATCGGGGAGCCTCCGCCTCATAGAAATCGAGTGGAACAGCAAGAGACTCCAAAGACCTTAGGTACCTCCAATGGAGCTTGGTCGCATCCATTTCAAGATGTCGCATTGGAAGTGAACTTGCGTGCAACAGAGATTGATAGGCGTCTTGCAGAAGACCGCTGAACTCGTCAACGTTCTTTCCCCGCAACACGATCGGCGCGAGGGACGTGACGTCACCATAATGCAGCAGTCTCTTGGCGTCACCAGTCACGGGGCCGCCGAATCGACCCTCCTTTTGAACGGCCGGTGGCCATGTAAGTACATACCCATATCGAGCAAACTCAGTCACGGAATCCGACAACGGGTTCTGGCCCCAGGCAAGAACAGGAATCCGTTGCCGTTGCGCTGTTTCAAGGGCCGGCTTTAACCACGTCAACGACGGGTAATCGTTACAGTCAACCGCAATCCACGATGGTTTGCGCTCGCGGATAATCGCAGCGGGGTCGGCCGGCGCGAACACAGTCAACACGCGAGGCAGCCGATCGCGCACGTGATTCCCTTCATCGGCCTCCGCGCCGCGCTTTATGTCACCCTGAGCAAATACCTCCGCTAGATTCAGTTCGAGCCCGCGAACTGTAACTCGGCGAAGGTGCTGTCGGATTTCGACATCGCGCCCGAAATAGAGAACCGGTCTACGCCAGTTGAATCCCTCAACATACGAATAGCGAGAATTCCAAAGATGGTCAACAAGCGCAGCAGCCAGCAAGAACGCCGGGCGGTGAGGCGAAAGGTCTGGCAATACGACGAGAAGCCGCTCGCGTTGCCGAAGTGCAGCCACGATCAATCGGGCACTATGCCCGTCAACGGCATCGCCTATACCAGTCTGTGCATCGAACAGCAATTGGCCATCGTTCAAGAGTCTTTGAACGGGGGAGCCGTCCGCCGAATTCAGCGCGGCAAGTGCGGAGTTGAACCAGTCAAGATACATGCTTAGCTAGAGAATCAAAGCTAACAATAGTGATCCACCCGTCCCGAGCGAGTCGCGGAAAGCGAAGAGAAACTGCTTCCTGAAGCTCTCGAACGCTCGACATGCCAGCACTTGCAGCATCCCTAGTTGAAAGACTGTTGGCACGAGCGTACTGAACGTCGGTTACGGTCACCGGCTCACTATCTCCAGATCCAGTGAATATCAACAAGCCTTTTTCCACATCCGATCGCCCCCTAAGAAAGATACTGTGCATATGTCCCGAACGGATACAGCTGAGGTCTGTCGGTGATATCTGGACTTGCCTAGCTGGAAAGACAACGCGCGCCTTGGACAGTCTCCTTACATATTCATCGCCAGATTCCACCCGATTTTCCCACGTGGTCGTCAGCCGCACGACGTGATCCGGCTTGAGTGCAGCAGCAAAAGCTTCTGGCTGTGATGAAGCAACAATTAGCGTTGCCCCCAGACGCCTCGCCATTCGCTGCATCCGATCAGCAACTACGTTTGCCGTTACCAAATCCAGATTGGCACAAAACTCGTCTGCAATCCATACGTTACGTCCACTAGAAACGAGTTGAGCAAGCATTGCCCGATACTGCTGCCCGTTGCTCAGCTCTGCATATCGCTTCAGATAGACAAACGCATCAGATAGACCCACTACTCCCAAGAGGTGAAGTGCGGATCGAACATCTGCACCATCAAATAGCTCGATCATGGCACGTTTTGATCGAATAGACTCAAACACGCCCGAGTTGAAGTTGTCCGGAAACGTCAGACTGCCTTCCGCGCCCCCCATTTGCCTGCGCGAAAGAAGACGCAGGAGTGTCGATTTCCCGGATCCTGATGACCCAGTGATTAACAGGACTTCACCAGAATCAATTCTGAGAGACAGTCCTTGAAGTACCTTGTGCACAAATTGGTCTGGCGAAATGCCAAAGGCCTGTTGAACCGCGTGAGTCTTTGTGGTTCGTCGCACACTGGACCTGAAGCTGAACGATAGGTTCTTCAGTACGATTGGGCTTTTAATCGGGGCCAGTAGATATTTTGGCGTGACATGAGTATGACTTAGCCCAAGGGTCCTGACCCTTCCTTCCAAGAATCGCTGGGCCTCAGGAATAAGTCCAACCATATATGTCGGCTTTGGCAAACTGACAATCTCGTGGAATAAGTCGAAATCGCGTAGGACAGCCTTCTCCGATAACTTCGCCAGCCTCGAAAACAGATCGGATTCATTCCATCCCTGGCGCTTCATCAGCCGTGCCGCGGATTCCATGCGTGAAACTTGCTTGTCGACTATTCCTGAAGCGTCCTCCCGAACAATATCTCTTCGCTTCACTCGACCTTGATTTCGCAGCAGATAGGACATATCCTCGGCCACGCGTTTCAGGTTCCCTTCAGTCTCGCCAATATAGGTCATGCCGGCTCCGTCGGCAAACGGCACAAATCTAAGCATGTCGGCAGATATTTCCATGAAATATGGCTTCAAGCCAGCGACCTGCCATCTCTGCTTGGCAAACTCAGCCGCATGTCGAATCAGCAATTGGCCAAGGCCCAATCCTCGGAATTCGGGATTCACTACTACTCGCGCCACTCGGACGACTAGATGGATATTCTCGCGCAGAGCCGGCATATCCCAACGTTCCCACCCAATGCCATTCGCACGAAATGGGGCATCGAATACGACAGAACGCGATTTGTTCATGAAGAGAGGCATCGCCAACTCAACGTAACCGATCACGCTCGGGTAGCTTGGGTGGAAGTTATGGAGGATGAGCTTCGCAGTTCGCCCAAAAAGACCGCGCCGTCTATAGTGAAAGTCAGTCAACCCATCGTAGGCCACGTACTCACGATTCTCGGTAATCTCCTTGACGACAAAATCCAGAGCGAGACTACCGAGACTAATCCTTTCTTTGGCCCAATAGGCCGGAGATATCTGCGCCTCACCGTTGCGACAGGAAACCCAAGCGCTGTTTCTGCTTACGCGCAGCAAATCGCCCGTCGATACGCTGGCCGAACGCGGGAGAATCAACGCCGGGTGTTTGGAACCCAGGAATGCCCTCTTGAGGTGACCAAGCCAACCTATTCTCTCGACGCGTATCCAGCCATGTGCGCCGGGTCCCTCCTTATGTCCCACAAGTCTTGCCAATTGACTGTCATTCGGCGTTGACAAGGCATCAGTGCTGTTGCCACTCTGCCTTTGTCTCTGCGAAGATCCAGCGGTGCCGTGCTGCAAAGCAACCATTACGCTCCCAGTCTACCTGATAGTAGGCTAGCAAAAGAACTCACGAACTTCGGACGCGCAATTGCACTTGTGGAGCTGAGACTCCATAGGTTCACCATCTATAGGCCGTCTAGGATAACCTTCGGCTACATGCCTGAGATACGTGTTCTTTGCTAAGCCCACGGCCGCGCCAAAGAAGTGTGTAGAACAGACTTCCCGGCTTTCCGAACCCTACCCTAGCTAGACCGACACTCTGGACCTCCGACCCATCGAAACGTTCAGCCGGTGAAAATAGTTTTCGCTGACCGAGAACGCCCGAAACACACGCCTGAAGCCGGGATTTGTCCACGGCTCACCGCCCTGCCATCGCATTCAGCGTGTAGCGCTCATCCGGCACGACCGTGCCCCACAACAGCGAATTGTCGCTCAACGGCACGTGCGCAACGACCACGAATCGGCCGGCCAGCATTTCGATCACAGCCTCGGCCTTCAACCCCGCGCCGGGCATCCAGAAGCCCTCGATCAAAATCACCCGCCCCGTCGGGGCGAGCAACTGCCGCCAGCGCGCGAGCACGTGCGCTGGCTCGGGCAGGGTCCGCAGAAGGTGGCGACACATCACGACCTCGAACGGGTGCCCTGCAAGCGCCGGGCTCGCGGCGTCCATCACCTCAAACGCGGATGGAAGCCACGCCGCCCACCCAGGCTGGGCACCTGACAGCCTCAAACCGCGGACGGCGCAACGCGATAGCGAATGGCCGAACCCTC
>JAIBCK010000140.1 GCA_019694215.1 Thermoflexales bacterium
GGACACGGCAATCGCCGATTGGTCATCCAGCGCGTAGCACGGCCCGCCGATATCCGCCGCCCAGGCCTCGGCAAAGCGCATGGCGTTGTCCGGCAACATCGGATGATCGACGTGCGGGAAGATCGAGAAGTCGACCCGCCCGAGGGTGCGATCCCCTCCGCCCGGCGGACGCCAACGGGCGAAGTCCTCACCAATCCGCGGGGCCATGACCATGCTCCCCGCGCTCACCCCAACGTAGACGGTGTCGTGCAGGTCGGGGAAAAGGTCGGCCAGGCCGGATTGCCGCATCCAGTGGCACAAATACAACGGATCGCCCCCACCCACGAGCAGGGCATCCGCCGCGCGCACGTGCGGCTCCCATTGCGCAGGATCGAGGCTGGGCAGGGCGGTCAGCTCCAGCACGCCCAGCGACTTCCAGCCCAGGTCGCACAGCGGCGTCGCGTCGTGGCCGCTGATCTGGCGCCAGGCGATCTCCGGCCCGCGTTTCAGCGCGTGCGCGGCCGTCGGGATGCACAACGCAGCGCAGGCCTCGATGGGCTTGCCGAGCAGATCGACCAGGGTGTTGCGCAGTGTTGCGTTGGAGACGCCGCCGGAGGTGAGCAGGAGTTTCATGGGATGCCGTCATCCTACCCCACCTCTCCAAACCCGCGCCGTACGCTTCAGCGCACCCCTGCAACGCCGCAACGATCGCGGTGTGTCAGACACACACGCCCGCTGGACCGGACGGGGCAGGTCAGGGGCGCATAGAATGCCTCCATCCCCCGTGTTACCAATGCTGTAGGAGGCCCATGCAGACCCAAGCTCCTGTCGATGTCCTCGCCCGCTGGATGCGCGCCGTCAATGCCGGTGATGTGGAGGCCCTGCTCGGCCTCTACGCGCCGGAGGCCGTGCTCATCCCCACTTTCTCGAACCGCCTGCTCAGCACCCCGGAGCGTCGGCGTGCCTACTTCGAGAGGCTGGCCAGCCGCGAGGATCTCAGCATCGCCCTGCACGACAAGACGGTGATCACTCAGGTTGCACAACCTCCAATCTTCACCCTGAGCGGAATCTACAACTGGCGCTTTGTCGTGGACGGCGAGCTGCTCAATTTCGAGGCCCGTTTTTGGCTACGTGCTGGATATGTCCCGTCTGGATCCCATCCTGCACCACCACTCCTCGCAGATTCCCCGCATGCTGTAGCGGGGTCTCCCGCGCCGTAGAATCGGGCACATGGCCGCATCGATACAACGCCCACGGGTCATCCCGCTTCTGGCTGCCGCGTTCTGTCTCTTTGCCGCGACGCTTGCGGCGTGCCAGACGAACACACCCGCCCAAACGCTGACCGAGCAGGACGCCGGCAAGACGGTCACCGTGAAAGTGGGAGACACGCTGCGCGTCGAACTCGATGGCAATGTCACGACCGGTTACAACTGGATCCCGGCCGCGCAGACCCCGGCCCTCCTCACGCAGCGCGAGCCGACCAGCGTTACCCCGCAGAGCGCGCTGCCCGGCGCGCCGGGCAAAATCGTCCTGCAGTTTGTCGCCAGCGCCACGGGCCAGACCCGCCTCAAGCTCGACTACAAGCGCATTTGGGAGACCGACGTCCCACCGGCCAAGACCTACGAAGTGACCGTGGTCGTGAAGTAGGGTGGCTGTGCGCCGAGGTCCAGCCGAAGATTGATCCGCCGCGCCACCCGGGAAGGCCGGCCTTCCTGCGCGCCCGGAAGGCACTTCCCGTTTTGGGCAAATCGGTCCTATAATCCCGCCCCATCCAATCAGGTCTGCCTGGGGAAGAGGCCTGATGACATGCCGAATCAATCAACTCAATGGGGAGAGGGGATAGGAGCGCGCATATGTATCAGAAATTGTCCGTACGAGCGGCCCTGTCTGCGCTGGCCTTGCTGGCCCTTGCAAGCGCGACGTTCGCCGCACCCACCATTCAGGCGACGCCCGATGTGTCGGCGATGCTGACGATGGACGAGGGCGAGAGCAACGAAACCGCCGAATCCTTGATCGGCACGGGCGGCCTCACCGGCGGCGTGCTGACCGATGGCGCGTGGCTGCCTGAAGTGGGCCAGCCCGTCAAGGCCGGCTCGGTGAACAAGGACCTGCGCACGCTGCCTCGGCCCGATGTCGCCGAACTCGCGCGCAGCCGTGGGCTGCGCCCCGAAGTGCTGATGCCGCCCGACAAGCTGGCTGCCGGCAACCTCAATGCGCCCGATTCCGTGGCGCAGACGGCCGCGGCCCTCGCGATGCCGTCCTCGTCGTCGAGCATCGCCGGCCTCGACCTGAGCAACTGGGGCGCGGGTTGGCCGCCCGATACACATGGCGATGTCGGCCCCAACCACTACATCCAGGCTGTCAATACCTCGTTGGCCATCTTCGACAAGGCCAGCGGCGCGCGCCTGGCCGCCTTCACGTTTGACACCTTCTTTGATGGCACCGGTACGCCGTGCGACACCGCCAACCAGGGCGACCCGTATGTCCTGTATGACGTGTACTCCGGCCGTTGGATCATTTCCGACTTCTCGTGGCCGGGTGCCGTTCGTTCCGGCCCGTATTACCAATGCATCGCCGTGTCCAAGACCGCCGATCCGGTCTCCGGTGGGTGGTGGATGTATGGCATGCTGCTGAGCTCGACCGAGCTCAACGACTATCCGAAGATGGGTGTGTGGCACGACGGCATCTACCTGACCGCCAACATGTTCCGCAAGGCCAGCACGTTCAGCGGCTCCAAGGTCTGGGCGCTCAACCGCGACGACCTGATCAGTGGCGCGCCGCTGCGCTCGGTGGCCTTCAGCCTCGGCAGCTCGTATGCCAGCCTACTGCCCGCCCACGTGCGCGCCAGCCTCCCGCCGACCACGGCGCCGGAGTATCTGCTCGCCCGCGGTGGCACGACCTCCACGCTGCGCATCTGGCGCATGAAGGTGAACTGGACGACGCCGACGGCATCGACGCTGACCGGCCCGGCCAATATCAATGTTGCTGCGTTCACGGTGCCCAGCGCCAAGGTTCCGCAGCTCGGCTCGACGACGACGCTCGACACGCTGTCGGATCGCCTGATGTCCAACGTGGCCTACAGCAACATCGGCGGCAACGAGGCGCTGTGGGTCAACCACACCGTGTCCTCGGGCGGCACGATGGGTGTGCGCTGGTACGAGATCCGCAACCTGAACGGGACGGCCTCGGTCTTCCAGCAGGGTACCTTCCAGCCGGATTCGACGTATCGCTGGATGGGCAGCCTGGCCATCGACAAGCAGGGCAACATGGCGGTGGGCTACAGCGCATCGAGCTCGACGCTCAATCCGCAGATCCGCTATGCCGGGCGCCTGGTCGGTGACGCCGCTGGCACGTTGGGCCAGGGCGAGACCACGCTGATCGCCGGCACCGGCTCGCAGACCTCCTACAGCCGCTGGGGCGACTACGCCTCGATGCAGGTCGATCCCGCCGACGGCTGCACGTTCTGGTTCACGACGGAGTACTACGCCGCGACCGGCACGAACTGGCAGACCCGCATCGGGTCCTTCAAGTACCCCGGCTGCCAGTAGCCAGCAACCACAATTCACACAGTTCGACGACGGACGGCGCAAGCCGTCCGTCGTTGCTTTTCCCGCGCCGACGGGGTGATACTGGCCCCACCAGCCGCCCCTGGTTCGAGGTGCGCGGCTGTCAATTGACATGACCAAGACCCCCCTTCGCACCTGCATCGTAGGCTGTGGCCGCCCGGGCGGCACGCCCGGCGCCACCGGTGGCGGCATCGCGCACGCCCACGTCAAGGCCTATCTCAGCTATCCCGGCGCCGAGCTCACGGCCGTCGCCGACATCGTGCCCGAGAATGCCGCCGCCTTTCAGGCCGAGTACGGCGCGCGTCGCAGCTACACGGACTATCTCGAGATGCTGCGCACCGAGAAGCCCGACATGGTCAGCCTGTGCGTGTGGCCGCACCTGCATGCCGAGATGACCATCGCCGCGGCCGAGGCCGGTGCACGGGCGGTGTATTGCGAGAAGCCGATGGCGCTGACCTTCGCGGATGCCCAACGCATGGTTGAGGTCTGCAAGACGCACGGCACGCTGCTGTGCTTCAACCACCAGCGCCGTTATGCCGCGCCCTTCGTCCGCGCCCGGGAGTTGCTGCGCGCAGGCGGTATTGGCGCGCTGCGCCGCATCGAGGGCGCCTGCCCGAACTTGTATGACTGGGGCACGCACTGGTTCGACATGATGTTCTTCTTCAACGACGAGACGCCCGCCGAGTGGGTGATGGGGCAGGTCGATCCCGTGGATGGCCCGACGGTCTTTGGCGTGAAGATGGAGCGCCAGGGTGTGGCCTGGGTGGGCTTCGCCAACGGCATCACGGGCACGATGCGCTGTCGCCCGACCAAGCCTTTGGAGGCGCACGTGCGCCTGGTCGGCGACGAGGGCGTGATCGAGGTCGGGCTGGAGTTTGATCCCATGCTCCGCACGTGGATGAAGGGGCAGACGGCGTGGACGCCCGTCGACGTCCCCACCTGCGAGTGGTCGGGCTTTGGGGCGACGGTGGCGTTGAGTATCCATGATGCGTTGGACGCCCTGCAGGCCGGGCGCGAGCCGCAGACGAGTGGGGCGCATGCGCTCAAGGCCACCGAGCTGATCTTTGCGACCTACGAGTCCGCCCGCCGTGGCCGGCGCATCGATCTGCCGCTGATGCTGGCCGATGACCCGCGGGCGGCGATGCTGGGCGGCCGGCCGTAGGGTTGGGCGGATTACGGCAGACGGCAGACGGCGGCTTCGTCTCGGCGCACACCGTTGTGCATCCTGAGCGGCATCGGGCGGCCGAGGGCCGCCGCATGGGCGCGGCCCGCCGCGGTCCGCGGTCAGCGAATGCTCGCCCGGGCGCGGGGCGGGCGAAGCGATTGCCCATACGCCTTGCCGTGCCTTGGCCCCGCGGCAATCGCTTCGCCCCTACGGGAAACGCTCGAAAGGAAGGGTCGCCCCTTCGTTTCTTCGTTCTTCTGTGAACAAGGGCGACGCCGCACGGAGCTGACCGCGGTCCGCGGTCTGTGAATGCTCGCCCGGGCGCGGTGCGGGCGAAGCGATTGCCCATACGCCTTGCCGTGCCTTGACCCCGTGGCAATCGCTTCGCCCCTACGGGAAACGCTCGACCGACAGGGTTTCCCATACGCCTTGCCGTGCCTTGACCCCGTGGCAATCGCTTCGCCCCTACGGGAAACGCTCGAAAGGAAGGGTCGCCCCTTCGTTTCTTCGTTCTTCTGTGAACAAGGGCGACGCCGCACGGCCATCGGCGGTCCGCGGTCCGCCGTCTGCGGTCAGCGGCTGCTCGCCCGGGCGCGGGGCGGGCGAAGCGATTGCCTATACGCCTTGCCGTGCCTCGACCCCGTGGCAATCGCTTCGCCCCTACGGGAAACGCTCGACCGGCAGGGTCGCCCATACGCCTTGC
>JAIBCK010000043.1 GCA_019694215.1 Thermoflexales bacterium
CAAGTTGGACCGTACGACAAATACGCTGGTCCTGCCGGGTTTCTGGTTGGAGGACAAGGCCACCGGGCGCGATCCCGAATTCATCGCTGCCATGGCGCGCGGGATCGCTGACTTCAAGGCCTTCCTGGGCGCCGAGCGCCTGGATGCCCGCGCGGTGTTGCCCGTGGCGTTGCGGGCGGCGATGAAGCGCTGACGGCGATCGCTGATCGCTGACGGAAGACGGGCGACCGAAGACCGAAGCAAGTTTGCACGGGCGACCGCCGCAAGCAGAACGCGGCTGCCTCCCTCGAGGCGCCGCGTGCCGGACCTTCACCTGCCCTGGTCTGAGCGAGCCTGCTTCGGTCTTCGGCCTTCGGTCTGCGAGTGTGGATGATCGGGTGGCCTCCAGCCACCCGATCATCCAAAAGCGCTACTTGACCGTTAACACCGCCTTCATCAGCACGTAGTGGCCGGGGAAGGTGCAGATGACCGGGTAGTCGCCTGGCGCCGGCGCATCGAAGCTGACCTCGACGAACTCGCCGCCCTTGATGACCTTGGTCATCGCGAGCACCCGCGCGTCGTCCTTCTTGACGTAGTTAAGCGTCTCGCCCGCCGCGATCCCTTCCGCGGCGACGCCATCCTGCGTGCCGGGCTTGACCACGACGACGTTGTGCAGCATGCCGCTGTTCGGGTTGGCGTTGTTCTTGAACTTGATCGTGATGCGCGAGCCGGCCGGGGCCGACAGGGCCGTCTTGTCGAAGGCGATCTCATCGCCCTTGCTGCCCAGCTCGATCACGACCGTCTGCTTGGCGGGCACCGCCGTCGCGGCGGGCTTGGCGGTCGGCGCCGGCGCAGCGCCGCCGCACCCCACCAGAATCAGGGCGGACAGGACGAAACCACTCATCAGTTGCTTGGATTTGAAAGCGTTCATTTTCTTCTCTCTCCTCAAACTTGGTTGGCTCTCATTTTACCGGTTGCGAAGGTTTGACCTTCTCCGCAGCATTCCCGACAGCGCCAGGGGACCGGCTCCTATAATGCCAACGCCATGAGTTCCCCCGAGTTCTATGCCAACGCCCGCGCCTATGATATTGCGTTTGGCGATCGTGATTTTGATGACGAGTGCAACTTCCTGGAGTGGTGCTGGCGCACCTACGCGCTCACTCCAGAGCGGCGCTTTCTCGAGCTGGCCTGCGGACCCGGGCGGCACGCCATCACCCTGGCAAAGCGCGGCTGGCGCGCGTCGGGGCTGGACCTCTCGCCCGAGATGCTCGAATACGCCGGAGATGTCGCCAGCGCGGCGGGCGCGCACGTGCGCTGGCTTGCGGCCGACATGCGCGACTTCTCCCTCGATGCGCCGGCTTCGCTGATTGCCTGCCTGATGGAGAGCCTTTCGCACCTCGTCACAAACGACGATGTGGTCGCCCATCTCAAAACGGTCTCACGCAACCTGCTCCCGGGCGGCCTGTATGTCCTGGAGATGGCCCATCCCTCCACCATCTGGCGGGATGGCCTGCCCAACCTGTGGACGCGCCGCGACGGCGACATGGAAGTCGACATCCTGTTTGGCCATCAGGATGATCCGTATGACTGGGTCACGCAGCAATGGCAGGTCACCTCGCGCCTCACCATCCGCCAGGCCGGCCAGCCCGAACGTGTGGTTGCGCATCAGCACCCGCACCGCTGGTACATGGCCCAGGAGCTCAATGCCCTGGCCGACCTGTCCGGCGCCTTCAGCGCCGCCTGGTACTGGGGCGACATGCTGCTGCCCCCGCCCGCCTTTGAGAGCGACGCAGAACGGATGATTCTCATCCTCCGCAAATAACATGACCGATCTCGCCACCCTGGTCGCCGGGCAGCGCACCTTCTTCAACACCGGGGCGACCCGTTCAATCGAGGGCCGCCGCAAGCGCCTGCGCGCGCTGGGCGATGCCCTCAGGCGCCACGAGCCTGCCCTGTTGCGCGCCCTGCACGACGACCTGCGAAAACCGGCTGGCGAGAGCTACAGCACCGAGATCGGTCAGGTCGTGTTCGAGATCAACCACGCCCAGCGTCACCTGGCCGGCTGGATGCGTCGGCGCCGCGTTCCCCTCAGCCTGGCGCAGATCCCCGGCGCGGCGGCGATTCATCCGCAGCCCAGGGGCGTCTCGGCCATCCTCGCGCCGTGGAACTACCCGGTGCAGATGTCGCTCTCGCCCCTCGTCGCGGCGCTGGCTGCGGGGAACACGGCGGTGCTCAAGCCCAGCGAATACGCGCCCGCCACCACGGCCGCGCTGGCGGCGCTGATCGGCGCGGCCTTTGATCCCCGCGAAGTCGTTGTCGTCGAAGGCGATGCGGGTGTCGCCCAGGCCCTGCTTGAGCAACCGTTTGACTTCATCTTCTTCACCGGCGCGGGGAGCATCGGGCGCAAGGTCGCCGAGGCGGCCGCCCGTAATCTGACGCCCTGCGTGCTGGAGCTGGGCGGGAAGAGCCCGGCGCTGATCGCCGGGGATGCCGACCTCGATCTGGCCGCCAGGCGCGTGGCGTGGGGGAAGTTCATCAACTGCGGGCAGACCTGCATTGCGCCCGACTACGTGTTGATCGAGCGCCAGCACCACGACGCATTCGTCGCTGCGCTGCGCCGTCACATCCGGGCCTTCTATGGCGAGGATGCCCGTCGCAGCCCCGACTACGGCCGCATCGTCAACGATCGCCATGTCGCGCGCCTGCGCAGCTACCTCGCCCAGGGCCGCATCCTGCACGGCGGCGAGGTCGACGCTGGCGACCGCTTCATCGCCCCGACCGTGATGGCTGTCGACGACCTCGACCAGCCGGTCATGCGTGAGGAGATCTTCGGGCCCATCCTGCCCGTGCTCCCGGTCGCCGACATGGATGAGGCGATTGCGTTTGTCAATGCCCGCCCGCACCCGCTGGCGCTGTATCTCTTCACCCGCGATGGCGGGGTGCGCGAGCGTGTGCTGGCGCAGACCCAGTCAGGCGGGGTGTGCGTCAACGATGTGCTCTTTCAAATCAGCACCCCGCACCTGCCCTTTGGCGGTGTCGGCCCGAGCGGGTATGGCAGCTATCACGGCAAGCATGGCTTCGAGGCCTTCTCGCACCTGCGCGCCGTGATCGACAAGGGCCACTGGCCGGACTTCTGGTTTCGTTATGCGCCGGCCAAGGCGAGCTACGACCGCATCATTCGGCTGTTGCTGCGCTAGAGGCCGAAGACCGAGAGCAACGACCAGATCCCGAAGCCGACGATCAGCAGCCCCGACAGCAGGTTGATCGCCTTGAGTGCGCGGGCCGGCAGCCGATGCCGCAGCGCGCCGAGCACCGTCGTCAGACCCAGCCACCACACGGCCGAGCCCAGGAAGACGCCCAGCACGGTCAGCGGCGCGGCATCCTCTCCCGCGCCCACCCCCAGCCCGGCGAAGATGCCGAGGAAGGAGACGATCGTGGCCGGATTGGTCAGCGTGAGACCAACGGTGGAAAGATATGCACCCACCAGCCCGCGCCGCGTAACGGGCTCGCCCGTGCCGCCCTCGCCGGCGGCTGGCGCGCGCAGCGTTCGCACGCCGAGCACGATGAGAAAGAGGCCGCCCACCAGGCGCGTCCACAGGCTGATCCCCTGCAGCGCCTGCGTCAGCGCGGTCAGCCCAAACGCGGCGATCGCGCCATACACGCCATCGGCCGTTGCCGCGCCCAGCCCGGTCGCCAGCCCGGCCGCACGGCCCTGCGTGAGCGTGCGGCGGATGCACAGCGTCCCGATGGGGCCGACCGGGGCGGCGATGGAGAAGCCCATCAGCATGGCGCGGAGAAAGGTGACGAGCAGCATGGGGCCGCATGCTACCCCCGCGCCCCTCCCAACCCGCCCGGGACGAAGTTCCCGGGCGCCTGGGACGAGACCCCTTGTCGCCGGGACGCCCGCCGTGCTAAACCCAACGGACAAGGAGACGCCATGCCAGCCTCAACCGTTCGTGCCGACTACGATCAGCTCACCCAAATCGCCCGCCGCTTTGGCACCGAAGCCGACAGCATCGGGCGGATGAACCAGGGCCTCAAGCGCGAGGTGGACGTCCTGCGCGGCGGCGACTGGATCGGGACCGGGGCCAAGGCCTTCTACGCCGAGATGGACGGCCAGGTCATGCCCTCGCTGGGCCGGCTGGCCGCGGCGATGAGCGCCGCCCAGCAGGTGACCCAGAAGATTCTCGAGGTCATCCACCAGGGCGAGGACGCGGCCGCGTCCGTCCTGCGCGGGCTGCCCGGACCGGGTGGCAGTCCCGCGCCCGGCGCGGCATCGGCCGCATCCGGCGGCGGGGGCGGCGGTGGATTCCTCAGCCAGGTGGGCGGTTTCTTCGAGGGAATCTGGGAGGGGGCGAAGGGCATGGTGACTGGCCTGGTCAACGTCGTGCTTCATCCCATCGATACCCTGAAGGGCATCGGCTACGCGGTGACGCATCCGGGTGAGTTGTGGGACGCACTCAAGAAGCCGTACGTCGAAGACTGGCAGAGCGGCAATTACGGACGTGCGATCGGGCGGGGCGTGTTTGAAGTGGCGATGTTCCTCATCCCGGGCGTGGGCGAGGCCAAGGCCGGCGCGAAGACCGCCGAGATCGCTGAGCTGGCCTCCCAGGTAAGCAAGGCCTCCAAGCTTGCGGAGATCGCCAACGTCGCCGATGACATCGCCCGCGTGAGCAAGGCCGGCGAACTCGCCGAGGCCGCCAGCACCCTGGCCGCGGGCGCGCGCGCCGCCGAGACCGCCCTGGCTGCCTCGGGCGACCTCGCCGCGCTGGGCCGTGCCACGGATGCCTTTGCGGCTGCGACACGGGCGCTGGGCTCGACGGATGCGGTCGCCGCGCTGCGCGCCTTCGAGTCAGCCAACGCTTCCGGCATCCCGGAGATCGTCAAGGCCTTTGGCGGGCCACTCGGCCTGCCCGGCACACTGCCGGCTGAGCTGGCCGGCGCGCGAGTGACTGACCTTGGACGTTTGGCGGAGACCTCGGCCGCGATGAAGCTGGGCGAGCGTATCCTCTCGGTGCCGGATGCGGCCTGGTCGCAGACGCTCAACGCGTTGTGGTTGAAGGAGGCGGCAAACAGCGGTGATGTGATCAAGTTGGTCACGGGCGTTGAGAACACCACGGCCAGCCTCGCTGGCACGAGCGCCAAGTATGGTGGGATCAGCGTCTACACGCGCGAGCTGGGCTTGTTGCTGGATGCCGGCTATTCGCGCGTGGGCGATTTCCTGATCCCCGGCGCACGAACAGCCGGAGCGGCCTTCCCGACCGGTTACGCGGTGTCCGGCGCGGCGGGCCTGGGGATCGTGAATGATCGGGTCGGTGATCCGTAGCGCCTGATGTGCGTGTCCGATTCGTTTCGGTATGATGACACCCAGCCCACAGTCGAGGAACTCCAGACCATGAGCCATCCAACGCAAACACCAAAGACGCTGACGGCGTTGCTTGCCGCAATCGATGTCGACGGCCCCGCCGAGGGCGCCTACTTCGTCGCGCCGATCCCGTCGCCCCAGGACCAGGCCATCCGGGCCGCATTGCCCGCGCTGCGCGAGCAGTCGACCGGGCAGCGCGCGGCGCTCGCGTCGGCCTGGGCGAACACCCACAAGGCCGGCATGCTGGGCGATTTCGCGCTGCGCGCGACCATTCATGGGGCCCGCACGCGCGACGCGGGTTGGCTGCGCGATGGGCTCTTCGCCGGGCTTTTCGTCCTGCCAGAGCCCGAATATCAGGATGCCTGGCAGTACTGGATGCACCTTGCCATCGTGCGGCGCGCTGCCGGCCTGCTCGGGCTGGACGGCGACGGGCTAATCCGCGCGGCCCGCGATGACGCGCCCACGGCCGGCGGGGTCAAGGCCATCGACACCTTTCTCGGCTGGGCGCCCAACGAGCGAACACCCGAGGCGCGCGGGGCGCGCGAGCTCCGCACGCGCCGCGGCATCGTGTGGGTGGTCAAGGGTCAACCGGTTCCAGCGGGCTGGTAGCCATGGCAGAGCTCCTTTCGATCGCCGAGCTCGTGGTGCTCGCCTCCGCGGTGGGCGGAAATGGCTCGCCCTGGGCGGAGGGGAGCGCGCTCATGGACCTCGACCGACCATTGCTGGTGGAGCGCCTTGGCGCGGCGCGCGAGGGACTGCTCTTGCGCGGGCTGGCATCCACCCGCGACGATGGGGCGCTGCGCGTGACGGCCCCGCTCGACGGGCTGATTGGGGACGCGCTTTCGGCGAAGGTGGGCTTCGAAGTCCTCCACGCCCAGGCCGGTGCACCCGCCAGCCGCGTCCAGTTTGGCCTGGCGGGTGACAGCGTTGTCGCGCATGTGTGGCATGGCATCGAGGAGCATTCCTTTGAGCGTTTGGCGAGCCCGGTGGAGATCGCCGCCTGGGTGATGCGCTTTGCGCCCCCGCACGAGAGCCCCGGGCCTTCACGGGCATACAGCGTGCCCCATGCGGTCATGACGGCGCTGGCGAAGACGCCGCCCGAGCCCGCTGATGCGTTGCGCGCGCAACTCGTGGAGGCCGGCGTTCCAACGGTCGAAGCCGATAGTCTGTTGCGGGCAGGGCTGACGCCCGAGCGGCAAAGCGTCTTCATGGCCATGCGCCTGGGCGAGGATCGCCTGCAGGCCCGCGCCCTGATGTGGTTTGCGGATGCGCAGAGCAGCTGGCTGATTGGAAACTTTGATGCGGGGGGGCGGGTCGAATTGCAGACGGCCAACCCGGCCGAGGTCGAGCGCGCCATTGCTGCCGTGGTCGCGGCCACCGCGCAGCGCAGCTGATCGGTCCCGCCGGGTGGGTGGCAAGGCCCGACTAGTGCGGGCTGTTGAGCGCGACGGCGAAGAGGGCGCCCAACAGCAGCGCGAAATCGATCATCGACGGGAAGGGCCGCACGCGCTGATGCTTTTGCATGTCAGGACGATACGAGGCGCCCACCCGGCCAGTCGATCATCGCAGGCGGAATATCTCTCACCGCCGACCAGAGAAAACACCCTGAAAATCAGCCATCCGATGACGGATTTTCAGGGTGTTTGCCCGGAGGCACGGCGCAGCTGGCCACGCTGACCCGAGGTCTTTTTCAGCGCTTGAATTTCCCCACGCCTGGCCGGGGCATCTCGAACACGGGTGCGGGATCGCGGTCCCACCCGCAACGGCGGGTCGTCGGATCAGGCCGTCAGCCGCCGACCACGACCAGCCGGGCCAGGCGGTCGCTCCCACTCAGCGCGATGGCTTCATCGCCGCCGGCCGGGCGCCCGCGCCGGGTGAGGTTCTTGGCCTTCAGCGACTTGGCATTGCCCTTCAGCGTCACGTAGACGATGGCGTCCTCGGGGGTGGCGATCACGGCGTCGGCGACAGTCGCGTCCTTCACCAGCTTGGCGGTGATCACGCCCTTGCCAGCGCGGCCCTGGGTCGGGTATTCCTTGAACGCCACGCGCTTGGCCCGCCCATCGGTCGTGCCGAGCACGATGTCGAGATCGCCCGAGGTCTCGTCAGCCAGCGCCACGGCCATCACGATGTCGCCATCGATCAGCTTGATCCCCACCACACCGCCGGCCGGGAGGCCCATCGGGCGCACCTCCTCCTGCTTGAAGCGGATGGCCATGCCCTGCTGGGTGAAGAGCATCACGTCCTCGTCGCCGCGGGTGAGCCGGGCGCTGATCACGCTGTCGCCCTCGCCCACGCCGCACAGCGTGAAGGCGGTGCCGGGCGCACCGGGCAGGGCGCCGGTCTCCGAGCGTTTGACCATCCCGCCCGAGGTCGCCGTCAGCACGAAGCCGCTCGCCGCGGCCTTGTCAATGGCAAAGGCACCCACCGGCTCATCCTCGGCCCCGAAGGGCGAGATGGCGCTGAGCAGTGCGCCCTGGCCGCGGGTGACGTCCTCCTGGGGCAAATTGCCAACCTGCAGCACCACGCCGCGCCCGCTGGATCCCGCCACATAGACAAGCTCTTTGGTTGAGGTCTTGACCACGGCCAACGGCGTGACTTCTGCTGCGGACGTGATGCGCGGCGCTTCGGACACGCGGCCGATCTTGCCATTCGCCCCGACGATGACGTAGGTGCCTTCCTCGGGCACCAGCTCATGCACGGTCAGGGCCAGCTCGGTCGCCGCGCGCTTGCCGCGGGCCGGGGCCTCCCCGTTGGCCTTGTCGCCCGCTTTGGTCTCGGCCTCGGCCGCCGACACCTTGCCGACGATGGTGGTGCGCCGGGCATCGCCATAGCGCTCCTTGAGCGCGAGCAGCTCATCGCGGATCACGCCCAGCATCTTGACCGGGTGGGCGAGCAGGTCCTCCAGATACTTGATCAGGCGCAACTTCTCGGCCAGCTCGTCCTCGAGCTTCTTCCGTTCCAGTGCGGCCAGCCGGCGCAGCGGCATCTCCAGGATGGCGTTGGCCTGCAACTCGCTGAACTTCAGCTCCTTGATCAGGCCCTGCCGCGCGGTCTCGGTGTCACGCGAGCCGCGGATCAGCTTTATGATGCGGTCGATGATGTCCAACGCACGCACGAGCCCTTCGAGGATGTGCGCGCGCTCGCGGGCGCGCGCGAGGTCATACTCGCTGCGGCGGCGGACCATCTCGCGGCGGTGCTCGATGAAGATGTGCAGCAGGCGGCGCAGTGGCAGCACGCGTGGTTCGAGCTTGCCGGCGGCGTCCGGCACCAGCGCGAGCATGATCACGCCAAAGGTGCCGCGCATGGCCGTGTATTTGTAAAGCGCGGCCAGCACCTTGCGCGGGTCGTCGTTCTTGTTGACGTCGATGACGATGCGCATGCCGCGCCGGTCGCTCTCGTCGCGGATGTCGGTGATGCCGGTGATCTTCTCGTCGCGGGCCAGGTCGGCGATGCGCTCGATGAGCGAGGCCTTGTTCACCGCATACGGCAGCTCGGTGACGATGATGTGGTTGCGCCCGCGCGTGCCCTCCTCGATGTGGGCCTTGGCCTGCACGATGATCTTGCCGCGCCCGGTCGCGTAGGTCGCCCGAATGGCATCCCCGCCCTCGACGGCGTCGTTGTAGCGGAAGGCGATCGCGCCGGTCGGGAAGTCCGGGCCCTTGACGAACTTCATCAGCTCGTCGACATCGACGTCGGGCTCGGGCAGGGCGGGCACGGGCTCGCCGGGCTTGAGGGTGGCGCGCGCCGCGCGCATCGCCGACATCTTGTCCAGCATGAACGCCGTGGCGTCGACGATCTCAGTCAGGTTGTGCGGCGGGATGTTGGTCGCCATGCCGACGGCGATGCCGGTCGCGCCGTTCAAGATCAGGTTGGGCAGGGCGGCCGGCAGCACGGTGGGCTCGCGCTGGGTGCCGTCGTAGTTGTCCTGCCACGGCACCGTGTCCTTTTCGAGGTCGGCCAACACGTCCATGGCCGGGCGGCTGAGGCGGGCCTCGGTGTAGCGCATGGCAGCCGGCGGGTCGCCGTCGACCGAGCCGAAGTTGCCCTGACCGTCGACCAGCAGGTAGCGCATGGAGAAATCCTGCGCCATGCGGGCCATGGCGTCGTAGACGCTCATGTCGCCATGGGGGTGGTATTTGCCCAGCACGTCGCCGACGATGCGCGCGCTCTTGCGGTAGGGCGACTCGGGCCGCAGCCCGGTGTCGTGCATGACATACAGGATGCGGCGCTGCACGGGCTTCAGCCCGTCGCGGGCGTCGGGCAGGGCGCGCGAGACGATGACCGACATCGAGTATGACAGGTAGGCCTGTTTCATCTCGACGTCGATGTCGATGCGCCGGATGCGGCCGTACTGATTGGTCTCGAGCTCGAGCGGAACCTGCTCTGCGTCAGCGGTGGGGGATTTCTTTGCCTTTGCCATCGATTAGCACAATTGTTCGAATTATAGCGTGGACGGTCTTCGGCCCGTCGAAGGCAGACCGCAGACGGAGGACGGAGGACGGAAGACGGAAGACGGAGGACGGAAGACGGTACGGTGTTTTTGAGTCCATGAGCCAACGGCGGTCAGCGGTCCGCCGTCGGCCGTCGGCGGTAATCCGCCCTCACCTGCTTCCGTCCTCGGTCGCCGGTCGTCCGTCACCGAGCCGCGGTCCGCCGTCTGCCGTCGGCGGTAGTCCGCCCTTACCTGCTTCCGTCCTCGGTCGCCGGTCGTCCGTCACCGAGCCGCCGTCACCGAGCCGCCGTCGGCGGTAATCCGCCCTCACCCCCGATACGGCACCCGCACCTCGACCCAGTCGGGTTTGAAATCCCGGGTGTTGCGCGTGACCAGCAGACAATCCTCCGTGTGCGCAGTGGCCAGCACGATGGCATCCGGCAGCCGGAGCCGGCGCTCGCGGCGCAGCGCAATGGCCGCTTCGGCGACACCGGGTCCCACCTCGACCACGCGAAAGAGGCCCAGAAACGAGCGCGCTGCGGCTTCCTCCTCGGGCGTCTCCGCGCCGACCAGCACCTCGATCCACGTCATGCGGCTGATCGCGGGAGCGCGGTAGCGGCGCAATTCATCCGCCGCTTCGCGTCGCCCGTTCAAATAGTCGATCAGGATGTTCGTATCGAAGATCGCCTTCACCGCGTCCACTCCTCCCGCAGCGCGCGCTGATAGGCAACGCCGTCACGGCGCTTGTGCCTCCAGGCCCCGAAGCCGGGGAGTTCGGCGAGCGATGGCGCCTGCTGGGCGACCAGATAGGCGTCGACGGCCTCGCGGATGAGCTCGGCGCGCGAGGACTGTGTCTCCGCCCGGAGCCTGTCCAGCGCCGAGACCTGCGCATCGGTCAGGTCGATGATGGTTCGCATGGCGATATCATACAGCGATATCTGATGACGATTGACGGCGGACGGAGGACGGCCGACCGCGGACCGCAGACCGCAGACGGAGGACGGGGGACGGAAGACGGAAGACGGAGGACGGAAGACGGAGGACGGAAGACGGAGGACGGAAGACGGTACGGTATGAGCCAACGGCGGTCAGCGGTCCGCCGTCCGCCCTTACCTGCTTCCGTCCTCGGTCGCCGGTCGTCCGTCACCGAGCCGCGGTCCGCCGTCCGGTTCGCGACTTCGAAGGATACGGGTATGGCTACGGCCAAGTGCGCGTCCTTCGACTTCAGTGGCCGGCCTTCGGCCGCCCACTTCCGCTCAGGATGCTTCGGTGTTTTGTGTGTTGTGCAGTCGTCGGCGGTAACCCGCCCTTACCTGCTTCCGTCCTCGGTCGCCGGTCGTCCGTCACCGAGCCGCGGTCCGCCGTCCGCCGTCGGCGGTAATCCGCCCTTACCTGCTTCCGTCCTCGGTCGCCGGTCGTCCGTCACCGAGCCGCCGTCACCGAGCCGCGGTCCGCCGTCGGCCGTCGGCGGTAATCCGCCCTTACCTGCTTCCGTCCTCGGTCGCCGGTCTTCCGTCACCCAGCCGCGGTCACCGAGCCGCCGTCGGCGGTAACCCGCCTCACAACGCCTTCCGCAGCGGCAAGAAGGCGCGCCAGGGACGAAAGCCAAAGCGCGCGTAGAAATCGACCAGGTCCGTCCAGTCGATGATGCAGCCGCGCACCCCGGCGGCGTGCAGGTCCGCGAGCGCGGCGTTGATCACGCGCGCGGCATAGCCCTTGCCCCGCGCGCCGGCCGCCGTGCCGAGCGGCCCAGCCTGCCCCCACGGCCGCGGCAAGCCGTTCAAGTAAAAGCGATCGATCGGCCGCAGCGAGTCCTCGCGCGTGGTCAGACAAAACGCCTCGACGCGGCCGGCCTCGAGCAGGATGATGTAGTCGGACATGCGCCCGCCCTCGCGGACGTGCTCCTCGAACTCGTAGCGCCAGCGACCGGGAAACTCGCGGATGAAGAAATCACGCAAGGCACCCACATCGCCGGGCGTCGCAGGCCGCGCAATGAGGTCGGCCGATGCCCGGCTGGGGTAGGCGACCATGGCTTCCAGATCGGTTGCCACATCCCAGACCGTCCCTGCCGGCGCATAGCCCCGCGAAAGGAACCAGGACTCCCCGCCCAGTGCGCGCGGGTACCCCGGCAGCCAGGGCCGCAACCCGCCTCCGATCCGCGCGACACCTGCGCCATTTGCATGCAACCAGCCTTCGGCCCAGGCCAGCAGCGCGCCGCCCACGCCGCGGCCCTGCGCCCTTGGCTGCACGGCGAGGCTGTCCACCCAGCCCAGTGCCTCCTGCGCACCCGCGACCACATAGCCCACGACCTCGCCGTTCGCGGCCTGCGCAAAGCGGCCCTCGATGCGTTGTCCGTGCCCGGGTTGCAGGTTGAAATCGGCCAGACGCGTCGAAATGGCCAACGTATCGGATTGAGTCAACGCCCGGCTGGCGGCGTTCCAAATGCGCGTGATCGCCGTGGCCGCTTTGGCCCGATCACCCGGCAGAGGAACGAGCTCAAAGGTGCTCATGTCGGATCAGGTGTTGCGCATCTGCGGGTCGAGGGCGTCACGCAGCCCATCGCCGAGCATGTTGAAGCCCAGCACCGCCAGCATGATCGCCGCGCCCGGTGTGATGGCCAGCCAGGGCGCGTATTCCATGTCGCGCCGGCTCTCGCTCAGCATCGCCCCCCATGAGGGCTCCGGCGGCTTGGTCCCCAGCCCGAGATAGCTCAGCGAGGCCTCGAGCAGGATGGCCCAGGCAAGCGCCAGGCTGATCTGCACGATGATCGGCGCGGCAATATTCGGCAGGATGTGCCGCCACAGGATGCGCCACACGCTTACGCCCTGAGCGCGGGCGGCCGTGACGTATTCGCGCGTCTTGACCAGCAGCGTGGGCGCGCGCGCGACACGGGCGAAGATCGGCGTGTAGACGATGCCGATGGCGAGCACCGCGTTCTCCGCCCCGGCGCCCAGCGCGGAAACGATGGCCAGGGCCAGCAGCAGCGGCGGGAAGGCGAACAGCAGGTCCGCAAGCCGCATCAGGATGACATCCAGCCAGCCGCCCGCATAACCGGCGATCAGCCCGACCAGCGTGCCGAGGCTGGCGGCCAGCGCGACGGCCAGGGCCGCCACGCGCAGCGAGTTGGTGGCCCCGCGCATCAGGCGGCTGAGCACATCGCGGCCCATCAAGTCGGAGCCCAGCGCGTAGACCGTCCCCGGTGGCCGCAGCATGTCGGCAGCGTGTTGTTCGAGGGGAGGAAACGGGGCCAGCTGCAGCGCGAAGATGGCGACGACCACGAGCAGCACCGACAGCGCCAGGCCGAACAACATGCCCGGTGCGCGCCACAGGCGGGGAATGCGGAGCGTTTTCATGCGTTGCGCACCCGCGGGTTGACCAGCGCGTAGGCCAGATCGGCCAGCAGGTTGATCAGCAGAAAGTTCAGCGCGATGAAAAGAATCACGCCCTGGGTCACGGCGTAGTCGCGCTGGCCGATGGCATTGAGCAGCAACCGCCCCAGCCCGGGCAGCGCAAACACTTCCTCGACGACGATGGCCCCGCCGAGCAGGTAGCCGGCCTGGATGCCCACCAGCGTGATGACCGGCAGCAACGCGTTGCGGAAGCAGTGCTTCAGCGTCACCCAGCGCTCGCTCAGGCCCTTGCTGCGGGCCGTCCGGGCATAGTCCTGGCGCAGCTCCTCCAGCACCGCCGAGCGCGTGGTCCGCGCGATGGAGGCGGTCAGCCCCAGCCCGAGCGTGAAGGCGGGGAAGATCAGCTGGCCGAGGTTGCGCAGTGGATCCTGCGAGAACGGCGTGTAGTCGCCCGAGTTGGGCAGGATGTGAAACACCGTCGACAGGACGAGGATGATCAGTGTGCCCAGCCAGAAATTGGGAAGGGCCAAGCCGATTAACGCAAGAAATTGACCCGCGGCATCCGCCAGCGTGCCGCGTCGCGTGGCGGTGAACATGCCCAGCGTCAGGCCGAGCACCAGCCCGATCAGCAGTGCCAGCAGGCCGAGCTCGAGCGTGAGCGGGAAGCGGGAGAGGATCTCCCCCAGCACTGGCTTGCCGCTGCGCACCGAGAGGCCAAGGTCGCCGCGCAGTGCAGCGCCGAACCAGCTGGTGAATTGTTCGAGGACGGGTTTGTCCAGCCCGTAGTAGGCGCGCAGCGAGGCTGCCTGGGCGTCCGTGAGCAGGGTTTGGGTGCCGATCTGCGCGGTGATCGTATCGCCGGGGATCAGCCGCATCACCACGAAGACGATGACGGCGACGCCGAACAGCGTCGGCGCGAAGACGATCAGGCGTTGGGTGATAAAACGCGACATCGCGAACGAAGATCGGTCGCGGTGCACACCCACAGGGCCCGCACCGCGACCGACCGTTTGCGTTCAGCCTTTACTTGTCCAGCCAGGCCTCGCGAAGATAGAGATTCGAACCGTTGGACAGCGGCGTGAAGCCCTTCACGCTGGGCTGCCCGGCGCGGTAGTCGTTGCCGACATACAGCCACACCCAGGGGGCCGCCTCGGCCAGCTTCTTCTGGATGTCGGTGTAGATCGTCTTGCGCGCGGCCGGGTCACTCACCGCGCGGCCCTGATCGAGCAGCTTGTCGATGTCGGCATCCTTGTAGGCCGCCACCTTGTTCAGGTTGCCCGTGCTGTGCCAGTAGCGATAGAACATCGCATCGGGATCCGGGTTGCCGCCGTTGAGCGCGACCGCGGCATCGAAGTCGCCGGCCAGCCAGCGGTTGACATACACCGTTGTTTCGAGGGTCTCGATCTGCATGTCGATCCCGACCTTCTTGAGCTGGGCCTGGATGTTCTGCGCCTCGTTCAGCGCGGCGGGCGGCTCGCCCGTCGCCGCGATCACGGTGAACTTGACCGTCGGATTGCCGGCGGCCTTGAGCAGGTCCTTGGCCTTGGCCTCGTCCTTCTTGTAGCAGAACAGGTCGGCCTGGGGCGCGGCGTAGAACGGCGGGGTGGCCGGCGAGGTCACGCTGCCATCACCCAGCGAGGCCGTGTTGAGCACTTCCTGGCGGTCGATTGCGCAGGCCACTGCCTGGCGCACCTTGACGTCCTTGAAGACATCGCGCGAGGCGTTGAGCTGAAGGACGTGATACGAGAGCGAGGTCGCCTTCCACACCTGCAGACCGGATTCCGCGGCGGCGCGCTGGCCGATGCGCGGGTCGTTGAGGTAGGCCCAGTCCAGCGTCTTGGCGCGCAGGCCGGCCAGGATGGTGGCCTCGTCGGGGATGATGCGCAGCTCGATGCCATCCAGCAGCGGCTGATCCTTGATCCAGAAGTCGGCATTGCGCTCGAGCTTGAGCACCTTGTCCGTCTCCCAGCTCACCAGCTTGAAGGCCCCCGTGCCGTTGGCCTCGCGGGCCGGATCGCCACCGCCCTCGACCCAGGTCTTGGACAGGATCGCCGCGTTCAGCGTGGTGAGCGCGGCCGGCAGGGCCCCGTTGGGCGCCTTGAGCTTGAAGACCACCGTGTTGGCATCCGGGGTCTCGATGCTGTCGATGCCGGCGAAGGTCGAGCGGGCGGCCGCGGCCGTCTTCTCGTCCGCGATGCGCTCAAACGTAAACTTGACATCTGCGGACGTGAGCGGCTGGCCCTTGTGGAACTTGACGCCCTTGCGCAGGACGATGGTCAGGCTCTTGGCGTCGTCGCTGAGCTTGAAGGACTCGGCGAGGTTGGGGACCACCTTCATGTCCTTGTCGAAGGTGAGCAGCGGGTCGTAGATGAACTCCAGCGAACGGAAGGACGCGAACGCCGTCTGCTTGTGCGGGTCGAGGCCCTTCATGTCCTCGGCGCGCGCAACGATCAGGGTGCCGCCCTTCTTCGGCCCGCTCGCGGCGGGGGCCTGGGTGGCTGCCGGCTTGGCCGGCGCCGTCGTCGGGGTGGCCGGGGCCGTGCAGGCGGTCAACAGCAGCCCGGTGGCGAGGGCCAGGCCGGCGACCTGTGTGAGTTTGGAAGACACGGTCATGGGATCTCCTTTTGGTGGTGCGGACGTCAAGCGCCCACAATGGGCGGCGGCGGGGTGGGCCACCGCTTTCTCATCAGCAATTCGGTATTGCCTGGCGTGACGTAGTCGGCCAGCGCGCCGATCTGAACATACCCGCGGTGTCGGTAGAACGCCTGCGCGGCCAGGTTGAAGTCCGACACGAGCAGGAACATGTCGCGCCGGGCGGCGAAGGCATCGCCTTCGGCGGCGTCCATCAGGGCGGCCCCCACACCGCGCCCACGGGCACGCTCGGACACGCCGATCAACCGGATGTAGTCGCTGTGATGAAAGGCACCGCGCGGCAAGATCCAGACAAAGCCCAGTGCGACGCCATCGACAACGGCGACGCGCAGGTCGGCCCCCTGCGCCAATCCGTCATCGAACACGCGCGTCGCGCGGGCTTCGGTCATCGCATAATGCGTCCATGGATAGCCGAGCAGGATCTCGATACAGGCCGGTCTATCCGCGAGGGTCATCGCACGGATGCTCGGTGCGGGATGTTGCACGTCAGCCACGCCCGAATTCTACGTTATGGAAGTCGTGGGATCACCCTGTGGACTAGACCACAGCGTCCTACGTGGCTGCCTTCGCAGTCGTGTCGCTGTCCTCAGGGCGCGACGACGACTTCGCCCAGGACCATCACATCCGACCCGGTCAGGGTGCGGACGCGCTGTCCGCTGGCCGGGTCGTACAGCCCCAGCGACAGCGTGTAACGGCCGGGTGGGGTGCCGGGTTTGATCCATACCCCGCGCGGGTCGCGCACGGGCTCGCCCACGGGCCAGCTGCGCAGCGGGCGCAGCCCGGCAACGGGTGCGCCATCCTGCTGGGCCACCGGTGCACCGCCCGCCGGACCCAGGTGAACGAAGACGCTGAGGTCGCGCGGCTGTGCCTGGTCGGTCTGCCAGGTCAGCGCCAGGGGCAGCACATCCCCCACCCGGGCTGTGGCCGCGGGGATCGAGTGGGCTGTCAGCGCGACGCCGTTCTCCCAACGCAGCCCCGACGTGGTCGACGGGCCGGCGGGGCCGGTGCCATACACCGCAAAACGGATTCCGCCAACCCAACGCTCATCCGCCTTGAAAGCATGTGTGGCCAGCCAGCGCTCGTAACGCCCGTCAGGGTCGGCTTCACGCTCACCGTAGAACAGCACGAAAAGGCGCTCGGCGCCCTGGCTCGCAGCGCCCAGCGCCTGCTCGACTTCGGCATCGGTGGCGGGTCGGTAGGGCACGGCAAAGACGCGCTCGGGGCTGGGGTCGTAGTAGGTGTAGACCTCCCACTGGTTGGGCCCGTCGAACCAGACCCGATCCCCGGGCCGCAGGTCGGCCAGGATGGCGCGGGCGATGCCGCGATAGTCGTCGCGGGCGTAGGCGGGGTTGGCATACAGGTTGCGCAGGCTCGGGGCGAGCAGGGCGATCAACAGTGCGAGCACGCCCATCAGGGCGGCCGGCTTTGTCCAACGAAACTGACTCTTACGAAAGGCGAGCCAGTCGGCCAGGCCGAGCGCCCCGCGCGCCAGCAGCACGGCCAGCGGGGCCGCGCAGACGAGCAGGAACTTGAGATAGCTCTCGCGGTACAGCCCGAAGACAAAGAGCAGCGTGATCGGGAGCGCGGTCAGCAGCAGGATGATGAGCGCCTTGCCGCGCGCCCGGGCCGGCCCGACCAGCACGCCTATGACGACCAGGACTGCCATCGTCGCCAGGGCCGCGCTCGCCTCGGTCAGCGGGAGGGTGCGGCCCACCGCCACCCAGCGCAGCGCATCGGGGATGGCCTGCGCAAGATCGATGGGGTCGCGGGCGACCGACCATCCGGCGATCTGACGCAACGCGATGGGCAGCCACGGCGCAAAGGCAAGCAGGGCCAGCGCGTTGGCCAGCGCGAACGCGCGCAGGCGGCGCGCCCGGCCGGCCGGATCGAGCGCCAGCCCGATCAGCACGCCCAGACCCTGGGCGAGCATGACGAAGGGATAGGCGTAGTGGGTGTACAGCCCGCCGGCCGTGGCCAGCGCATAACCCCAAAAGCCGACCCGCGAGCCGGGCCGTGCCAGCAGCGCCGCGGAGGACGCCGCCGCAAAGAGCGCCAGCAGCGCATACATGCGCGCTTCCTGGCCGTAATACACAGCGAAGGGCGAGAGCGCGAGCAGCAGGGCGGCCGCGCCGCCGGTCAGGGAGCCAAACAACCGACGGCCCGCAAAACCAGTGATCCCAACCGTCAGGACGCCGCACAGGGCCGAGAATGCGCGCAGCGCGGCCTCGCTGCCGCCCCACAGTGCACGCCAGCCGGCCAGAAGCAGGTAGTAGAGGGGCGGGTGAATGTCGCCGGCCGCGCCTTCGAGGATGAGCTGGACCGAGCGCTCGGCGATGCGGGCGCTGTTGCCCTCGTCGTACCACAATGACTGCGCGTCGATGCGATAGACGCGCAGCGCCGCCGCGAGCAGCAGGATGCCGCCGAGGGCGAGCAGCCAGGCCCGCGAGGGGGTCGGGCGGTGCGGCGCAGACCGATCCGTCATCGCGGCGATTCTACTGGGGGCCCGTGTCCCGCCGCAGTGAAAAGCGGCGCGTCTCCGCGATAATGCGGCCATGTCCGAGCGCTTTCTGACCTTCGTGCGGCGCAACACCCCGCCCTTGTCGGTGATGTTTTTTCTGGCTGCGCTCAATGTCGTCATCTCAGTCACCAGTGGCTCCTGGTATCCGTGGGCGATCTTCCCCATTCTGGCGATGAGCATCCCGGTCATGGTCTCGTTCTCCCAAATCATGCTCGCCCCGCGCTCCGAGGCGGAGACCGCGCGCGATGCCGAGCGCCGGTCCGCGCCTCGTGCCACGGCAGCCGCCGGCGATGCGATCCAGGCCCAGCTCGATCAGGCCGCGGCTTATCAGCGTGCGTTGGGCGAGCTGACCCGCGGCGCGACCAACAGCGCGCAAGCCTCCCGGCTTAGCGACCTGTCGGTTCAGTTTGCCGGGTGGGTGAAGTCGGTCAATCAGATGGCTGAGCGCATCCGTGCCTACCGCACCAACCCCGTCATCCAGCAGGATCTGTCTCGCGTGCCTGAGTCGATCCGCCAGCTCGAAACGCAGCTGGCCGGTGAGCGTGACGAGCGCATGAAGGCCCAACTGGAGGAATCGCTGCAGGCCCGGCGCGCGCAACTGACCTCGCTTCAGCGCCTCGACACCACGATGCGCCAGGGCGCGCTGCAGCTGGAGAACACTGTCGCTGCGCTGGGCACGATCTACTCCCAGGCGCTGGTCGGGCAGACCACCAGCGATGTCGCCGATTACAGCGATCTCGCCGCCAACATGAATGAACGGGTTGCGGGGCTCCGCGATCAGGTCGAGGCGATCGAGGAAGTCAAACTCGGCAACGCGCGTCAGACCCTGGACGGCAGCAATCGACCGGCATGACGCATTCCGAACAACCGCTCACGGTCGTCCTAATTGCGCCCGGCAGCCGTGGCGATGTGCAACCCTTCATCGCGCTGGGGCAGGGGCTGCGTGCGGCTGGCCACACCGTACGCCTCGTCACCAACCTTGAGTTCGAGGCGCTGGTTGCCTCCTACGGACTCGAGCTGTGGCCCGTTGATGTCAACGTCCAGGCCGCCCTGCAGGGCGCCGACGCAAGCGCCGCGATCGAACGGGGCGGGGTGCTGACCTCCTTCCGCAAACTCGCGCAGCTGGCGCGAGAGGGCGCGCGCAAGCTGGTCACGGTCGGCAACGATGCCGCGCGCGGGGCCGATGTCCTCGTCTCGGGCTTTGGTGGCATCCTGACCGGAGAGGCGCTGGCCGAGCGCCACGGATTGCCCCATGTGCAGGCCTACAACGTGCCGCTCACCGATACCGCTGAGTTTCCGGGCGCGCTTTTGCCGGGCATGTCTGTGTGGCCAAAAAACGTTGTGCATCGCCTCTCCCATGCGCTAACCCGGCAGGTGGTGTGGCAGACGGCGCGCAGCGCGGGCAATCCCGCCCGCACCGAGCTTCTGGGCCTGGGCCCGGCGCCCCTGTTCGCCAGCCGGCGCACCTTCGGGTCCGGGCACATCCTGTATGGCTTCAGCCCCGCCTTCCTTCCCCGGCCGGCGGACTGGAGCGACAACATTCGGGTCACGGGTTTCTGGTTTGTCGATGAGCCGGCCGGCTGGCTGCCCGACCGCGCCCTGCTGGACTTTCTGGAGGCGGGTGCGCCGCCGGTCTACATCGGCTTTGGCAGCATGAGCAGCGAGCACCCCGCCGAGCTGATGCGCCTCATTTTGGATGCCCTTGCCATCCACGGCCGGCGCGCGGTGGTGCATTCAGGTTGGGCGGGGTTGGCTTCGGCAACGCTTCCCGCCAACGTCCTCACCGTTGGCTCGCTCCCGCACGCATGGCTGTTTCCCCGGGTCAGCGCGATTGTCCATCATGGGGGTGCGGGGACGACGGCGGCCGCGGTCCGGGCGGGCAAGCCCGCGGTGGTCGTGCCCTTCCACGGCGACCAGCCCTTCTGGGCGAGGCTGGCGCATCAGCGCGGCGTGGCCACGGCTCCGCTTCCGCGCCGCGAACTGACCGCACAACGGTTGGCGGAAGCCATCGAGCACGCTGTTGGCGATGTGGCGCTGCGCCGGACCGCGGCGGATCTCGGCGCTCGCGTGGGAGCCGAGGATGGGGTGTCCGCTGCCGTCGCTGTGATCGAGGCGGTCGGCCGCAGGGACGGGGTCAGCCCAGCAGCGTCAGCGCAGCCGCGCTGATCGCGGGCACGAGCAGGTTATCCAGCCCGTAGGGCGAGAGCGCTTCAACCACGGTGGCCGCCAGCGCGACGACGAGCGAGATCGGCAGCCAGGCCGCCACGCCAAACACGAGCAACGCCGCCGCTGTCGCAACAAACGAGAGCAGCAGCATGGTCAACGAGCCCTCCACGCTGCGTGTGCTGCCCACGAGCCTGTAGCAATGCCGGCCGAAGCGCTTGCCGATGATCGCGGCAAAGGCATCGCCCCAGGTCATTGGCATGAGCGAGGCCACGAAGAAGGCCTTGTTATGCTCCCAGAAGAGCAGCAGCACAACGATGAAGGCGATCGGGAAGAAGATCGTGCCGAGGTTGGATTTGTTGCGCGACTCCATCGCCAGAAACAGGCCGTAGCGGTAGGAGACACTGTTTAGCACAACGAAGATAGCCGGGGTGATGATCGCCATCCATTTGTTCTGGAAGAGCGTCGCCGTCCCCCACGCCCACATGCCCACCGCGATGTGGACGAACTTGCGGGTGAACTCGAGGTCGAGCTTGAGCCCGCGCCGCAGTCCCTCGGCGATGCCAAGCGCGAGAAAGACATACACAAAGGAGATCAGGACGGCGAGTGGGTCGTTCATGATGGGTGGTGGGCGATTATCGCAGGCGAGGGCGGATCGCGGTCGTCGACCGGCGACGGAGGACGGAGGACGGAGGACGGAGGACGGAGGACGGAGGACGGAAGACGGAGGACGGAGGACGGAAGACGGAAGCAGGCTCGGGCAGGCGGCGGGCTATTGACCGCGGCAGGGCGCCCAGCCCCGCGCCTGTGCGGATGTTACGCGGACGCTTCGCCCGCCCCGCGCCCGTGCGGATGTTACGCGGACGGGGTTTGTGTCCCCGTCCGCGTCAATAACCCACGCTGTGCATCAGAGCGGCGCGGCCAAAGGTCGCGAAGTCGGAAGATGCACAGCGATGCTAATTGGGATGCGATCGACGGCGGATCGCCGCCACGCAGACCAGACCAACGGACGCCGCATGCCACATGCCGCAGGACGCCCCCCGCCTCGACCGTGGTAGGCTTTCGGGTCATAGAAACGTACTTCGGGCAAGACCCACATTGCGCGCCTGCTGGCCGGGACCTCCCGGCAACGCCAGCCTCGCGCTAAACCCCTGGCGGCGCACCACCCGGTGCGCCGAAATTCTGCATGGAAACCTCCCTCCACACCCTTCGTAATGCCATTTTCGGCAAACCGCTGGCCAGCCACGAAGCCGCCCACCAGACCATCAGCAAGACGGTCGGGTTGGCCGTCTTTGCCAGCGATGCGCTGTCCTCGGTCGCCTACGCGCCGGGCGAGATCCTGCTCGTGCTGCTCATCGGTGGCCTGGTCGCCACCCAGCTCGCGCTGCCCATCGCGATCGCCATCGTCATCATGCTGTTGATCCTGACGATCTCGTATCGCCAGACCATCTTCGCCTACCCGGGCGGCGGCGGCGCGTATATCGTCGCGCGCGACAACATCAGCGAGGCGGTCGCCCAGGTGGCGGGCGCGGCCCTGCTCACCGACTACATTCTCACCGTCGCCGTGTCGATCACCAGCGGCTGGGAAAACGTCTCGGCGACCTTTCCCGCCCTGCAACCCCATCAGACCGTGCTGTCAGTGCTCACCATCATCTTTATGACGGTGATGAACCTGCGCGGCGTAAAGGAGTCGGGGCGCGTCTTTGCCGTGCCCACCTACTTCTTCATCGTGATGGTGGCGATCACCATGGTCGTCGCAGCCGTGCGTTATTTGGGTGGAACGCTGCCTGTGCTTGCCCCGGACCCTGAGGTGGTCGAGGCGCTCAAGCACTCGGCGCAGAACCTCACCCTGCTCCTGGTCCTGCGCGCCTTCAGCAGCGGCTGCACGGCGCTCACCGGCGTCGAGGCCATCTCGAACGGCATCACCGCCTTCAAGGAGCCCAAGAGCCGCAACGCCGCCACGACCATGCTGGTGATGAGCACGCTCATCGCCATCAACTTCATCGGCATCGTCTTCTTCGCCGGGCGCATGAATGTGCTGCCCCAGTTCGAGATCGACGCGGCCGGCCACCTGCACGGCAACTCGGCGGTGCTGCCGTATATGACCCAGGCCCTCTTTGGCGGCGACAGCATCATGCATTGGATGCTCGTCGTATCGACGATGCTCATCCTGATGATGGCCGCCAACACGAGCTACGCCGACTTTCCGCGCCTGTGCGCGCTTCAGGCCGGGGATGGCTTCCTCCCGCGCCAGCTCACCTTCCGGGGCGGCCGGCTGGTCTTCTCCTGGGGCATCGTCACGCTGGCGGTCGCCTCCATCATCCTGGTCATCCTGTTTGGGGGAAGCACGTCCGCGCTCATCCCACTCTACGCCATCGGCGTCTTCCTCTCCTTCTCGATCTCACAGGCCGGCATGGTGCTGCGCTGGCACCGCATCTCCAAGCTGAAGCCGGGCGAAGTGAAGGAAGTGGGCCACAGCACGCTGCACTACGACAAGCAGTGGGCGGTCAAGATGGTCATCAACGCCATCGGTGCCGTCATGGCCTTTGTCGTGATGATCATCTTCGCCGTGACCAAGTTCGAGCAGGGAGCCTGGATCACGGTGATCCTGATCCCGTCCCTGGTCTTTGTCTTCTTCCGCATCCATCGGCACTACAAGGATGTCGCGCATGCGCTGAGCCTGTCGGTCCGGCCGCTGCGCCCGCATCGCCACGACATGCTCACCGTCGTCATGGTCGACGATGTGCATATCGGCACCGTACACATGGTTGACTACGCGCTCTCCGAGGGCAACCCGTGGATCGCCGTGCACCTGGACGACAACCCCGCCAAGACCGAGCGAACAATCGCCAAGTGGAAAGAGCGCCTGGGTGACAGCGGGCATGAGCTGGTGATCGTGCCGTGCCCGTATCGCAACCTGTCCGAGACCGCCATCGCCTTTATTCAGAGCCAGCTCGACACGAGCGCGGATCGCTATGTCAACGTTGTGCTCGGGCAGCTGGTGATGGATACCTGGCAGGCGCAGGCCCTGCACGCCAACACCAACCTGGCCTTCTATCTGGGCTTGCAGCGCATGGAGCGCGTGGCGATCACGAACGTGTCGTATCAGATTCACGCGCCGGAAGCGCAAGCGCAGGCCATCGACACCGCGGCCAAGGCCGAAGCCGCCGAGGTGCTCGATCAGAGCAGCGAGGCCGGGTCCACCGCGCCGCCCGCGGCCTGAGCGCCGTCACCCAATCCGTCTCAGCATTCACCCGCGCCGGCAACCCCGGCGCGGGTTTCTATTCCCGGTTGTACTTGGCGGCCGCTTCCTCGGCCGCCTTGGCCGCCAGGGCCTCACGGATGCTGCGCGCGCGCGCCTCGGCCGCCCGGGCGGCCTCGATGACGCGCTGGCGCTCTGCGCTGTTCAAATTGGCGAGCCGGTCCTGAGCCTGCTCGACACTCTCACCGGCCGGCCGCAGCCCGGCCGCGCGTAACGCAAAACGGACCAACTCCTCGCGTCGATCCGGGTCGTTGACGAAGCGCGGGGCCTGCGCGAGCGCCGCCAGCGAGGTGACCTGATCGCCCAGCAGCCCCAGCGCGGCCGCCCGCGCCTCGGGCACGGGCAGGCCGGCGAGGGCGGTCCTGAAGGCGTCATCGCGCAGCAACCAGGCCGCGATCAGCGCGAGCGAGAGGCGGTTACGGTGCGCACGCGCATCGGTGGCGGTGAAGGCGCTCGCCTGCTCGTCCGCCAGCGGGCCGAGGTTGAGGTCGAAGAGCACGTCCGAGACGACTGCAGCGACGTTGACGATGCCCGCCACGCCGATGCGCGGCTCGGCCAGGAAATCGGCAGGCGTCTCGGCCAGTCGACGCGTCAGGGCTTCGAGGGGCGGACCTTCGCGCTCCATGTCGCGATTGTAGATCGGAAGGCTGGGCGTGTTCCCGGTGATAATGCGGCGAGCAATGACGCAACTTCGACCGACCTTTGATGCTGCGCTGCAGGAGGCCGAACGCCTGCTGCGCGAGGGTGAGCCTCGCCAGGCGCTGGCCCGCTGCAGCGACCTGCTGACCTCCTACCCGGATGCGGTCCGGCCATTGCGTTTGCGCGCGCAGGCGTTTGATGCGCTCTCAAACTTCCAGCGTGCGGCCGCCGATTACGCGCGCGTGCTGGAGATCATCCCCACCGATGTCGCCAGCATGGTCAACCTGGCGCTGTGCTTGCAGGACCTGCACAAGCACGCCGAGGCGCTCACGCTGGCACGCCAGGCGCTGGAATACGAGCCCCTCAATGATGATGCCTTGCGGCTGGTCGAGGAAGGCGGCGAGGATGTCCCTGAGCGCGGCCGCCTGCTGCGGCTGCGCCAGAAATTTGAGGCGGGCTCGGTGCGCAAGGCAATTGCCGAATTGAGCGCGGTCGCCGAGACCGAGACCGATCGCCCCGATTTGCAGCAGATTCTGGCCGAGTGGCGCGCCCGCAGCGATGCGCCCATTGCCGCCGCCGAGACCTGTCAACGTCTGCTCGACGATCAGCCCGATTGCCTCGTCGCGCACGCCCTGCTCACCCAGTCGTGGGCGCGGGCGGGCGCCGAGGTGCTGGCCATCGAGCACCGTCTGGCCTGCGCGCGGCTCGATCCTGACTTCCGCGCCCTGCAGACGGCGCTGCCGGCCACCCCGATCCTTGCGCCGATCGATGTGCCGGCCCTGGTGGATCCTCCCGCTCGTTTGGCGACGGAACCCGACACGGCCGAGCACGCCGCGTATGTCGACAGCCTGATCGCGCCGCTGCCTCTCCCGCTGCCGGGTCGCGCCGGCGAAGAAAGTGCGTTGGACGATGACCCGGTCGAGGACGTCCAGCCGCTGAGCTGGGAGCGCGCCGACCCGCGCGACGAGCCGCTCACGCAGCCGGAATGGCTGCGCGCGCTGGCGGCGCGTCAGGCCGCAGAGCCCACGGGGCTGGATGCTGACGACGAGGATGCCACGCCGAGCAGTGAGGCTGTCGCGCGTGCGTTGGGCGGAACGACCGAGGACCGCCAGACCGTGGAGGTGCCCACCGTCGGTGATGCGGCCGAGCCCGGTCTCGACCCGCCGCCGCCCCTCCCGCCGCGCCCACGCAAGCGCAAGGCGCGCACGGGCGCCGTTGCCCCTCAGGCTGAGGCATCCGCAGGCGATGGCGATGAATTGAGTCCGTTGGATTGGAAGCCCGCCGGGCAGGTGGACGGGGGCGAGCAAACGCCGCCGCCCGTTGCGCGGCCGGTGCGACGCCGAAAGGCGGCCGCGGCCAGCGTGACTCCGGCATCGGACAGAACGCCTGAAGCCGCGGCTTCGCCCCTCGAGGTGCCTGTCGTTGGGCTCGTGGCCGACGTGCCGACTGAACCGCCGTCCGAGTCCCCCGATGCTGTTGCCCCACCCGCGGCCATGACCGACGATGAGGCAGCCACGGCCAAGGGCAAGGGCCACAAGAAGAAGGGCAAGAAGGGGAAGGGCAAGAAGGGCGACAAGCGCGGACGGGATCGCGTCGCAGCCGACATCCTGGAAGAGGACGACGACGGCCTGCTCGATCTGGCGCGCCTCGCCGTCGAGGACCAGGACTTCGACCGGGCCGAGCGCTATTTCGCCGCCTTCATCGAGCGCGGCCGGCGCGTCGACCGCGCCCTGCCCGACCTCGAGGAGATCACCCAGACCCGCCCGCAGCGCTGGCATTTCTGGCAACTGCTGGGCAAGCTGCACACCCGCAAGGGGCGCGTCTCGGAAGCGCTCGCGGCCTATCAGCGCGCGCTCGAACGCATGTAGGCGCGGCAGCGCCTGCCCGGCAGGTGTGCGTCAGACACCCGTCAAGTGGCGCGGGATGCCGGGAGTAGAATTCCGCGATATGAAGGTGCTTCGTTGGAGCAGCTGGCGTGTTTGCGCCACCCTGTTCATCCTCGTGGCCGTGTTCCCCCTCCGTTCCGTCGTCGCCAACCGCGCCGCAGACGCGGTGGTCGTGGAGAACGAGATCCGGTCGAACTACCCCCTCTCACTGACGTTTCGGCTGGGCCTGGCGGCCGATACCGCCGTCGACACGGTCGCGCTGATCTTTTCGACCGATCAACGCAACTGCGCCGAGTCCAGCGCCCGTCACCCCGTGGAGGTCAAGACCGGGACGACCCTGACGGCCGAGTGGAAGCTCGAGTTCAAGCGCGCCGCCCCACTGCCGCCGGGGGCCACGCTGTTCTGGGAGTGGGAGATTCGCCTCAAGGACGGCACCATCACCCGCACCCCGCGCCGGACATACACCCTTGTCGATGAGCGCCTGACCTGGCACACGCTCTCGCGCGGTGATGTCAGCGTGAACTGGTCGCAGGGTGACAACAGCTTCGGGCAGTTTCTGCTCGATCAGACCGTGGCGGCGCTGGCCA
>JAIBCK010000141.1 GCA_019694215.1 Thermoflexales bacterium
GGTCGGCGCAGGCACCGGCGCGACGTGTGGAAAAGCGTTGGGCGCGGCCGGGGCCTGCCCGGGCGGGCTGGGCAGCGCCAGCCTGCGCGCGGGCGGCGGCCTGATCGTCGCCGCGCTGGTCGCCGCAAACCCGTATGGCAACATCCTGGATTGGCGCACGGGTCGGACCCTGGCCGGGGCGCGGCATCCGGGCGGCGGCTTTGCCGACCCGGTCGAGGTGCTGGCCGGGCGGCCGGATGCAGATGTGATGCGTGCGTTTGGCGGGCAGAATACGACGCTGGCCGTGGTCGCCACGAATGCCCGCCTGGACAAGGCCGCCCTCACCCGCGTGGCGCGCATGGCCCATGACGGGCTGGCGCGCGCGATCCGGCCGCTGCACACGCCGGTCGATGGCGATGTCGTCTTCGCCCTGTCCTATGGCAGTTGCGCCGCCGACACCAGCGCGGTCGGGGCGCTGGCGGCCGATGTCCTCGCGGATGCCGTTGCCGCAGCGGTGCGCGAAGGGCCCTGATCGGGCCGGCAGTTTCTGTGCGCGCTACGGCTTCTTGTAGGTCACAAACACGCGCACCTTCTGGCTGGTGGTGCGGTTGCCGGCCTTGTCGTAGGCCACGGCGTAGAGCTCGGCCACGCCCGAGAAACCGGGCGGCACGGTCCACTTGACGTTGTAGGGCGCGACGCTCTTGGTCAGGAAGGGCTTTTCACCGTTGTTCACGAAGAACTCGACGCGGTCGATGGCCACGTTGTCGCTGACCGAGGCACCCACATCGACCCACTCATCCTTGGGGGCCTGGAATTGCTCGCCGGCCAGCGGCTGGATGAGCTTGATCGTCGGCGAAATGGCATCCACCGTGAAGCGCGCCAGCGCGTCCTGCGAGCGCCCATCCTGCTCGATGCGGGTGAGCTTGAGTGTGTAGGGACCGTTGGGCAATGCTCCGAGGTCCAGGCGCTCCAGCACGTTGTTGTCGACCTGCTCCCCGTGGTCGGGCCCGATCTGCTGGAACTTGTCCGGCGCGGGGCTGAAGCCCGGCGCGAAAAAGACCTTGTAGCCCACCCAGTTGCCACCCTTGGCGTTGCCGCGGATTTCAATGGGCCCGTTCTGGAGCAGCGGGCTGACATAGCTGCCATCGCCGGGGCTGCCGATGGCGACATCGCCCTGCGCGATCGTGCCGCCGGCCTGCGCATCGAACTCGAACGGCGCGAGGGGATACAGCTTCTTCTCGTCCTCCGTCCAGCCGCCAATCCAGTCCGCGGCCTGTGGCGGGAAGACATACATCACGCGCTCCTCGACCTTGTCGGCCGGGGTTCCGGGGCCGGCCAGCTTGCCGGTCTCCTTGTTGATGGGGAACTTCTGCACCACCCGGCTGGTCTGGGTGGGTTCGGTTCCCTTGACAAAGACCTCGAGCGCGCCGGGACAAATTCCGTTGGGCACGAGGCCGTCGATCTGACAGATGGCGCGATCGACCAGGCCGTCCGGGCGGGTGAACTTCTGATTGGGCCGGCCCTTGTGAATCGCGTTCATCACGTCGATCCAGATCGGCGCGGCGCCGGTCAGGCCGGTCACGGACGAGTCCATCGGTGTGTTGTCGGTGTTGCCCACCCACACCCCGACGACGAAGTCGGTCGTGAAGCCCATCGTCCAGTTGTCCTTGTTGTCGTTGGTCGTGCCGGTCTTGACCGCCGCGGTGCGCTTGCCCTCGAGGTCGAGCTTGTCGCCAAAGGCGGCCGCGCGCGCATTGGGGTCGGAGAGCATGTCGGCCAGAACGTAGGTGAGCTGCTTGCTGTTGGGACCGAGCAGGTCGGGCTTCTGCGCAGAACGATGCTCGAACAGCACCTTGCCCTTGGCGTCCTCGACGCGCAGGATCGAGACGGGGTCCAGCTCGCGATAGCCCGACTTCTTGTCCGCCGCCGGGCGCGCCGCGCCGACCATCGTCCCGCCGTTGGCAAAGGTGTCATAGACGTAGGTCAGATCGAGCAGCTTCACCTCACCGCCGCCCAGGGTCAGTGCCAAACCGTAGAACTCCAGCCCTTTGTCCAGGTCGGTGATGCCAAGCTTGTGCGCGGTGCGGATGACGTTGCCGATCCCGGCCTGATTCAGGGCATCGACGGCGGGGATGTTGTAGGAGCGCGAGAGCGCCTGGCGCATGCGGATCGGGCCATGGTACTTGCGGTCATAGTTCTCCGGCGTGTAGGGGATGTCGCCTCCCGATGGGAAGGTCGTGCGCACATCCCAGAACATCGTCGCCGCGCTCTTGCCCTGGCGGAGCAGTTCGAGATAGGTGATCGGCTTGAACGACGAGCCCGGCTGGCGCAGCGCGAGTGCGACGTTGTACTTGCCGTCGATGGTGTCGTTGTAGTAGTCAACGCTGCCGACCATCGCCAGGATCTCGGCCGTGTCGCGCTTGAGCACGACGATGGCGGCGTTGTTCGCCTTCTTGCCGGCTTCGGCCAGCGCGGTCACCTGCTTCACCGCCAGCTTCTGCACCTGCTCGTTCATGTCGAGGTCGAGCGTGGTGTAGATCTTGAGCCCGCCCCGGTTGACCAGGTCGACGGCAGCCGCCTGCGTGATGCCGAGATGGTCGGCCAGCACGTCGGCAACGTGATCGCGCGCGTAGACCGAGAAATGAGGGGCCTGGATGTTGAAGCGGCTCTGGCGCGTGCGCAGTTTGAGCGACGCCAAACGGGCTTCTTCCACCTGCTGCGGCGTGACGTTGCAGTCCTTGACGCCGGCCTCGGTGCCCTCCAGCATGGCCTGTAGGATGATGCCCTGACGGACCTTGGCCTCGTTGGGCTTGTCAAACGGGTTCTGGGTCGGGAACTGCGGGATGGGTGCCAGCGCGGCGGACTCGGCCAGGGTCAGGTCGCGCGCGCTCTTGCCGAAGTAGACGCGCGAGGCCGCTTCGATGCCATAGGCCAGGTTGCCGTAGAAGTTTGTGTTGAGATACCACTCCAGCAGCGTCTTCTTGTCGTAGCGGCGGCTCACTTCCATCGCCACCAGCGTCTCGCGGATCTTGACCGAGGTCGTGCGCTTCTCGCCGAGGCGCTCCTCGGGCGGGGTGATGGTGTTCTTGACCAGCTGCTGGATGATGCCGGAGGCGCCCTGGGTGGCGTTGTTCTGCAGGTTGTTGACGACGGCGCGGGCGAGGCCGCGCAGGTCGATGCCCTCGGTCTCGTAGTAGCGGCGGTCTTCGCTGGCCACCACCGCGCAGCGCAGGTAGGGCGAGATCGCGTCGAGGGTCACCCACTGGCGGTCGCCGGCCTGCTCGTCGATCACTTCGTAGAGCAACTTGGCGTTGCGGTCGAAAATCTTGGTGGTCTGGAAGTCCTGCTCGACCGTCTGGATCTTGGTCGGGTCGGGCAGGTTGGACGTCATGGCGTTGTAGACGGCGCTGGCCGCTACCCCCACCGCAACGGGCGTCGCGACCGCGATGGCGGTCACAATCACGGCGAGGATGGCAAACGCCCGCAGCAGGCGCTGCAGGCCGCCATTGCGGGCGCGCTCGCGCCGCCGCTGGCGCAGGCGGATCAGATTGGTCGATCTCATGCGATGTAACCGGCGATCATAGCCCATGCCCCGTGCCCGGCGCGCATCGCGGAGCGGCGCATGAGCGGGCGCTGAGCGCCGCGTCCGCCGCCCGGCGGGGGGAGAATGCGCGGGGATGAGAACACGCGCCGGGCTCGTGCTGTTGTTGCTGGTCACCGTCCTCGGCGGCGCGCTGCGGCTGGCCCCGGCCGGCCTGCAGCTCGGCCCGCAGCAGCAGGTGCGCACGCGCCAGCCCCTGGCGGGCGTGCACACACGCTTCACCGATGAAGTGGAGGCCTGGAAGATCCAGCGCGGCCTGACGATGGTGCGCGACATGGGCGCGACCTGGGTGGTCGAGTTCTTCCCCTGGGCCTACGCCGAGCCCGCGCCGGGGCAGTATGACTGGCGCAGCTTTGATGCGCTGATCGACCGCGCGAACCGGCAGGGGCTGCGCGTGATCGCCCGGTTGGGTTTCGTGCCGCTGTGGGCGCGCGTCCGGGCGGCCGGCGGCGAGCGCGAGGCCGCGCAGACGACGGTGACCTGGTTGCCACCCGCGCTGTATGTCGATTTCGCCCGTTATGCGACCGCCTTCGCGGCGCGCTACCGTGGGCGTGTCGCGGCCGTGCAAATCTGGAACGAGCCCAACCTCAGCCTGGAATGGGGCATGCGCCCGGTCGATCCGGAGGGCTATGCGGCGATGCTCGGCGTGGTGTACGACGCGATCAAGCGCGCCGCGCCGGAGACCATCGTCCTGGCCGGCGCGCTCGCGCCGACGCTGGAGCCGGCCGGCAGCGCCAACGGGATGGACGACCTGGTCTTTCTCGAGCGCGTCTACGCGGCGCTCGGGGAGGCGCGCCCGTGGGATGCGCTGGCCGTGCATGCGTATGGCCTCACCCAGCAGCCGAGCGCGCCGCCCGCCGCCGAGGCCGTGAATTTCCGGCGTGTGGAGTTGTTGCGCGCCGTGATGCTGCGGCACGGCGACACGCGCGACGTCCACATCACCGAGGCGGGATGGAATGACGCGCCGCGCTGGCCGCAGGCGGTCACGCCCGCACAACGGATCGAATACACACTCGGCGCGTGGGCGTATGCCGGGGCCAATTGGCCGTGGGTGCGCAGCGTGTCGATGTGGGTGTTCAAGTTGCCCGCGCCGGCCGGCGGTTATCGCGACGCGTGGACGTTTGTCACCCCCGACCTCGAACCGCTGCCGATCTATGCCGAGTTGAGAGCCGCACTCGTCCCGCCGCCGTGACGGTCGGTGCCTACGCGGCCCGATCGATTCCATGCCGTGTAGGGGCGCACGGATGTGCGCCCGCGTCCCACCCGTCACGCGCCGCGGCCACGGCATTTCGCGGCACGATCAAATCCATGCCGCGTAGGGGCGCACGGATGTGCGCCCTCGACCCAACCGTCGCACGCCACGGCCACGGCATTTCGCGGCACGATCAAATCCATGCCGTGTAGGGGCGCACGGATGTGCGCCCTCGACCCAACCGTCACGTGCCGCGGCCGCGGCAATTTGCGGCACGATCAAACCCATGCGGTGTAGGGGCGCACGGATGTGCGCCCTCGACCCAACCGTCACGCGCCACGGCCACGGCGCACAATGACGGCGGTGGGGCGTGCGTGCGGACACCGGGGCGCATGGACATGCGCCCCTACGGCGCTCTCCGTAATTCCAACGGGCGAATCACGCCGCACGGATGTGCGCCCTCGACCCAACCGTCACGTGCCGCGGCCACGGCATTTCGCGGCACGATCAAATCCAT
>JAIBCK010000044.1 GCA_019694215.1 Thermoflexales bacterium
GACGGGCGACCGACGACGGAAGACGGAGGACGGAAGCCGGTTAGGGCGGATTACCGCCGATGGCGGACGGGCGACCGACGACGGAAGACGGAGGACGGAAGCCGGTTAGGGCGGATTGACGCTAACGGCCGTCTGCGGTCCGCCGTCTGCCGTCAGCGGTAATCCGCTTCGTTTCTTCGTTCTTCTGTTATCCACCGAATCGCCGCCATGCAGACACACCTAACGCATGACGCATGACGCATGACGCCCAACGCATGACGCATGACGCCCAACGCATGACGCCCAACGCATGACGCCACACGCCACACGCCCCCATCAGTTCATCGAGAGAAAGTCCGCCGGCATCGCCGCATGCAGCGTCATCGGCGCGCCGGTGATCGGGTGCGCAAAGCGCAGCTGGCTGGCATGCAGCAGGTGCCGCGGCGTCAGCGCCTTGCTCAACGGGTCGTGGCGCGTGGCCCCGTAGACCGCATCCCCGACGACGGGGAAGCCCAGCGACGCCAGGTGCACGCGGATCTGGTGCGTGCGCCCGGTGCGCGGCTGCGCGCGGACCAGGCTGTAGTCGCGTCGCGGCACTGCACCGGCGGGGAGCTCCAGACCCAGCGCCTCTATCAAACGGCGCGGGTCAACCTGCTTCAGGCGCTCCGTCACCACAAAGGCGGTCTGCGCCGCGCGCCCGTCGTTTACGATCGCCATGCGCTGCCGGTGCCCCGGGTCGCGCCCGATGGGTTTGTCGATCAGACCCGTGGCCGGCTGCACATCGCCCACGCACCAGGCCAGATACGTCTTCTCGATCTGACGCGCCTTGAACTGCGCCTGTAGCCCGCGCAGGGCCGCCTCGGTCCGCGCGATCAGCAGCACGCCGCTCGTCTCCTTGTCCAGCCGATGCACGATCCCCGGCCGGTCCTGATCGTCACCGGCCCCGGCGGCCTCGGGGGCATAGCTCAGGATGGCATTGGCCACCGTCCCGTGCGTCACCCCGGCGCCGGGATGCACGACCATGCCGGCCGGCTTGTCGATGACCAGCAGGGCGTCATCCTCGAACAGGATGCGCAACGGAATGTTCTCTGCTGCCAGCGGGCCGGCCGGCTCGGGGTCCGGCGCGTCGATCTCGATCCATGCGCCGGCCCGGATGACATCGCCCGGATCACGCGCGAGGCCGGCCACGCGAACATGGCCGGCCTCGATCAGCTTGCGCGCCGCGCTGCGGGTGAGGGACGGTGCGCCGGCCGCGACGAGCTTGTCCAGCCGATCGCTGCGCGCCGCCTGAAATCGCGCCTGCATCCCGCGCTAGTCGTCCTTGCGGTTCAACCCGAGGATCGCCTCCAACACCACGTTGACGAGGCCCATCACGATGCCGCCCAGAATCGCCGTGCCCCAGCCCTCGACGATGAGGCGGCCGTCCGAGAAGCTCGCGGTGAGCATCAGCATCATGCCGTTCACCACCAGCACGAACAGGCCCAGCGTGACCAGCACCAGCGGGCAGGACAGCGCGCTGACGATGGGCTTCACCAGCGCATTCACCAGGCCGAAGATGATGGCCAGGATCAGATACGTGCCCACGTCGCCGCCCTTGACGGCGATCCCGGGCAACACGTTGGCGGCCACGAAGATGGCGATGGCGTTCACCGCCAGACGAAGCAGCAACTTGGTCATTTCAGAATCCTCCTGAGGCACGCTCTCACGCACGGGCCGTGCGGCCGTGCGCGGCGCGCAGGGCGTCGGCCAGCGCGCCGATGTCCTCGATGATCAGATCGGGGCGGATGGGGCCGGTCTCCGCCTCGCGACGTGTGCTGACCCCCGACAGGACCAGGATGCTGTGCAGCCCGGCGCGCTGACCCGCCAGGATGTCCGTGTCCAGCCGGTCGCCGAGCACCGCCGTGCGAGCGGGATCGGCACCCATCCGGCTGAGCGCCTGCACCATCATCTCGGGCTGCGGCTTGCCGATGATCAGCGGCTTCACGCCGGTTGATACCTCGAGCGCGGCCAGGATCGCCCCGTTGCCCGGTACGATCCCCTGTTCGCCCGGAAAAGTCACGTCCGGGTTGGTCCCGATGAAGGTGGCGCCGGCCCGGATGGCCAGACAGGCGCGCGCAAGTTTGTCGTAGGTCAAGGCCCGGTCAATTCCTACGACGATGTGGGTCGGGGGTTGCGCGTCATCGGCCTCGAGCACGTGCAGCCCGGCCTTGCGCAGCTCGGCCGCCAGGCCCTGCTCGCCAATGATGCCGATGTGGGCGTCAGGGGCCGCGCCGCGCAGGTAGGCGGCGGTGGCCTGGGGCGAGGTCAGCACCTCGGCCTCCGAGACGATCGCGCCAAAGCGCAGCAGGCGCTGGACGTATTGCGCACCGGTCTTGCTGGCATTGTTGGTCGCCAGGACGAACCGGATGCCCAAGTCGCGCAGGGTGTCAAAGAACTCCGGCAGGCGGGGCAGGGGCTGCTCGCCGCGCCACAGCACGCCGTCCATGTCGATGATCAAGTATTGAAGGTCGGAGAGCGGGAACATGTCGCAGCCACTATATCAGAGGCTCGCGTATCGGATGGGTCTGGGCTATAATCCCCTACCTTTTCGGAATACAACTGAGCCGCCCACGCTGGTGACTCAGTCTTATTTTCCGAGACTTGCGTGACAGAATCCTATGAACGAAACCGAGTTTCTAACCCCCGAAGGCTTCAAGAAGCTGGAAGAGGAGCTTGAGCACCTGAAGACAAAGCGCCGCGCCGAGGTAGCGCAGCGCCTCCATGAGGCCATGGAGGAAGGGGAAACCGAGGAAAACCCCGAATATGAGGATGCCAAGAACGAGCAGGCGTTTGTCGAGGGCCGCATTCTCACCATCGAGACCATCCTGGGCAATGCCAAGCTGATCGAAGCCAAGGGCCCCGCCAACGAGATCCGCCTGGGCAGCAAGATCACCATCACCGAGGTGGGCACGACCGAGAAGGAGCACTACGTGCTGGTCGGGTCGGCCGAGGCCGATCCGCAACATGGCCGCATCAGCAACGAGTCGCCCATGGGCAAGGCGCTGCTCGGACACAAGCTGCATGACATCATCACGGTGCAGACCCCCGGCGGGGCGATGAAGGTCAAGATCGTCCACATCAACAACAAGTAGCCGCCCCGGGCGGAACACCATGACGCACACTGCGGCGCGTCGCCGAATGGAGCCTGGCCCATCGGTGTCACGCGCCGCCCGTATTTTTCGAGGCCAGCGATGAAGCGCTATGAGGTCGGGCATGCCGGGGCGGGCAAGACCACCCGCCTCGCCAACCAGCTCGTGGCCTGGCTGGAGGCCGGCGTGCGCCCCGACCGCATTCTGGTCCTGACCGCCAGCCGCGCCGCGGCGAAGACGTTTCGCGCCGCGCTCGCGGCCGCGCCGCCGCCCGGGGCATCCGCCGCGCGCCAGGTGCGCGGTGAGCCGACCATTGGGACCTTCTACTCGCTCACCCGCAACCACGTCGGCGTGTTCTTCCCGCTCATCGCCGGGCCGGCCGGTTTCGGCGATGTCCGTCGCGAGCCGATTTTTCTCGACATCGAGGTCGCGCAATACCTGATGGCGCGCCTGGTCGCGCCACAGCTGGCGGCCTTTGCCGACCTCAACCTGCCGCGGCCGCGCCTGCTAGGGCAGCTGTTGGACAACGCACACAAGTCGGCACTCGCCGGCTTCCCGCTGGACGAGATCGCCACCCGCCTGGGCTCGGCGTGGGCGGGCGACGACGCGCGGCTGAAGGTCTATCGCCGCGCGCAGGACATGGCGGGCACCTTCCGCGCCTTCTGCCTCGCGCACAACCTGCTGGACTTCTCGCTGCAGCATGAGGTCTTTGCGCGGTATCTGCTGCCCGAGGCCGCCTACGCGCGTTTCATCGCCGACCGCTACCGCCATGTGCTGGTGGACAACGTCGAGGAGATGCCGCCCATCGCCCACGATTTCGTAGCCCGTCTGTTGCCCACCTGTGAGGACGCCGTGCTGGTCGAGGACGACCCCGGCGGTTACCGGCTCTTCCTGGGCGCGGATCCGGCCTCGGCACGGGCGCTGCGCGCGCAATGTGATGGCGTCGAGACGCTGGCCCGCCCATATGAGCAACGTCCGTTGGCCGGATTTGGCCAGCGGCTGGCCGGCGCAGTCGGCGCGACGCCCGTGCGGCGCGACACGCGCGATGAGGCGCTGCGCGACGGCCGCGTCACGCTGCTGAACCCGCGCGGCAAGTACTGGGTATCGATGGTCCGCGCCGTGGCGGACGCGATCATCGGCGAGGTCGAGCGAGGCACACCGCCCGCCGAGATCGCCGTCGTCGCGCCGTATGTCGAGGACGTGCTGCGTTTCGAGCTCGAGGAAGCGCTGCGCGAGCGCGGGATCGGGGTGCGCGCGGTGCGACCCTCTCGGCCGCTGATCGACCACCCCGTCACCCGCGCCTGCGTGACCTTTGCGCGGTTGGGGTATCCGTCGCTGGCCCCGGCGGTGTCGGCCGATGTGCGCGAGCACGAGCTCGCGCGGGCGCTGTCGGTGGCCATCGACGGCCTCGACCTCGCCCGGGCCAAGGTCATCGCCGACGTGAGCCGTCACGCATCGTCCGAGCGGCTGGTCCCGGTCAGTGACCCGAAGATGTGGGAGCGCGTCGGCGTGCGCTTCCGCGAGCGGGTGGACGCCATCGCTGCCTGGCTGGAGGCCGCCCGCGCCGTCCCGGCGGACGATGATCTCCCGCCGTTGGATGTTTGGTGGCAGCTTCTGTTCGGGCAGGTGCTCTCGCAGCCCGGGTTTGGGCTGGCGGCTGACCGCGAGGCGGCCAACGTGGTAGATAAGCTCGTCCGTTCTGCGCGCCTCTTCCGCGAGGCCGTGCAGGACAGCGGCATCACCGCGCGCGGACAGCTGCCGGCCGACTACCTTGCGCTGATCACCGAGGGCGTGATGGCCGCCCAGTTCGTCCCGGAGGGCGCGCGCGACGTCGACGACGCGACGAGCGTGCTGCTCGCGCCGGTCTACACCTATCTCACCGGCGAGCACCGCTCGCGCGTGCAGCTCTGGCTGGACGTCAACGCGACCGGGTGGTATGACCGCCTGTATCAGGCGCTGACGCATCCGTACACGCTGACGCGGCATTGGGGTGCGGTGCTGGCCCGCCCCGGCGTGCGCGCGACGTGGACCGAGGCCGACGAGACGCTGGCGCGTCAGGACATGTTGCGGCGCGTGGTGATCGGGTTGTGCGATCGCTGCGACGGGCGTCTGTATCTGGCCAGCAGCCAGCTGGGGTTGAAGGGGCAGGAGGAGGCGGGCGAGCTGGCCCGCGCCCTCCAGCGCACGCTATGACGGTTCAGACCTTTCGCTTGCGCCCGGAGCAGGAGGCCATCGCCGCGTATGCCGGCGGGCTGTTGCGCGTCTCGGCCGTGCCCGGCAGCGGCAAGACGCAAACGTTGGCGGCGCTGGTCGCGCGCCTGCTCAAGGACGGTCGCGTCCCGCCCGAGGGCGAGATCCTGATCGTCACCTTCACCAACTCCGCGGTGGACAACATCCGCGCGCGCGTGCGCGGGTTGTTGACGGAGCAGGGAGCGTTGGGCGATGTCGGCTATCGCGTCGTCACGCTGCACGGGCTGGCCTACCTGATCATCCGCGAGCGGCCCGACCTGGCCGGGACCGATCCCGACTTCGCCATGGACGACGAGGGCGGCGGCCAGCAGACCCTGCCCGAAGCGGTGCGCTGGTATCGCGCCCGCAACGACGCGTACTGGCGCAGTTTCATCGCCAACGACACCGCGGCGCGCAGCCGCGACAAGGCGGAGAAGGGCTGGGCCAACGACACCGAGAAGCTCGCCCGCGACGTCATCAGGCAGGCCAAGAATCTACGTTGGTCGAGTGCGCGATTGAAGGCCGTGCTCGAGGCGCAACGCGAACCGCTCTCGCCGTTTCTCACCATGGGCGCGGCGCTGTATGCGCGCTACGAGGAGCTGCTCCGCGATGCCGGCCGGCTCGATTTCGATGACCTGATCGTGCGGGCCGTGCTCGCCCTGGACAACGACGAGGCCTTCCGGCAGCGCCTGGGCCGCCGCTTTGCCTTCATCCTCGAGGACGAGGCGCAGGACTCGACGCCGTTGCAGGAGGAGATCCTGTCGCGCCTGTCGCGCGACCACGGGAACTGGGCGCGGGTGGGGGATCCCAACCAGGCCATCATGACGACGTTCACGGCATCGAGCGTGCGCTTCTTCCGCGAGGAATTTCCGCGCCGGCCGGGCGTGCGCGATCTGCCCCTCTCGGTGAGCGGGCGCAGCGCGCCGGCCATCATCGCGCTGGCCAACCGGCTGGCCGCCTGGTCCGAAGGCGCCCATCCCGAGATCGAGGTGCGGGCGCGCGCGCTGTCCGCGCAGACCCTGATTCGGCCAACGGACGAAAACGACCCGCAGCGCAACCCGCCGGATCAGCCGGGCGCCATCCAGGCCATCGCTTTCCCCGATGAGGAGACCCAGGCGAAGCGCGTGGCGGAAGGCGCGCTGGAGTATGTGCGGCAGAACCCGGACCGCACCTGCGCCACGCTGGCCCCGACCAACCGGTTTGGCCAACTCATCGTCGATGCCTTCGAGGGGCTGCTGAAGCCGGGTGAGCCCACGCGCTACGAGGATCACCTGAACAACAGCGTCGGCGTGCGCAATGTCGCGGATGTGCTGGCTTCGGCCGTTGCGGTGTGCGCGTCGCCGCAGCGGGGGCAGGGGCTCTCCGACCTGCGCAAGGCCCTGCGCGCGCTGGCCGATGGTGCGCCGCGCAAGCCAAAGAACGATCACGTCGATACGCTGCTGCACTCGGCGCTGGTCGAGCGGCTGCTCTTCCCCTCGCCGCTGGGCGAGCCGCCGCTGCCGGGCAAGGTGCCCGTCACCGAGCCGGAGCTGCGCGAGATCTCGGCGCTCTCGCGGCGGGCGGCCAAGTGGGTGCGCGCCAGCGCGCTGCCGATCGACCAGCTGCTGCTGACCATCGCCCACGACACGCTGACCGAGGAGGCCGACCTGGCCATCGCGCACAGCCTGGCCGTGACCGCGCGCCGGGAGGCCGCGCAGAACCCGGTCTGGGACCTGCCGCAGCTCAGCGCCCAGCTCACCGACATCGCCCGCAACAAGCAGCGCTACCTCAGCCGCAGCCTGCTGGAGAGCGGCTTTGTCCCACGGCCGGGGATCATCACCGTGACCACGCTGCACAAGGCCAAGGGCCTGGAGTGGGACCGCGTGTATCTCACCTGCCTCGACGCGAACGAATTCCCGCACGATGCCGATGCGCAGTTCCGCGGCGAGGCCTGGTATCTGGGCGGTCGCGATCCCGCCCTCGAGGCGCGCGTGCAGCTGGAGGAGATCGCCACGGCGCTGCGGGAGGGCCGCGAGCCGGCCCTGGACGCGCGCGCGCTGGCGCGGGCCGGTCGGATCGAATACATCGCCGAGCGGCTGCGGCTGCTGTATGTCGGCGTCACCCGCGCGCGGCGCGAGCTGCGACTGTCGTACGCAAGTGAGCGCGGCCAGGGGCGTGGCCGCAACGTCCCCGCGCTCGCGCTTGCCGATTTGTGGAGCAATCGATGACCGAGATGTCCAACCAACATGGCCGATCTGCGCGCTACTACGATGCGATCTATGCCTTCAAGGACTACCACCATGAGGCCGAGAGCATCCGCTGGCTGCTCGGCGCGCGCGGGGTGGGGGACGGGGCGACGCTGCTCGATGTCGCCTGTGGCACGGGTGGGCACCTGACCTTTCTGCGCGAGCACTACCAGGTCGAGGGATTGGATGTCAGCCCGGACATGCTCGCCATCGCCCGGCAGCGCCATCCCGATGTGCCGCTGCACCACGCCGACATGCTCGATTTCGAGCTCGGGCGCACGTTCGATGCCGTGATTTGTCTGTTCTCGGCGATTGGCTATGCGCGCACCGAGCCGCTCATGCGCCAGGCCATCGCGCGAATGGCCCGACACGTCCGGCCGGGCGGCGCGCTCGTGGTCGAGCCGTGGTTTCGCCCGGATCAGTTTTTCGCCGGGCGCGTCGCCTCGCGCTACATCGACCAGCGCAACTTCCACGTCTGTCGCATGAACGTCTCCGAGGTCGCGGGCGAGCTCTCGATCATGGACATGCACTTCCTGATCGGCACGCCGGATGGCGTCGATCATTTCGTGGAGCGTCACGAGCTTGGGCTGTGGACGCAGGCGCAGATGACCGACGCCTTCACCGCCGTGGGCATGACCGTCGAGGCCTTTGATGATGGGCTGATGGGGCGCGGGCTGTATGTCGCCCGCCAGCCCGGAGGCGACGATGCCAGCCGGCCTTGAGCGCGACTTTCTGTTCAGCCAGCACAGCCTGGGCGACTTTGTCGCGTGTCCGCGTCGCTTCTACCTGCGCTACGTTGTGCGTCAGGCCTGGCCGCAGCTGGACGGTGACCCGCTGGCCGAGCAGGACTATCTGGCCCGCGGTCGGCTGCTGCACCGCTGGATCGAGCGCGACCTGCTCGGCATCCCCACCGGGGCGGCTGACGCGCCGGCCGAGGGCGAGCTGGGGGTCTGGTGGGCGCGCTACAAGGCCACCGACCTGTCCGACCTGCCGACGGTGCGCCATCCCGAGCTGGCCCTGACGGCGGGGGTGGGCGCGGAGCGCGTGTATGCGCGCTTCGACCTGCTGGCCATCGACGCCTCGGCCGCCATCATCATCGACTGGAAGACGCTGCGCGGCCAGCATCCGCCGGGTAAGGCTTTCTTTGCGCGCCGCCCGCAGACGAGAATCTACCGTTATGTGCTGGTGGCTGCCGGGGCGAGCTACAACGGCGGGCGGGCCATCGACCCCGCGCAGGTCAGCATGCGCTACTGGCTGGCCAATTTCCCCGCGCAGCCCTGGGTGAGCGTCCGCTACAGCGACACCGACTACGCCGAAGATGCCCGCTGGCTGCAGGCGCTGCTCGCGGATGTGCGCGGCCGCGACGGCGAGGCCGGCTTCGAGAAGACCGACGATCGCCGCGTCTGCGCGCATTGCCCGTATCGAGCGTTGTGCGGACGGGGTGATGCGCTGCCGCAGCCGGCGGACATCCGCGACGACGAGGCCGATCCCGAGGATGGGCCGATCGAGGCGCTGGAGTATTGACCCCGGCCCGCGGGTTCAGGCTGGGAAGCGCGTGTTGAGCCGCACCAGCGCGGCGCGCATGTCTTCGGCGAAGCTCAGGTATTTCGAGGCATACAACACGCTGCGCCCCACCACCAGCAGGGCGTTGGCGTCGCTCAGCGCGCCCAACGCCGTGGCGCTGACGGCGTCGGTCTCCTGGATCAAGGCCATGGCGTGCGGGTTGCGCTGCCGCGCCGCCGTCGCCAGTTCGGGTCGCCGCGCGGAGACCGAATAGCCATCCCACGGGGCTTCGAGCGCATGGGTTGGCGCGTCGAGGTGGGCAAACAGGCCGCGACCGCCGCCGTCGAACCCGGCCAGCCCCGCCAGATCGGCCGCGCGCAGGTGGGGCTGCGCGGTGACGGCATCCCCGTGGCACTGGTAGAAGGCCGCGCGGCCGGCCAGATTGACCGGCGCATCGCCGTCCAAACGCAAGTCGACGATGATGGGCAGGTCCTTCGGGATCAGCCGCACCAGGCGTTCGAGCGCAATCGCGCCGGAACCGCCCTCCGCCAGAAAATACAACGGCCGAATCTGATATGCCGCCACGATGTCGTGCGTCGCCGCGATGGTCGCCCGGGCAAAAGGCAGCATCGGTTCATCGAACTCGAGCAGGGGCAGCGGGGTGTCCGGGATCTGAAGGTCGAGGCTGAGGCACAGCCGCGAGCGGCGGGTGCGCATGGATGCGCGCAGTTTGTCGATGAACGGCAGCATGCCCGCGATCATACCGGCCCGCGCGGGTCAGGGTCGTTCGCGGCGGGGGCCGCCCAGCCCGCGCTGGTAGATCCACCACTCGACCATCAGCGCGACCAGCGCCAGCGCCGCGAGCCACGGCCAGATCTCGCGCTGCGCGAGCGGGTTGCCGGCAGCGGTCTGCGCGGATTCCGCCGGCAGCGTCGTCGCCAGGGTCGAGTCCGGGCGCAGGTCGGCCTCGGCCGGGTCCCGCACATTGACGACGAACTGCCCAACGGTCTCACCCGAGCGATACCCATACAGCCCGGGCAGCGTCGTCTCGGCGAAGCCGCGCGCGTCGACGCGATGCGTCGCCCCGGCCGGGTCCTTCACCACGGTCCCGACGGGCAGGGCGGCGACCTCGCCGGGCCTCAGCGACTCCGGCAGGTCAAACGCGCGCGGCGGTGCCAGCCAGCCCACCGTGTTGGCCATCCAGACCGGAAAGGCGATCTGCAGCGGGAAGTCGCTGCGCCGCACATCGAAGGCGAGCACTGCCAAACGCTCAAAAGCCTGCTCTCCCGCGTCACCGGGGGGGGGCTCGCCGGCCAGCAGTAGCGGTCCGCCCTGGCCCTCGACGAGGGGGCGCAGCCAGAGGGCGGGTGCGAGGGCGCGCGCATCGAGCGCGTTGACGGCGCGCCAGTCGACGTCGGTGAGGGTGGGGTGCTGCGCCGCCGAGACGAATTTTGTGCTCGAGAAGGTGCCGCCGACCGTGAAGGCGGCTGTGTCAGCCACGGGGGCGAGGATGAGCGCGCGCGAGCGTGGCGGCAGCGTCGCAGGCATCGCGTCGACGATGATCAAGTCGAAGGCCGGCCCGTCGACCGGCACGCTGAGCGCGCGCGTGGTTTGCACGTTGGGCAGGACGGCCAGGGCCTGTTCGAGGAAGCGGTTCCCCCGCGTGAGCAGCAGCGCCCGGCGCGGCGTGGCTGGCGAGGCCAGGGCGAGCGCGCTGTCATCGGCGGCGAGGCTGTTCGCGCTGGCCGGGGTGACGCCGTCGATCGTCGCGCGCACAACGCCCACAGCCGGGTCAATGCCGTTGACCGTCCACTGCGCCGATCCGCCGGCCGGGACGCGCACCTCGCGCGCATCGAGCAGCGCCCCGGGGCCGGCCTCGGAGAAGGCGCGCAGCGAGAGCAGCGCCGTCGCTTCGACGCTGCCGGGATTGATCACGCGCGTCAGCGCGGAGAAGCCCCGCACCGTAGGGCGCAGCGCGAGGCTGGCGATGGCGAGGTTGCCATCCCCACCGCCCACCGCGATGAAGCGCGCGGGCGTCGCCAGCGCGCGCAGGTCGCCGGGGTTGGCACCATCGCTGACGAGGACGAGGTGGCTGTTGGCCGTGGCGAGCGCGCTGGCCAGGCTGAGCGCAACGCTCCAGTTGGCCGCCGTCGGTGTCGGGCTGAGCGCCTCGGCCGCCGCGCGCAGCGTGGCCCGGTCGCGGGTGAGCGCGACCACGGCGCGGGGTGATGCATCCACCGCGATGATCGTCATTTCATCGCCGGCCCCGCGTTGGTCGATCAGCGAGAAGACCTCGCGGCGGGCCTGCTCGAAACGCGTGCCTCCGCCGGCTGCATCGGTCGCCGCCATCGACAGCGAGGTGTCCAGCAGCACGACGACGCGCCCGGTCAGCGCGGCCGGCGCGAGCGTGTAGGGGCGGGTCAGCGCGAAGACCAGAAAGAGCAGCGTCAGCGCCTGGAGCAGCAGCAGGATGTTGGGCCGCAGCCGCTGCCACAGCGCGTTGGCCTCGCGGTCGAGCACCCCCATTCGCCACAGCAGCGTGCTCGACACCGTCTGCTCGCGGCGGCGCAGACGCAGCACGTAGAGCAGGACGAGGGGGATGAGCAGCGCGGCGAAGGCGAGCGCGGCCGGCTCCAGCACGCTCATCCCAGCAACCAGCCTTCGCGCCGCAGCGCGCCGAGCGTCAGGGTCTCGACGCGCTCGGCGGTGTTGGCGAGGTAGTAGCGCCCGCCGCGGCGGCGCACGCGCGCCGAGAGCGCGCGGCTGAAGCGCGTAACGGCCGCGTGATAGCGCGAGAGCGTGGCCGCATCGATGCTGACATCCTGCCCGGCGTCGGTCTCGACATCCCTGAAGCGCAGATCGCCCGTGAAGCGCGGCTCCAGCTCGGCGGGGCAGAGCGTGTGCAACAACCAGACATCCATGCCGCGTCCGCCCAACGCTGTGAGACCATCCTCAAACCCATCGGCGTCGAGGCCATCCGAGACCAGGATGCGCAGCCCCGGCTTGCCGGTGCTGGCAAAGCGGCGAAGCCAGGCCGCCGGCGAAACGCGCTGCGGCGCGCGGGCCGTCTCGCGCTCGATCAGGCGGAGGAAGTCGCTCATCGCCCCGACGCCGCGCCGGGGCGCGACCTGGCCTTCGCTGCTGGTGGCCAGCACCACCCGGTCGCCGCCGGCCAGCCCGATGTAGGCCAGGGCCAGGGCGAGGTCGCAGGCGCGCTCCCACTTGCCCGAGCGCTCCTCCTCCGGATCGACCCAGCGCATCGAGGCGCTGGCATCCAGCAGGATCGAGACGGTCATGTCCTCCTCGTCCTCGAAGCGTTTGACATACGGCCGCTCGTAGCGCGCGAACAGGTTCCAATCCACGCGACGCGGGTCGTCGCCGGGCGTGTAGGCGCGGTAGTCGGCGAATTCCATCGACCGGCCAAAGCGATGGCTGCGCCGCTCGCCGGTGTATTGCCCGCGTTGGCGGCCCGGGGCGGCCAGCCTCAGGCGATTGAGCGAACGCAGAAAGCTCTCAGCCAGCACCCGGCCATTGTAGACGTGGCGGTCTAGCGCCCCGCAAGCCGCAGCCGCGCGGCCGCGGCATGCGCGTGCAGGCCCTCGGCCTCGGCCAGCTTGATCGCGACCGGGGCAAGCGTGCCGGCCGTCCGTTCGTCCAACGCAATGACATTCATCACCCGCATGAAGTCGAGGACGTTGCAGGGCGGGGTGAAGCGCGCCGTCCCACCGGTGGGCATGACGTGGCTGGGGCCGGCGCAGTAGTCGCCCAGCACCTCATACGATTGCTCGCCCATGAAGACGCCGCCCGCGTTGTGGATGGCCTCCAGCCACGCCCACGGGTCGCGCACCGACAGACACAGGTGTTCGGGCGCGAAGGCATCCGCCACCGCGACGGCCTCGGCCAGATCGTTCACGAGCACGGCGCCGCTGCGCGTGGCAAAGCTCTCGGCAATCTCGGCGGCGCTCTGCGCGGGCAGCGCCGCGACCTGCGCGGTCAGCGCGGCGGCGACGCGCTCGGCGACCGCGCGCGACGGCGTGATGAGCAGGGCGCTGCCGGCCGTGTGCTCGGCCTGCGCGAGCATGTCGGCGGCCACCCAGGCCGGGTTGGCTTCCTCATCCGCGACGATGACGGTCTCGGTCGGTCCCGGCAGCGAATCGACGCCGACCACGCCAAACACTTCCTTCTTGGCCAGGACGACGAAGGTGTTGCCCGGGCCAAAGACCTTGTCCACGCGCTCCAACGTCTGGCTGCCATACGCCAGCGCGCCAATGGCCGGAACACCGCCCAGACAAAGAAGCTCATCCACACCGGCGATGTCCGCCGCGACCTGGATCAGCGGGTGGGGCAGGCCGGTGCCCGGCTGTGGCGGCGCGCAGGCGACGATCTCGGGGACGCCGGCCTGGCGCGCGACCTGCGCGGTCATCAGCAGCGTCGAGGCCAGCGGCGCGCTGCCGCCGGGGATGTAGATGCCGACCCGGTCAAGCGGGCGGATCACCTGGCCGAGCATGCCGCCCATCTCCGTCGTCATCCAACTCTGCGCGGGGAGGCGGGCGTGAAACTGCGCCACGCGCTCCGCGGCGCGTTCGAGCGCGGCGACGACCTCGGAATCGACCGCGTCGTAGGCGCCGGCGATGTCCAGGTCGCTCACCAGGAAGCGGTCGGGCGTGAGCGTCACGCCATCCAGGCGCGCCGTCCATTCGATCAGGGCGTCATCGCCGCGGTCGCGCACATCGCGCAGGATGCGCCGCACGACCTCCTCGGGGGACAGGTCGGCGCCGAACGTTGCGCGCGTGCGCGCCTTCATCGCGGCGCTGACGGGAAATTCATCGAGGGGAGGTCGCGCCAGAAGGCTGTCCCTGGCCGCATCGAGCGTGAGAATCCTGAGCATGCGCGGCATTGTACGGTTGCGCCGCTTCGTTTCTGAAGACACGCGGGCACGGTCCATTAGAATGGCCGTCAGGAGTTCGTCAAGCAAGGATGAAACCAAGAGTCTTTATTGGGATTGCGCTGATTTTCGGCGCGTTGATCGCCGTGATCGCCTTCACCCTGGCCGGCAATGCCAGCCTCGAGGTCAAGGTCGATGAGCTGCTGCATCAGCGGCAGAGCGGGGTCGATCTCTCCCAACGCGTGTTCAAGCTGACCGGCACCGTGGTCGGAGACAGCATCCGCTACGATGCGAAGACGCTCGACCTGCGCTTTGACATCGTGCAGGATCGCGAGACGCTGGTCAACAATGTCGCGGCGGCCCCGCGGGTCACGGTGCTGTATCGCGGTGCCAAGCCCGACACGCTGGTGCACGAGGCCAAGGCCATCGTGACGGGCAAGCTCGATGGCGACGGCAGGTTCGTCGCCGGCTCCTCTCCCGATGCGCTGCTGCTGCAGTGCCCAACCAAATACGAGGCCGCCGCCAAGGCCCAACCCTAAACCCTTGATCGCGGGCGGCCCCGTGCGATCAGCCAGGACGTAATCGATGCTCACTGACGTTGGCCAGTACGCCGTTCTTCTTGCCGCGCTCCTCTTGCTGTATGCGGCCGGCGCGTCCGTCTACGGCGCGCAACGCGACGACGACCGCTTCGTGCAGAGCGGGCGCATCGCGGCCGCGCTGGCCTTCCCCCTCATGGTCATTGGCATGGCCGGTCTGCTGATTGCGCTCATCAACAATGACTTCAGCCTGCGCTATGTCGTGTCCGTTTCCTCGCTTGGCACGCCGCTCTTCTTTCGCATCACTGCCCTGTGGGGGGCGCAGGCCGGCTCGCTGCTGTTCTGGTGCGTGCTGATGTCGGCGTTTGTCTTCGTCGCCATGCAGCGGCGCTGGGACGCTGACCGAGAGCTGTTGCCGTACGTCACGGCGACGATGGCGTTGACGCTCGCCTTCTTCATCGTGCTGACGCTGGTCTCGGCCAACCCTTTCGAGCGGCTGGACTTCCCCCCATCGGATGGGCGTGGACTCAATCCGTTGCTCCGGCACCCCGGCATGATCATCCATCCGCCGGTGCTGTATGCCGGGTTCACCGGCTTCATCGTGCCGTTTGCCTTTTGCATGGCCTCCCTCATCACGCGCCGCAAGGATGACCTCTGGCTGCGCGCCTCCCGCCGTTGGACGTTGGTCGGCTGGGTGTTCCTCACGCTGGGCCTGATTCTCGGCGGGCGCTGGGCGCACGATGTGCTGGGGTGGGGCGGCTACTGGGGCTGGGACCCCGTCGAGAACAAGTCGTTCGTGCCGTGGCTGCTCGGCACCGCCTTCCTGCACAGCGCGATGATCCAGGAGAAGCGCGGCATGTTCAAGAACTGGAACGTCGCGCTGATGATGCTGACTTTTGGGTCCATCGTGTGGGCGACGGCCATCGTCCGCAGTGGCCTGCTCACCAGCGTGCACGCCTTTGCCGCCTCCTCGATGGGGCCGATCTTCCTCGGCTTCCTCGTCGTGATGCTGGCGGCGATGCTGTATTTCTGGCTGACCCGCCTGGACGTGCTCAAGAGCGAGAACGCGCTCGACAAGCTCTTCTCCCGCGAGGGCGTCTTCCTGCTGCAGAACGTCGTCTTTGTCAGCGCGGCGGTCACGGTGTTTGCGCTGACCTCGCTGCCCATCGCCACGGAGGCCATCAGCGGGCAGCGTCTGACCGTTGGGCCGCCGTACTTCAACGCCGTGGTCGTGCCGCAGCTCATTCTGCTCATCGCGCTGATGGGGATTGCGCCGCTGGTGGCGTGGGCGCGCGGCAATGCGCGGGCGGTGGCGCGCCAGTCGGCCGGCGCGTTGATCTTCGCCTTTGCCGTGTTGGTCGCCGTCTTCATTGCCCTCAGCCTGCCCGCGCTCACGCCCATGACCGCGCTGGCGGCCGCGCTGGCCGGGCTTTGCGCCTACACGGCTGCGGTCACGCTGGTCGAGTATGTGCGTGGGGCGCGGGCGCGCATGCAGGCCAATCACGAGCCCGCGCTGGTCGCGCTCGGCCGGTTGATCGCGCGCAACCAGCGCCGCTACGGCGGTTATCTCGTCCACCTCGGCGTGGTCGTCATCGCCATTGGCGCGATTGGCAAGGGCTTCTTCGGCTCGGACGCGATTCGAAACGTGCCGCTCAACGGCACCTTCACGTATGGCGGATACGCCTTCACCTACCGGGGCACGCAGACCGTGCCGTGCCAGTTCGATGACTGCAGCACGCTGCAGGCCGCGCTCAAGGTCACCCGCGCGAGCGACGCCGGGCCATTTGCGCGCGCCGGCGATTTCGTCGGCGGGCTGTATCCGCGCGTCGACCGCTATCCCGCGCAGCAGTTCACCTCGACCATCGCCGACGTAACGGGCACCTTCAATGAGGAGGTCTACGTCATCCTGTCGGCCTGGGAGGATGAGGGCAGCAGCGCGACCTTCACGGTCTACATCAACCCCATGATCAACTGGTTGTGGGTGGGAGGCGTCATCATGACGCTGGGCTTCATCGTGGCGTTCTGGCGCGCCGAGCCGTCGCCGGTGACGCGCGCCGTGCCCGTCCTCCAGGGGGCGAAATGAAGCGGCGCCACACCCCCGGGCGCACTGCCCTGCTCATGATTGTGGCCCTGCTGCTTGGCGCGCTGCTCGCCCCCGCGGTCGCCCGCGGGCAGGATGGCGGGCTCGACGAGCGCACCCGCGAAGTCGCCAAACGTTTGAACTGCCCAACCTGCGCCGGGCGCAACCTGGCGGACTGCCCGACCGACACATGCGCACAGTGGAAGGCCGAGATCACCGCCCAGCTCAAGGCGGGCAAGAGCGAGGCCGAAGTGACCGACTACTTCATCAGCCGCTTTGGCGCCGGAGTGCTCCAGGAGCCGCCCCGCCAGGGAGGTTATCTGCTGGCCTGGGCGTTTCCGGTGATCTTGTTTATTGCGTTGTGCGTGGCGGCCTTTGCCGTGGCGCGGCGGGCGCTGCGCAAGGAGCCGGCGCCGGTTGTCCCGGCGGCAGGCTCCGACCCGTATCTCGATGCGCTCGAGCGCGACGTGCAGGAGGGTTGACGCGATGAAGAAACTCCCCCTGCCTGCCGTGCTCGGCCTCGCCGTTGGGGCGGGGCTGCTCGCCCTGTTCGTGCTTGGCCTGATCGCCTCGGGCAACCAGGGACGCCGGCCCGAGGTCGGCAAGCCCGCGCCCGAGGTCACGCTCACGCTCTACGAGGGCTACCGCGCCGGCCTGCCGTCCACGGTCACCCTGGCCAGCCTGCGCGGCAAGCCGGTGGTGCTCAACTTCTGGGCCTCGTGGTGCATCCCCTGCCGCGATGAAGCCCCCGCCTTCGAGGCGGTGTGGCGCAAATACCGCGACCGCGTCGTCTTTCTCGGCGCGAACTACCTCGAAGTCGAGGCGGCCGCGCTGCCGTATCTCGCGCAAAACGAAATCACCTACGCCAATGGCTTCGACCTGCAGCAGCAGGTCTCACGCGCCTACCGCATCACGGGGGTGCCCGAGACCTTCTTCATCGACCGGGATGGCGTGCTGCGGGCCATCGAGATCCGCCCGATGTCGGTCGCCGATCTCGAGGCCAACCTCCAGGCCCTGCTGAAATGACGCTTTCCTTTGGACCCCTGCTGGCGGCGCTGGCCCTGTTGCTGGTCTGTGCCGCCCTGATCGCCCAGCCGCTGATGGGCGCGCGCCGTTCGGCGCGGCGCACCGTCAGTGAGCGCGAGGCGCTGCAGCTGCGTCGCGCCGACATCGTGCGCGGCCTGCGCGAGCTCGATCTGGATGCCCGCACCGGCAAGCTCGACCCGGCCGACTACGCCCGTCTGCGCGCCGAGCGGCAGACCGAGGGCGCCGAGGTGCTGCGCAAGCTCGATGCGTTGGGCGGGTTGGCCCCGCGCGACGTCGACGCCGAGATCGAAGCCGCCGTGTCCGCGCTGCGCGCCGGCCGGCACTGCCCGGCCTGCGGCGCCTCCCATGCGGCCAACGATCGCTTCTGCCCTGCGTGCGGCAAGCCGTTGGCGGGAGGCAAGCCGGCATGAGCCGCCTTCGCCACGTCCTCCCCGCCTTTGTCGCGCTGGGCGGCGCGCTGCTTCTGAGCGCATGCTCGGGCAGCCCGGCCCGCTACCCGGTCAACCTCGATGTCCCGGCCGTCATCCCGACCTCGGTGCCGGACAACCCGCCGCCACACGGCTTCGATGTCGAGTCCGGCGCGCAGATCTACATGATCAAGTGCGTGGGTTGCCATGGTACGTTTGGTCGTGGCGATGGCCCGCAGGCTGGCGGCATCCGCGCCCAGGGCAAACAGGTGGCCGACCTCGTCGCGAAGGCGCCAACCGCCGACCCGGCGACGTGGTATCGCCTGGTCGGGGCCGGCAATATCGCCAACCTCATGCCCGGCTTCTCGGGCTCGCTCAACCAGCAGGAGCGCTGGGATGTCACCCAGTACGCGCTGTCGCTGGCCCGCACGCGCATCGACAGCGGCGATGGCACGCTGGTCTACTCGCTCGCCAACCGCACGCCGGGCGGCAGCGCGCCGGCCGGGCTGACGGTGACCCTGCACGCCTACGTCGGCAATGGCCAGGCCTTCACCCGCACGGCCGTCACGGATGGCCAGGGCGTGGCGGTCTTTCACGGGTTGGCCGCGCGCGAATCGATCTTCTACCAGGCCGAGACCCTGTATGGCGGCGGGCGCTTCTTCTCCGAGCCGCAGCAGATCACGTCGACCAACAAGAGCGCCGCCGTCGGGCTGCCTGTGTTCGAGACGACCTCGGATCCGGGTGTGCTGTCGATCTCGGCGTATCAGTTTGTCGTGGAGGGCGTCACCGAGGGCGCGATCTCGGTGATCGAGGCCTACGCCTTCCAGAATACGTCTGAGCGCGCCTTTGTCGCCGCGGATTCGCGCAATGACGCGCCGCGCTCGATTTCGGTGGCGTATCCGACCGGGGCGGAGAACCTGCAATTCGACGGGGCGGGGCTGGGGGATCGCTTCCTGCGCGATGGTGCCCTGCTGCGTGACATGGACGCCGTGCTGCCGGGCGCGCAAGCCAGCGTGGTGATGCTGTATGACCTGCCGTATCGCGGCGGGACGCGCATCGAGCGCAGGATGACGGCGCCCGTCAAACGTTGGGAAGTCATCGTCCCGGATTCCGACCTGCGCGCGGCCGGGTTGCAGGATCTCGGCGCGGAGGCCATCCCCGGCGCAGGCATCACCATGCGCCGCTTTGCGCCGGCGGGGACGACGCTCGCGGCCGGCCAGTCGGTGCAGTTCAACCTCGAGGGTCAGCCGCGGGCGGCCCGCATCACGGCGCTGGCAACCGACCCGCGCCTGATCGGCGTCGGGTTCATCCTGTTTGCCATTGCGCTGGCGGTTGCCTATGTGCTGCTGGCCCGCGCGCGCTGGGGGTCCGCTGCGGCGCCCACGCGCGAGAGCCTGCTGGCCGAGCTCGCGGCGCTGGATGACGCGCACGCGGCGGGGAAGGTGGTTGGAAAACGTTATGCATCCCGGCGCGAGGCGCTTTTGCGCGCGTTGCGCCAGGTCTGGGTGACCTGATCCCATGCTGCTCGAAGCGCTGGGCATCCGCAAGGCGTTTGCGCTGCGACCCGTGCTGCGGGGCGTTGACCTCACCGTCGCGCCCGGCGAAGTCGTTGCCCTGCTCGGGCCGAATGGATGCGGCAAGAGCACGCTGCTGCGCATCGTCGCGACGCTGTTGCGCCCGGATGCCGGCCAGGTGCGCATCGATGGCATCGATGCCCTGCGCGAGGGCGGCGCGGCGCGGGCCCGGATCGGCGTGCTCACGCACCAGACCCTGCTGTATCCCGAGCTGACCGGGCGGGAGAACCTGCGCTTTCACGCCGACCTGCGCGGGCTGCCGGATGCCGGCGCGCGGGTGGATGCGGCGCTGGCGATGGTCGACCTCACCCGTCGCGGCGAGGACCGCGTGCGCGGGTATTCGCGCGGGATGGCACAACGCTTGAGCCTCGCCCGCGCGCTGCTGCATCGCCCGCGCCTGCTGCTGCTCGATGAGCCGTATACCGGGCTGGATCAGGCCTCCGCCGCGCGCTTGAGCGACACGCTCGGCGCCTTTGCGGCGGACGGCGGCGGCATCGTGCTCTCGACCCATGAGCTCGGTCGCGGGATGGAGGCGGTGACGCGGCGCGTCCAGCTCGGGCCGGGGGGTGGGGCGGCATGAGCTACCTGCGCGCCGTCCTGGCCATTCTGCGCAAGGATGCGCTGACCGAGCTGCGGGCACGGGAGACCGTCATCTCGATGCTGGTCTTTGCCACGCTGGCGATCGTGATGTTCAACTTCGCGCTTCGCACGCGCGTGGATGCGATTCGTCCGCTCGTGCCCGGCCTGATCTGGGTGACGCTGGTCTTTGCGGCCACGCTCGGGCTCGGGCGCGCCATGTCCTCCGAGCAGGTCAACCAGTGCATCGATGGCCTGCTGCTGGCGCCCGGGGATCGCAGCGCGATCTTTGTCGGCAAGGCGCTTGGGAATGTGCTTTTTACGTTGCTCGTGGCCGCGCTGCTGGTGCCGTTGATGTCCATCCTGATGGATGAGGGCCTGTTCAACGCCGGCGTCGCGCTCAGCCTCTTCATCGGCGTGCTGGGCTTCTCCGGCGCGGGCACGCTGGTCGCCACCATCGCCATCAGCACCCGCGCCCGCGAGGTCATCCTGCCCATCCTGCTCCTGCCGGTCACGCTTCCGCTGGTGACGACGGCGGCGCTGGCCACGGGTGGCTTTCTGGATGGCCAACCGTTGACGTCCATCCTTCCCTGGCTGGGGGTGGAGCTGGGCTTTGTCGTGGTCTTCTGGGCCGCCGGCACGCTGCTTTACGATTTCGTCCTCGATGCATAGGGTTGCGCAAATTAGAACATTTGTTCTATAATGCGCGGCGTGGCCGATAAACGTCAACGCCTGCAATATGCTGTCGATGCCCTTCAGGCGCGCTACAGCGTGCGCGCCGCCCAGCGGGGCGCGGAGTGGGTGCGCGCGCCGCGCGTCGGCGCGATCAGCACGGGCTTCCGCTCGCTGGATGCGATCACCGGTTATGCCGGGCTGCCGCTGAACGCCATCACCCTGCTCAGCGGGCCGCCGACCTCGGGCAAGCACACCCTGGCGTATCTCTGCCTGCGCCAGGCGCAGGTGGCAACGCCCCGTCAGCCGCTGGTCGCGCTGATCGACCTGCCCGGCGCCGCCGATCCCGACTACATCGCCCGCTGCGGCGTCGAGCTGGCCGATCTGCTCATCGTGCGGCCGCCCACGCCCGAGGCCGCGCTGGGCGCGCTGGCCGATGTGTTGCGCGCGCGCCAGACGCGGGCCATCCTCGCCGATGGGCTGCTCGACGGCGGGGCGGGGCTGCCCGCGCGCCTGGCCACCCTCGCGTCGCTGATGCAGAATTCACGTTGTGCGCTGCTTCTCCTCGACACGCCGCGCCCGGGCTGGCGCGAGTGGCTGAATGCGCCCGGGCGCGGGGCGGCGATCCAGCAGGCCGCCCTGCACCTCGAAGCCCGCCGCGAGCGCTGGCTGGATTACGAGCACAGCCTGCGCGGCTACCGCGCCCAGATCCGCGTCGCGCGCAGCCGGCGCGGCCAGGCCGGCGCCAGCGCCGCCATCGAGATCGTCTTCAACGGGGTGGTCAGGCGCCGCGAGACCTGGTAGCGGTTCCCGGGGAGGGAGGCCATGAGCGTTTTGCACTGCAATATCCCCGACTTCGTGAGCGGGCTGCTGCGCCGCGGCGATGACGCGCTGCGCGAGGGCGCGCTGGGCGTGCTGGCGGCCGATGGCACCCTGTGGGAGGCCTCCGCCGAGGCGCGCGCCTGCGGGGTGCTGGCCGGGATGACGACGCGCCAGGCCCGCATGCGCTGCCCGGACCTGCGCCTGCGCGAGATCGATCCCGCCCGCGTCGCCGCCGAGCAGGCCGCCTTCGCCGGGGTGCTGGCGCAAACCGGGCTGGATGTCGAGATGCTGGTCGAGGGCGCCGGCTTTGTCGACCTCAGCCCGGTCACCCGCGGCATCGAGGATGTCAGACCGTTGTGCGCCGACCTCGGCCGCGCCGTGCGCGCCGAGCTGGGCGAGGCGCTCCAGCCGGCGCTGGGCTGGGACTCGGGCAAGTTCACCGCGCAGGCGGCCGCGCTCAGCGTCAGCCCCGGCCACATGCGTCTGGTGCCGGCGGTCGAGGAGGCGCGCTTTCTCGGCCCGCTCCCCGCCAGCCTCCTCCCGCTGCCCCCGCTGGCCCTGATGCAACTGCGCTGGTTGGGGATTCGTACGTTGGGCGATTTTGCGCGCCTCCCGGTCGCGGCGACGCTGCAACGCTTTGGCCCGGCCGGCAAGCTCGCGCTCGAGCTGGCCCGCGGCCATGACCCGCGCCCGGTGCGGCCCGGCCCACGCGCGGTGCCGGAGCCGGTCGAGGTCGAGCTGGACGCGCCGACCGAACAGCCCGGCCTGGCGCTGGAGGCGCTGCTGCGGGCGCTGGCCCCGCTGCTGGCTGAGCTCGAGGCGCGGCTGGAGGGCGTGCGCGGGCTGCGCCTGGAGGGGCGCATGCTGGAGGGCACGCGCCCGCAGCTGAGCTGCACCTTTGTCACCCCGCTCAGCGATGCCGGCGCGTTGCGCGAGGCCCTCAGCGCGGCGCTGGCCGGGGCGGCCTGGCCGGGCGCGCTGCTCGGCCTGCGGGCGAGCGCGCTGCAGATCGGCGAACGCTATCCCGTCCAACTGTCACTGCTCATGGATGGCGCGGACTCCCGGCCGGCCCTGCGCGAGGCCGTGCGCCCGGGCGAGGCGCTGGTCCGCCGCCTGCTGGGCCGCCATGGCGCCATCTTCTACGCCGCCGAGCTTCCCGATCCCACCCATCCCGCGCTGGAGCGGCGCGGCGCGCTGCGCACCCTGGCGGAGGCGCGGTGACGCATGCCTGGCCGGATGGCCTGCCGATCCAGGTCGAGACGTTGGACGAGCAGGGCGCGCCGCGCGCCTTTGGCTGGCGCGGCCGCAACTGGACGGTCGAGCGCGTCGTCCAACGCTGGATGATCGACACCGACTGGTGGTCCGAGCGCGGGCGGCTGCGCCGCTTCTACGTGGCCGTCATCACGCGCGAGGGCCTGTTGTGCGCGCTGTTCCATGATCCGGAGGGGGGCTGGCGCATCACGCGGGTGTATGACTGATGTCGTAGGCGGGTATGCCGAGCTGCACGCGCACTCGTATTTCTCGCTCCTCGATGCGCCCTCCTCGCCCGAGGCGCTGGTGGCCGAGGCCCGGGCGCTGGGCCTGCGCGCGCTGGCGCTGACCGACCATGACAGCCTGGCCGGGGCCTCGCGCTTCTGGACGGCCGCGCAGGCCGCGGCGCTGCCCGCCATCATCGGCGTCGAGCTGACGCTGGAGGATGAAAGCCACCTCACCCTGCTGGCCGAGAACGCGCAGGGCTACGCCAGCCTGTGCCGGCTGGTCAGCACCGCGCATGGCGGCACGTTCGAGGCCGTCGACGCGGATGCGCCCTGGCCGGGCAAGCAGCCTCCGCGCACGCCCTGGGCGCGGCTGGGCGAGCTCAACGCCGGCCTGATCGCGCTGAGCGGCTGCCGACGCGGGGCGGTGGCTGCGGCGCTGCGCGGCGGAGACAGGGACGCGGCCGATGCCGCGCTGGCCCGTCTGCGCGCGATCTTCCCGGCCGGCCGCCTGTATGTCGAATTGCAGCGCCATGACCTTCCCGACGACGACGCGCTGGTGGCCGGCGCGTGCGCGCTGGCCGGGCGGCACGGGCTGCCCATCGTCGCCACGCACAACGTTCATTACGCCAGCCGTTCGCTGGCCCGCCTGCGCGATTGTCAGATCGCCATCCGCAACCTCGAAACGCTGGAGGCCGCCCGCCGGGCGGGCCACCTCCCGCTCAACAGCGAATACGCCCTGCCGGGGCCGCGCGAGATGGCCGCCCGCTTCCACGACCACCCGGCGGCGCTGCGGGCGACGCTCGAGCTGGCCGAGCGCTGCGCCAACGCCGTCCGCATCGATTTCACCGGGCGGCGCCTGCCGCACTTCCCGACCCCCGGCGGCGAAACCGAATTTGCATATCTCTACACGCTGTGCAACCGCGGCCTGTATGAGCGCTTCGGCGCGCCGACCGCGCAGGCCGTCAGCCAGCTCGCGCACGAGCTCAGGATCATCGACCAGGCCGGGCTGGCCGGCTACTTCCTGATCGTCTGGGACATCGTCCGTTATGCGCGTGAGCGGGGCATCCTGTGCCAGGGCCGCGGCTCGGCGGCCAATTCGCTCGTCACCTACGCGCTCGGCATCACCGCCGTCGATCCGCTGCGCCACAACCTGCTCTTCGAGCGTTTTCTCAGCGCCGACCGGCGCGCCACGCCGGACATCGACATCGACTTCGCCGCGGACCGCCGCGAGGAGGTCATCCAGTATGTGTATGCGCGCTATGGCCACCGCCATGCCGCGATGGTGTGCAATTTCGTGACCTATCACCCGCCCAGCGCGGTGCGCGACCTGGGCAAGGCGATGGGTTTCCCGCAGCGTGTGATCGACCGTTTGGCGCGTCAGGAGCCGGAGACCTGGGAGATCGACGCGCCCGCCGGTGATGTCGAGCATCCGCTGCGTCAGCTGGCGGCGCTGACCGCCGCGCTGGAGGGCTGCCCGCGTCACCTGTCGATTCATGTCGGCGGGATGATCATCACCGGCCCGCCGCTCGATGAGGTCGTGCCGCTCGAGCGCGCCAGCATGCCCGGGCGGGTCGTGTGCGAGTGGGACAAGGACAGCGTCGAGGATGCCGGGCTGATCAAGATCGACCTGCTCAGCCTGCGCACGCTGGGGCTGGTGGCTGAGTGCCTGGCGGACGGCACCGTCATCCCGCCCGGGGCCGACGATCCGGCCATTTACGCCATGCTGGCCGAGGCCGACACCATCGGCACCTTTCAGGTCGAGAGCCGCGCGCAGCAGCAGATGCTCCCCCGCAGCAAGCCCGCCACGCTGGAGGACCTTGCGGTCGAGATCGCGATCATCCGGCCCGGCCCGATCCAGGGTGGGGCCGTGCATCCGTATCTCCGCCGGCGCAGCGGGCAGGAGCCCGTGAGCTATCCGCATCCAACGCTCGAACCCGTGTTGCGCGAGACGCTGGGCGTGCTGCTGTATCAGGAGCAGTGCATCCGCATGGCGATGGTGGCCGCCCGTTTCACGGCCGGGGAGGCCGATGCGCTGCGCAGGGCGATGTCGCGCGGGCGCTCGCGCGAGGCCATGGCCGCGCTGCAGGGGCCCTTTGTCGCGGGCTGCGTGGCCAACGGCATCGACGCGCAGACGGCGCAGGTGCTCTTCGACAAGCTGGGCGGCTTCGCCACGTATGGCTTTTGCAAGTCGCACGCGGCCAGCTTTGCGCTGATCGCCTATCAGACGCTGTGGCTGAAGCGCTATCGCCCCGGCCCGTTCTACCGCGCCCTGCTCAATCACCAGCCGATGGGTTTCTACTCGCCCGAGGTGATCATCGGCGACGCGCGGCGCCACGGTGTCACCATCCTGCCGTTGGACATCAACCGCAGCGGCTGGGGGTGGACGCTGGACGGCGCGGCGGGCGCGCCTGCGTTGCGCCCCGGTCTCAACACCGTCAGTGGCTTTGGGGAGGCGGCCTGGCAGCGCCTCGAGCCGGCGCGCCCCTTTGTCGGGCTGGATGATTTCTGCCGGCGCGCCCGGCTGCCCTTCGACCTCGCCACCGACCTGATCCGCGCGGGGGCCTTTGATGCGTTGGCCGCCGACCGACGCCAGCTGCTGTGGGCGCTGGGTGAGCTGGACTACCGCGCCGATGAGCTCGACGTCACCTTCACGCCCACGCCCCTCGCGCTCGAGGCCGCGGATGCGCTGGAGCAGGTGGCCTGGGAGTATGAGCTGCTGGGGCTGTCGCCGGCCGGGCAGATCATGCGCCATCACCGCGCGCGGCTGCGCGCGGCGGGAGTGCTGACCATCGCCGAGGTGCGCGCGCAGGAGGCGGGCCGGCGGGTGCGGGTCGCGGCCATGCTGGCGGTGCGGCAGCGCCCGCCCACCGCGCACGGGATGGCCTTTCTCTCGCTCGAGGACGAGACCGGGCTGCTGGATGTCGTGGTGCGGCCCAATGTGTTCGAGGCCTATCGTGAGATCCTGCGCGGCGAGCGCCTGCT
>JAIBCK010000045.1 GCA_019694215.1 Thermoflexales bacterium
CATTCTACGGCGTCATGGGCATGGCACAATGTCAGCCCACACGTACCGCGAGGAGTTGACACGCCATGATGCGCGAAATCCACGCCCCCCGGGGCACGCAGCTCAGCTGCAAGAACTGGTTGATCGAAGCCGCCTACCGGATGATCCAGAACAACCTGGACCCCGCGGTCGCTTTTGACCCCGCCAACCTGATCGTCTACGGTGGCCGCGGCCGGGCGGCGCGCAACTGGGAAAGCTATGATGCGATCCTGGCCAGCCTGCGCGCCCTCGAACCCGACGAGACGCTGCTGGTGCAGTCCGGCAAACCGGTGGCCGTCTTTCGCTCGCATCCGGACGCGCCCCGCGTGCTGCTGGCCAACTCCAACATCGTGCCGAAGTGGGCCACGCAAGAGAACTTTGACCGTTGGGAGAAGGAAGGCCTGATCATGTACGGCCAGATGACGGCCGGCAGCTGGATCTACATCGGCACACAGGGCATCCTGCAGGGCACCTACGAGACCTTTGGCTCGCTCGCCCGCCAGCATGGCTGGGGGACGCTGCACGGCAAGTTCGTCTTCACCGGCGGGCTGGGCGAGATGGGCGGCGCGCAGCCGCTCGCCATCACCATGAACGGCGGGGTCGGGCTGATCGTCGAGGCCGACCGCTGGCGCGCCGAGCGCCGCCTGTCGATGCGCCAGATCGATCGCATCACCGACGCGCTCGAAGAGGCCATGACGTGGGTGGAGGAGGCCGTCAAGGCCCGCCAGCCGCTGTCCATCGGCCTGGTTGGCAATGCCGCCGAAGCCCTGCCCGAGCTGCTGGCCCGCGGCGTGGTCCCTGATGTGGTCACCGACCAGACCTCGGCCCATGACCCGCTGTATGGCTACATCCCGACCGGGATGGACATCCCCGCCGCAAACGCGCTGCGGGCCGCCGACCCGGACGCATATCTCAAACGTTCGTTGGACTCGATCACCCGTCACGTCGCGGCGATGGTCGAATGCCAGAAGCGCGGCGCGGTCGTCTTTGACTACGGCAACAACATCCGCCAGCGCGCCCTGGACAACGGACTGGCCGAGGCCTTCAGCTACCCCGGTTTTGTGCCCGCCTACATCCGCCCGCTCTTTTGCGAGGGCAAGGGTCCCTTCCGCTGGGTGGCGCTCTCCGGCGACCCGGCCGACATCCACGTCACCGACCAGGCCGTGCTCGATCTCTTCCCGGAGGATGAGCACCTGCGGCGCTGGATCACCATGGCGCGCGAGCAGGTTGCTTTCCAGGGTTTGCCAGCCCGGATCTGCTGGCTGGGGTATGGCGAGCGCGCCCGGGCCGGGCTGCGCTTCAACGAGCTGGTGGCCTCGGGCGCGGTCAGGGCCCCCATCGTGATCGGGCGCGACCACCTCGATTGCGGCTCGGTGGCCAGCCCGAACCGCGAGACTGAGGGGATGCTGGATGGCTCGGACGCGATCGCGGACTGGCCCATCCTCAACGCCCTGATAAATGCCGTCAATGGCGCGACCTGGGTGAGCGTCCACCACGGTGGCGGCGTCGGCATCGGCTACAGCCTGCACGCCGGCCAGGTCATCGTGGCGGATGGCACCCCCGAGGCCGCGCGCCGCATCGAGCGCGTGCTGACCTCGGACCCGGGCATGGGCGTGGTGCGCCACGTCGATGCGGGCTATGACCTGGCGCGCCAGGTCGCGCGCGAGCGCGGTGTCAAGGTGCCCATGCTCGCCAACTAGGCCGGAGGCCCGCCGATGAAGACGATCACCCTGGATGGCCGCTCGCTCACACTCGATGACCTGATCGCGGTCGCGCACGGCAACGCGCAGGTCGCGCTCAGCGACGCGGCAAAGATCGCCGTCGCGCGGGCCGCGCAGGCCGTCGAGACCCTGCTCGCGCGCGGCGACATCGCCTATGGCATCACCACCGGCTTCGGCGCCTTCAAGGACCGCCTGATCCCGCCCGGCCAGGTGCGCGATCTGCAACGCAATATTCTCATCAGCCATGCGGTGGGCGTGGGTGATCCCTTTGATCCGGTCACGACGCGCGCGATCATGCTGATTCGTGCCAACACGCTGGCGCGCGGGCACTCCGGGCTGCGGGTGGAGACGCTCGAGCTGCTGCTCGCGCTGATCAACCACGGCATCCTGCCCGTCATCCCGCGCAAGGGCTCGCTGGGCGCCAGCGGCGACCTGGCTCCGCTCGCGCACATGGCCCTCGTCCTGATCGGCGAGGGCGAGGCCTGGCTCGATGGCGAGCGCCTGTCCGGCGCGGCCGCGCTGGCGCGGGCCGGACTGACCCCGGTGACGCTGGCGGCAAAGGAAGGCCTGGCGCTGACCAATGGCACGGCGGTGATGTGCGCGTTGGCCGGGCTGGGGGCCTGGCGCGCGCAGCGGCTGGGTCAGAGCGCCGACATCGTCGCCGCGCTCACGGTCGAGGCCCTGAACGGCACAACGGCGGCCTTTGACGACCGCGTGCAGCGCCTGCGCCCGCATCCCCAGCAGATCAACTGCGCGGGCTACCTGCGCGCGCTGCTCGACGGCAGCGAGCTGGTGCGCGGCCACGACCCGGCCAATGTGCAGGACGCCTACACCCTGCGCTGCATCCCGCAGGTGCACGGCGCGATCCGGGATGCCATCGCCTACCTGCGCTGGGTGGCTGACATCGAGCTGAACTCGGTCACGGACAACCCGCTGATCTTCATCGACCCGGAGGACGCGTCCCGCATCGACGTGGTCTCGGGCGGCAACTTTCACGGCGAGCCGCTGGCGGTGGCGATGGACTATCTCGGTTTTGCGCTGGCCGACCTGGGCAACATCTCGGAGCGCCGCGTCATGCGCCTGACCGACGAGGCGAGCAACACGCGCACGCTGCCGGCCTTCCTGACCGAGCAGGGCGGGCTGAACAGCGGCTTCATGATCACGCAATACACCGCCGCCGCGCTCGCCACCGAGAACAAGGTGCTCGCCCATCCCGCCAGCGCGGACACCATCCCCACCTCCGCCAATGTCGAGGACCACGTCAGCATGGGCGCAACGAGCGGTCTCAAGCTGCACCAGATTCTCGACAACGTCGAGCGTATCGTCGGGATCGAGTATCTGGCGGCCGCGCAAGGCATCGATTTCCGCCGCCGCCGGATGGGCATGGAGAAGCGCCAGGGGATCGGCACCGCGGCCGCCTACGCGCTGCTGCGCGAGCGGGTGCCCTTCCTCGAACAGGACACACTGATGTATCCGCTGATGGAGGCCGCGCACCGCCTGGTGGCCGATGGCGCGCTCACACTGGCCGCCGACGCCGCCTGCCGGGATTGCTGGAGCATGACGCCGTGACGGCCGCGCCCATCGCCGCCGATGTGCTGATCGACAACATCGGCCAGCTCGTCAGCGCGCCCGGGCTGGGGGCGCTGCGCGGCAGCGCGCAGGCGAACATCACGGTCACGGCCGATGCCGCGCTCGCGATCCGCGCGGGCGTCATCGTCGCCGCTGGCCCGGCGGACGCGCTCGCCCCGCGCGTGCGGGCGCAGACGCGGATCGACGCCGAGGGGCGCGCGGTGTGCCCCGGGCTGATCGACTGCCACACCCACCTCGTTTACGCCGGTGACCGGGTGGGCGAGTTCGAGCAGCGCCTGCAGGGCGCGCGCTACATCGACATCCTGGCCGCAGGGGGCGGCATCCTGCACACGATGCGCCAGACCCGCGCGGCGTCGGTCGAGGCGCTGGTCGCGCAGGCGCGTCCCCGCCTGCTGGCCCTGCGCGAGAGCGGCGTCACAACGGTCGAGGTCAAGACCGGGTATGGCCTGGACCGCGCCAGCGAAGTCGCGATGTTCGAGGCCATCGCCGCGCTGGATGCCCTCGACCTGTGCGACGTCATCCCAACTGCGCTGCCCGCGCACGCGACGCCCCCCGAGTTTCGCGCCGAGCGCGAACGCTATGTCGAGGCCGTCATCGATGACATCCTGCCGGCCCTGGCCGAGGCGCACGCGCGCTCGCGCTTCGCCGCGCGCGGTCGGGCGCTCGGCGTGGATGCCTTCTGCGAGCGCGAGGCATTTTCGGTCGAGCAATCCCGGCGCGTGCTGGCGGCCGGCCGACGTCTGGGGATGATCCCGACCCTCCACACAGATCAGTTTTATGCGTTGGGCGGGATTGAGATGGCGCTCGCGCTGGGCGCGCGCTCGTGCGACCACCTCGAAGCCGCCGCGCCGGAGGACCGCGCCCGGCTGGGTGCCAGCGCGTCGATCGCCGTGGTACTGCCGGCCTGCGCGTTCAACTTCGGCAACACCGCCTTCGCCGACGCGCGCGGCCTGCTCGCGGCCGGCGCCGCAGTCGCCATCGCTACCGACCACAACCCGGGCTCCTCGCCCTGCCTCTCGCTGCCGCTTGCCATGGCCATCGCCTGCCGCTACCAGCGCCTGACGCCCGCCGAGGCCTTGAATGCCGCCACCGTCAACGCCGCGGCGGCACTGGGGCTATCGGATCGCGGGCGCCTGATGGCCGGGCAACGCGCCGATCTGATCATGCTGCATGCCAGCGACTGGCGGCATCTGGTGTATGGTTTTGGCGGCAACCCGGTCGCGCGGGTGATGCGGGCCGGCCGCTTTGTGTAAGCACCCGCGCAGCGGGGAGGGAGAAAAATCATGGCCTACGATGCAAAACTGGCGGAGCGCATCCGCGCAACGCTGAATGCTGTACCCGACGTGCGCGCCGGGCTGGTCGAGAAGAAGATGTTCGGCGGGATCGGCTACATGCTGCGCGGAAACATGGTGTGCGGCATCCTCGGCGACGAATTCATCGCCCGCTTCGCCGTCGCCGAGCACGAGGCCATGCTCAAGAAGCCGGGCACGCGGCCATTTGGTCCGGCCGGCCGGACCATGCGCGGCTGGGCGTATGTGCACGGCGACGCCGTGCGCAGCGGACCGGCGCTGAAGGCCTGGGTGGATCGCTGCATCGCCTACTGTGTCACCCTCCCTCCCAAACCGTGACCCTGTGACCGACGTCTTTGCCCTCACCACGCGCCCGGCGGAAGCCCTCTTCTTTCGCAAGGGCGATCCGAATGACCCGCGCCTGGGCGAACTCGTTTCGCGCGACCCGGCCGACTTCACGCGTTCGCGGGTGGTGATTGTCGGTTGTCCGCAGGACCTGGGCGTCGCCCGCAACGGCGGCCGCGTGGGTGCCAGCGAGGCACCGGCCGAGATCCGGCGCATGTTCTATCGCCTCACGCCACTGGGGCTGGGTCTGCCGCCCGGGCAGGTATTCGATCTCGGCGATTTGATCGTCCCGGAGACGCTGGAGGCTTGCGCGGCGCGACAGCGCGAGCTCGTGGCCGCGCTGGTGCGCGGGGGCAGACGGGTGATCGTGCTGGGTGGCGGCAACGACATCGCCTGGCCCGACGCGGCCGGCCTGGCCGATGTGCTGCCCGACCCCACCGCGATCAACATCGACGCGCACTTCGACGTGCGCGCCGATCAGCCCATGAACAGCGGCACGCCCTACCGCCAGCTCATTGCGTCTGGCGCGGTACGGGGCTCTGCGTTGTACGAGCTGGGTTATCAGCCTCAGGTCAACGCGGCCGGGTATCTTGCCTGGCTGACGCAGCAGAGCGCGCACGCCATCGACCTCGAGGCCTGGCGAGCCGGGGGGCTGCTGGCAACTTTCGAGCGCGTGTTGGCGCACCCGGCCCGCGCCGTCTTCGTCGGGTTCGACATGGACGCCGTGCGGGGGGCTGATGCCCCGGGTGTCTCGGCGGTCAATCCCCTCGGCCTGACCGCAGATGAGTTCGTGGCGTTGTGGTCGCGCGTCGGCGCCGAACCGCGCGCGCGTGTCGTGGACCTGTCCGAGGTCAATCCACGCCACGATGTCGATGGCCGCACCGCTCGCCTCGCCGCGGTCTCGCTGCACGCCTTTTTGCGCGCGTTTCGTGATTGACGCGAGGGGCCGGGGTTAGGATGGGGGGATATGACCACGCAACGAACCCCGACCATTTCAGCCGATGACGCCGTCGCCCGCATTCAGAGCGGCATGCGCGTTTTTGTCACCGGCAACTGCAGCTTCCCCCACACGCTGATGCAGGCGCTCGTCAAGCGGGCGCCGCAGCTGAGCAACGTCGAAATCATCCAGGTGCTCACCATCGGCAGCAGCGATTACGCGCGCCCGGAAATGGAAGGCCACCTGCGCATCAACACGCTCTTCATCAGCGGCAACGTGCGACAGGCCGTCAACGAGGGCCGCGCCGACTTCACCCCGGTGCGGCTGTCTGAGATTCCCATGCTCTTCCGCAGCGGCGCCGTCCCGCTCGATGTGGCCATGATCCACGTCTCGCCGCCGGATGCGCATGGCTTCTGCTCGTATGGCGTCGAGGTCGGCGTCTCCAAGGCCGCCGCCGAGACCGCGCGCCTGGTGATCGCCCAGGTCAACCCGCAGATGCCGCGCACGTTGGGCGACAGCTTCATTCACATCAGCAAGATCGACTACGCCGTTGAAGTGGATTATCCGTTGGACGGTTTTGACACGGGCGACAGCGGCGCGCAAAGCATGGCCCTCAACCGCCAGATCGGCGCGCGCATCGCCGGCATGATCCGGGATGGCGACTGCCTCCAGCTCGGCATCGGCGGCATCCCCAATGGCGTGCTGCCCTTCCTCAAGGAGAAGCGCGATCTTGGCATTCACTCCGAGCTCTTCTCGGACGGCATCATCGATCTCGTCGAGCGCGGCGTGATCAACGGCGAGCGCAAGAACCAACACCCCGGCAAGATCATCGCCGGCTTCTGCCTGGGCTCGCAGCGGCTGTACAAGTGGGTGCACGACAACGCCATGATCGAGCTGCGCCCCACCGAGTATGTCAACGACTCGATGGTGATCTCACGCAACAACAACATGGTGGCGATCAACAGCGCTCTGGAGGTCGATCTGACCGGCCAGGTTTGCGCGGACAGCATCGGGACGCGGCTGTACAGCGGGATCGGCGGCCAGCTCGACTTCATCCGTGGGGCGGCCCACAGCAAGGGTGGTCGGCCGATCATCGCCCTGCCCAGCTCGGCGGTGCTCAAGGACGGACAGCGCGTCAGCCGCATCACCGCCACGCTGAAGGAAGGGGCCGGCGTCACGGTGCCGCGCTACGACATCCACTACGTCATCACGGAATACGGCGTCGCCGACCTGTATGGCAAGACACTGCGCCAGCGCGCGCGGGCGCTGATCAACATCGCGCATCCCGAGTTCCGCGCCGAGCTGGAGCGTTCCGCCGACGCGCTGAACTACTGGTAGCGCGCGGCGCCCCGAACGCTCACGCCAGCTCGCGCCAGCTGAGCGCGGCGACGAGGTAGAGCAGGCGCTTCTGGGCAGCCCCGAGGTTCGCGAACTTCAGCGCGCCGAGGCAGGCCATGCCCTTCGCCAGCGCCCATTCGGAGAGGTCGGCCGGGTCATACAGGCAACGCCCGGCCATGCCATCCACCGTCTGCAACAGGGCCAGCCAGGGCGGCCCGGCGTGCCGTGCGATGGCGTCCAACGTGGCGTGTTCATCCCGCATCTGCGGCGCAACGACGTGGGCGATCAGATCGGCATACAGATGGGCGAAGTCCATCAGCGGGTGGCCCTCGCGGGTCTCGGCAAAGTCGATCAGCCAAACCGCGCCACCGGGACCCACCAGCGCGTTCTCCAGATTCAGGTCGCCGTGGATGATCGACTGGCTGCCGCGCACGGTGCGGTCGAGCAGCGTCGGCAAGAGGGCCAGCGGATCGGGCAGCCCGTAGCGATCCCCCTGCCCGGCCGCCTCACGGAGTAAATCCATCCGCGTTGCGATGACAACCTGCTGGCCGGGCTGCGCTGGCGTGGCCGCGTTTGGGCCGCTCAGCACGCGGATGCGCGCGGGCGGCTGACCGGCGCCGCTGAGCGACCAGCTTTCGCCATCCGCGCGCCGGTCGACGCGCGCAAAGTGCTCCACCCGCACATGCTGTCCGCGCTGCAGGTCGGCGGGCAGGGACTGGCGGCCATCCAGCCCACGCACGACGGCGCCGGGTTCGGCCGACGACGCGGGGGCCGTGACGAGATGCGCGGGCAGGACGCGATCGTACTCCTGCGCGCAGGTGAAGGTCCGCGCATGCCGCTGCATCCACCAGGTCGGGCCAAACGTGTCAAAGAGTTGGCGCAGCAGCGCCGGATCGGGCCGCTCGATCAGCGCCTCACGCAGGCTGATCGGACGCTGGGCGGCACCGCCGATGAAGGTGTAGCGTAGTGCGGCCAGCCGATCCCCCGCCCCGGCCGCCACCGGCGCCTCCTGGATGCGGGCCGTGATGGGCGGCAGCGTGTCCTTGACGAAGCGCAGGTAGTTGTCGTACTCGCGCACGATCGCCGCGCTGTCACCGATCTTGACGATGGTATGCGCGTCGGCGCGGCCATCCGGCTTGATCGGCACGACCAGGAAGGCGCGCGCGCCGGAGTAACCCGAGCGGAACTCGCGCTCGATGACGACGCGCTGATACGGCGCAAAGGCGGCGCGAATCAGCGCCGCGCGGGCCGGATCCAGTTGGATGCCCGCCTGCGTCTCGATGGCAAGGGCCTCGTTGGGTCGGACGGTCAGCAGCCGCATCGACGCGGGGCGACCGCGGCGGCGCAGCAGCAACACGAGCAGCAGCAGCGCGAGCAACAGGCCAAGGGCAGCCAGAAGCAGCAGCACCCAGGGCGACGTGTCCCGCTCGGGATCGCTGACCAACACCTCGGCGGCCCGCGAAAAGACCTGCACCCGATCACGCGCCGGCAGGTTGCTGCCCGGCTCGGGAGTCCAACTGACAGAAAGATTCACCACCAGCGTATGGCGGCCGCGCTCGCGCGCGCGCAGCGTCCACAACCAGCTGACCGGCGCATCGGCCGGCAGGTCCTTGCGCCACTCCCCGGAGGGGTCAATCTCAAAGCCCAGCCCGTCGAGGCGGGCGAGGGCGGACACGCTGTAGCCGGGCGGGCGCAGCACGACGGCGGTGCGCGTCTCGACCTGGTTGCCGGCGATCTCGACCGTGGCCTGCAACAAATCCGTCTTGGGATCGAACGTCAGACGAACCAGGCCCGTATCGCCAGTCTTCAACGCCTCCGGCCGCTCGAAGGTGATGGTCCGCGCGTCGAGCTCGGCCCCCGCAGCCGTTGGCGCGGTGCTGTTGCGGGTGGCATCCTGCGGCGCGGCGGTGAGTCTGGCGGTCGGGGCGGCACCGGAGGCCGCTGAGGCAGGTGCGTTGGTGCTGGCGGGTGCGGCCGTTGGGGCCGCCGGGACAGGTGCGTTGGTGCCAACGGGTATGGCCGCCGGGGGAGCGGTGGCTGCGGGCCGGGCCGTGGGCACTGGCGGCGCCGATGACGCACAGCCGGCCACAATCACTGCCACGATTGGCAGGGCGATGATCAGGGTCCGCAGGCTTCGGCGCATGGGCGTAGCATAACGCAAGCCCGCCAAACGGATCAGCGCGCCGCCACGTCCTTACTGATCGCCCAGATAGTCGCGCAGGCGGCGGCTGTGATGCGGGTGGCGCAGTTTGCGCAGCGCCTTGGCTTCGATCTGGCGGACCCGCTCGCGGGTGACCTTGAAGCGCGCGCCAACTTCCTCGAGGGTGTGGGTCTTGCCGTCCTTGAACCCGAAGCGCATCTCCAGCACGCCGCGCTCGCGTTCCCCGAGGTTGTCCAATTCCTTGCGCACCTGCTCCTTCAGCATTTCGAGCGAGGCGCTGTCGGAGGGCGAGAGCTCGGTCTCATCCTTGATGAAGTCAGCCAGCATGCTGCTGTCCTCGGTCCCCACCGGCGTATCCAACGACATGGGCTCAGATGCCGCGCCCAGAATCTGCTGCACGCGCTTGACCGCCTGTTCGCGCTTGCGTGCCAGCATCGGATCGAGCGGCTTGCCCGTCTTCTCGGCCTCCAGAATCTGCATCTGCTCGCGCTCGGTGAAGACGTTCATCTCCATGGCCAGGTCTTCGGAGGTCGGCTCCTGGCCCAGCTCCTGGGTCATGCGGCGCTGCAGGCGCAGAATCTTGTTGATCGTCTCGACGAGGTGAACCGGGATGCGGATGGTGCGGGCCTGATCGGCGATGGCGCGGCTGATGGCCTGCCGGATCCACCAGGTGGCATAGGTGCTGAACTTGAAGCCCAACCAGGCATTGAATTTGTCCGTTGCGCGCAACAGACCCATATTGCCTTCCTGGATCAGGTCCGAGAAGGAGATGCCGCGCCCGATGTATTTCTTGGCGATGCTGACCACAAGGCGGAGGTTTGAGTTGACCAGCAGCTTGTGGGCCTGCTCGCTGGCCGCTTCGAGCGCGGCGCGGTGCTCGGCCACCGGCGGCAGGCCAGCGCTCAGCTCATCCCACTCCACCTCATCCAGCACGCCCTCCGGCAGTTCCTCGAGCTGGCGGACCACGCCCGGCGGCAAGACCATCGCCGAGAGGGTGATGTCAAACATGGGCTGGCTGATCTGCGTAACGTCGGGATCCGCCACCCAGCCAATGCCGCGCAGATAGGTGCGCATCATTGCCGGCAGCGCCAGGTTGAACGTGCCCGGCATCTCGCGCGCCTCCTGAAGCAGGTCCGGCACGGACGGCGACGGGATGGACTCCGAGCGGACCTCCGCCCGCTTGACCAGCGCAGCCTGCAATTCGCGCTCGGCCTTGCGCAGGCGGTTGAAGGCAGCCTCAAAAACGGATTCCGCACCGAGCTCGCGCTCGAGCGTGTTCAGCAGCGTCTGCGCCTTGATCACCGCGCTGATGCGAAGCTCCTGATCGGCCGTCAGCAGTGGGGTCTCGCCGATCTCGCGCAGATACATCCGCACGGGGTCGGCGCCTTCCGTGCTCTCGCCCTCGCCCCCGCGGCGGGATTCGAGATCGGAGAGGTCATCCGAAGCATCGTCGTCGCCCTCGGCCAGTGCAAAGGCAGCCGCCAGGTCATCGTCGTCACCGGCGACAAAATCGACGACCGCCTCGGTCTCCTCGCCGGCGTCATCCTCGGCCGCCTCCGCCAGGGCCTCGGGCGAGGCATCGAGCAGGACGTGCGCGGGATCGAGCTCGTCGAGTTCGGAGGACAGGTCGTCCGACACGCCAGCGGATTTGCTACGTGGGGGTTTTGAGGGGTTGGAGTTACGTGGCCGCGGCATGTGTGACGCGCACAGACCGCTGCGCCCTCACGGGTGCAACGAAACTGGCGCTTCGATATTGTATCGACGAATTGACGGATGATTACCCGCAAGCGCGCCGTCGCTCAGCCATCGATCAGGGCGAGCACGCTGCGCGCAATGTCCATGGCGGCATCCGGCCGCGCCTCTGCGGCGGCCGCGGCCGCTGCCCGGCCCCGCGCCGCTGGATCATCCAACCATGCCCGCACCTGCGCCGCGACGCGCTCCCCGCCAGGGCACCACGCAACCGCGTCGCGCGCCAGCACATAGTCACGGTTGCCATCCTCCTGGCCCGGCACCGCGTCATACAGGATGATCGGCGCGCCGGCAGCCAAGGCTTCGCACAACGTTCCCGTACCAGCCTTCGTGATGATGATGTCGCTCGCGCCCATCAGCTCCGGCACGTTGTCCACAAACCCGAGCGCGCGCAGGGTCGTGTGTGTGGCCAGCGCCTCCAGATCGAGGCGCAGGGTGTCATTGCGCCCGCATACGACGACGAGCTGGATCGGCAGGCGCGCCGCGTCGAGCGCGCCGACCACCGCGCGGAGATCGCCCATCCCCTCGCCGCCGCCCATCAGCAGAACGGTGGAGCGCGCCGCATCGAGGTCGAGCGCCGCGCGCGCAGCGGGGCCGCCTTTCAGGCGCTCCGCGAAGTCGGGGAAGATGGGATAACCCGCCACGGTCACGCGTTGTGGCGGCACGCCCTGTCGCATCACTTCGATGCGCGCCTCCCCGGTGGGGGCGATCAGGAGATCGGCGTGCAGGGCGAAGTGAAAGGCGTGCAGGTGCTGCAGGTCGGTGATGACATGCACATAGCGCGTGCGGCCGGCGGCGCGCGGGCCGATCCGACGCAGGGCGCGTGGCGCAAAGGCGTTGAAATGCGGCTGGCACGAGACGATGACGTCGGCGTCCAGGCCGCGCACGAAGTCCGTGGCGCGCCGACCATCCAGCGCCATCCCCAGCCGCCCGGACACCTTGCGGACCAGCGCGGAATCGCTCAGCCGATAGTTGATCCGATGCAGGATGGGCGCGTGGCGCATCGCTGCGGCATAGGTGCGGTCGCCGCGGTTGAAGGGCGCCGGCAGCCAGTCCACGCCATTGGCCAGGATCACGGTGTGGGCGTCCCCGCGCAGCTCCTGCAGCGCCTGTGCGATCGCCTCGGCAGCCGTCCGATGCCCGCCTCCCGTATCCGAATACAACAAAGCTATCCGAGCCATGACAGGCGTGATTATCCCGGATGCTTGGTCAGAATCGCCGAGGCGGCGGGAGTATGATCAGAGCCATCCGCTTATTTCCACTTCTGGAGACAACATCATGCGAAACAAGATCACCATCGTGGGCGCCGGTTTTGTGGGCGCCACAACCGCGCACTGGCTTGCCGAGCGCGAACTCGGCGATATCGTCCTGCTGGATATCCCCGCGACGGAGACCATGCCAAAGGGCAAGGCGCTCGACCTGCTCGAGGCCGGCCCGGTGCTGGGCTACGACACCAAGGTCACCGGGACAACGGACTATGCCGACACAAAGGACAGCGACATCGTCGTGGTCACGGCCGGCGTGGCCCGCAAGCCCGGCATGACGCGCGAGGATCTGGTCGGCATCAACCAGAAGATCATCACCGATGTCGCCAACAACATCGCCGCGAGCGCGCCGAATGCCATCGTCATCGTCGTGACCAACCCGCTGGACACCATGGCCTTTCTGGCCTACAAGGTGCTGAGCCAGCACGGCTTTGGCCGCAATCGGGTGATGGGCCAGGCCGGCGTGCTCGACAGCGCCCGCATGCGCACCTTCATGGCGATGGAGGCCGGCGTCAGCGTCGAGAACACGCACGCCTTTGTGCTCGGCGGCCATGGCGATGAGATGGTCCCGCTCACCCGCTACAGCACCATCGCCGGCATCCCGATGACCGAGCTCATGCCCAGGGAGCGCGTGGACGCCATCGTTCAGCGCACCCGCCAGGGCGGCGCGGAAATCGTCAACCTGCTCAAGACCGGCAGTGCCTACTTCGCCCCCGGCGCGAGCGTGGCCGAGATGGTCGAGGCCATCCTCAAGGACAAGCGGCTGATCCGCCCGTGCGCGGCGTATCTCGACGGCGAATACGGCCTCAAGGACATGTTCTTCGGCGTGCCCGTCGTTCTCGGCCGCAATGGCATCGAGAAGATCGTCGAGGTCAAACTCAACGATGACGAGGCCGCGATGATGAAGAAGAGCGCCGATCTCGTGCGCGGCACGATGTCGGCCCTCAAGTTCTAGCCTTTCAGAATCAGGACGGCCGGCTCCCGCCTCGCGCGGGGCCGGCCGTCGTCGTTATCCCGCATGCGAAGCCTGCGCGCCAGCCTGCTCGACGAACCACTCCCGCGCATCATGGCCATTGCCGAGGCCTGGGATGTCGCGCTCGAGGCGGCCTCACTGACGGAGATGGCCGATGCGCTGGCGGCGGCCATGCGCGAGAACGACATCGATGGCACGCCCGCCGCGCTGCGCGTGCGGGCTGAGCTCCCCGCCGATGCCGCCGCCGCCCTGAACGAGCTGCTTGAGGCTAACGGGAAAATGCCATCTGCGGCCTTCGAGCGGCGCTTTGGCGAGATCCGCCTGATGGGTCCGGCGCGCATCGAACGCGAGCGGCCCTGGCGCACCCCGGCCAACGCCAGCGAAGTGTTGTGGTACCGCGGTTTTGTCTTCCGCGCCTTTGACGGCTCCGCGCACAACCCGCTCGAACACCTGTTTGTCCCCAACGAGCTGCGCGACCTGCTCCGCCCGCGCACGCCCACGCCGGCCGGCCCCGCCGCCGGAACGACCGCACGACCGGCGGCAATTGCCGAGCACGCGGACTCACCGCTGCTCGACGACATGGTCTCGCTGCTCATCGCCGTGCAGGGCGGCCACGTCCGCGTCACACGCGAGGGGGCCTGGACGGTCGACGCCCGCCGCACCCTGCGGCCCCTGCTGCGCGACGACGACGGGCTGCGCGGGGAACGCCCGACCGGCCGCTTCAGCCTGTTGTGCGCGCTGCTGACCGATCTGGGCTGGGCGCGGGTCCAGGACGGCACCCTCCGATTGATCGCGCAACCCGTCACGGATTGGCTCCAGCTGCCGGCGGTGCGCCAGCGCGCGTTGCTCTTTGCGGCCTGGCGCGACAGCGTCACGTGGAACGACCTGTGGCACGTCGAGGGCCTGCGCTTCGAGATGACCCACACCTGGTCGAACGAGCCGTTGCGCGAGCGCACCGACGCGCTCCGCCTGCTGGCCGAGGCAGCCGGTCCGGCCGAATGGACAACGTTGCTGCGCGACCTGCGGACCGGAACCCCGGGGCCACAGCCCGCACCTGCGCGGGCCGCTGCGCTCATCGCAGCGATCAAGCGCGACCATCCTGATTTTCTCCAGCCCGATGGCCGCTACGACCGCTGGCACCTGCGCGACGCGCACAGCGGCGCGTTTCTCCAGGGCTTCGAGCGTTGGGACCGGGTCGAGGGTGCCTACCTGTGGTCGCTGCTGCTCGGCCCCCTGCGTTGGCTGGAGGCGGATGCTCTCGACGCCGTGGAGCGCCCCGAACCCGAACCCGCCCTCATCCTTGGCGAGGGTGCCGAGCTGATCGCCCTGCCCGAGGCACGCTTCGCCCGCTTTCAGCTCGCCCGCATCGCGCGGCCCGGCCCGCGACGGGCGGATGGTGGCTGGTCGTTTCGGCTGACGCCGGCCTCGCGCGCGATGGCCGCGCGCCTGGGCATCTCGGCCGGCCGCGTGATTGCCTTTCTCGAACAGGGCCTCGGCGCGGCGCTGCCGCAGGGCCTGAACAAGGCGCTGGCCCGCGCCGTCGAACGCGGCGCCGAGGCGCGCGCAGAAACCGCCCTGCTGCTCCGGACCCGGGAAAGCACAACGCTCGATACCGTGATGCGGCTCGATGTCGCGCGACGCCTGTCCATCGAGCGGCTGGGGCCCACCGTGGCCGCCTGCCGGCCGGGCGACCTCGACGCGTTGCTCAACGCCGCGGCAGCCCAGGGCTTGCTGATCGACCTTTCCAGCTAGCGCAGCCGGATGCGCGAGACGTCGCCGCCATCAAAGCCGATCGCGCGATAGAACTCCTGCGCGCTGGGGCTGGCCCGTGTGATGTCCAACAAAAGCTGGCTGGCACCGCGCTCGCGCGCGCGGCGGGTGGCAATGTCAAACAGCGCCCCGCCCACGCCGCGCCGGCGATAGTCCGGCTCGACGACCATGGCATCCAGCCACGCCCGCGTCTCGTTCAGGCCATCCAGATGCGCCACCGCGACAAAGCCGATGATCGCCGTCCAGCCCGAGGCCTGGCGGTATTCCTCGGATTCGGCCACCCACACCTCGATCGCGCCGGGCCCGCTCTCGCGCAGGCGGGCAAAGGCGCGCGCCCGGGCGATGTCGGACATGCGCGTGCGGGCGGGCATGTGGCTCATCAGCTCGACGATGCGGTAGTGATCGCGCGGCTCGGCCGCGCGCACGGTCACCTCCGGGGGCGGATGCCCGACCGTCGCCTCGGCCAGCTCGGGCTCGTGCCGCTCCTGCAACCAGCGCGCCAGCACCTCGCGATGGGTGCGGAAGGCGATCACCGGCAGCTCATGCGGGGCAAAGAAGCGCGCATCCACGGCGTCATCGCCGGCCTGCAGGGCGGCCGGGTTCGTTGGGCGGGCGCGGTAAAAGATGATCAGGCCGCTCCGGGGTGGCCCCTCCGGAAACGAATACACCCCGAACAGCTCGATCAACTCGACGTCCAGGTGCGTCTCCTCGCGCGTCTCGCGGACGGCGGCCTGTTCGACGCTCTCGTCGGCCTCGATGAACCCGGCCGGCAGCGCCCAGTCGCCCTTGTGCGGGGCATGGCCGCGGCGGATCAGGGCGAGCTTGCCCTCATGCTCGACCAGCACCCCGACACCGGGGACCGGGTTGACATACTGGATGTAGCCGCAGGATGGGCAGCTCAGACGCGCGCGCCCATCGACGATGGTTTCCTGCAGGGCCGCCCCGCAGCGTTGACAGTGCATGACACTCCGATTCTCGCATGCCGGGTCAGGCCCGGCGCGTCACCGCAGCCACCGCCAGATTGATCGCCGAGCGCTGGCGATACGCCCAACGCTCGCGACCCAGCCGCGCATGGCAGTTCGAGGTGAAGGCGATGACGATGTCGTTGGCCGGGTCGATCACCAGCTGGCAACCGCTCGCGCCCCCATGCCCGAAACTGCCAAAGCTGACGAGGTCGCCAAAGGCCCCGGGCGCGCCGGCGTGCTGGAAGTAGAAGCCCAGCCCCCACGGGACGGGATACGGGGGCACCAGTTGCTGGCCGAGCGCCGGGGCATGGCCGAGACAGCCGGCCGCATGATCGGTCTGCATCGCGCGCACCGTCGCCTCGGAAAGAAAACGCGGACCGCGCGGGGCGAAGTGCAACCCGAAGCGCATCAGGTCATCCGTGGTGGCCAGCACCCCAAACGCAGGGTGCGCGAGCCCGCGGGCGTAGGGCGTGTTGTACATCGCACCAACCGTGCCCTCGGCCTGCACACCGCGCACGGTGGCGATGCGCGCCGCGTTCGCGGGCGTCTGGTTGAAGAAGGTATCGCCCAGCCCGGCCGGCGCAAAGACCAGCTCCTGCGCCAGCGCAACCAGCGAGCGCCCGGTCACGGCGCGGGCCATCTCCGCCGCCATCAGGTAGTGGTAGTCGGAGTATGCGAAGCCGGTCCCGGGCGCATGCGCGAGGGGCTGGGAATAGGCTTCCTCCACCAGTGCCTCGTAGGGCGTCTGCGCGGCCAGCCGCGCCTCCATCTCGGGCGACTCGTAGATCATCCCGGCCGTGTGCGTGAGCAGCTGGCGCAGCGTCGCCGCCTCGCGTCCCTCCCCGCGAAAGCGCGGCAGCACCGCGCTGACGGCCGTGGTCAGGGTAAGCGCGCCGCGCTCGACCAGCGCCATGATGACGGCGGCCGTATACGACTTCGAGATCGATGCCACGGGCCACACCGTCGCCGCACTGGCCGGCAGGTCCGGCCGCGCGCGGCCCGCCGACCAGCCCAGGACCTGCTCGCCGCGATGGGCAACCGAGATGCCGACGCCATCCAGCTCGCCGGCTTCGACAAGGTGGGTGAGGTGCTGGCGGAGGGGTTCAAAACGATCGGTCATGATGAGAAAGCAGGGCGGGTCGCACTACGCACAAAGTGTAGATGCAACCGCCAGATAGATCTCGGCGCAGCGCTCGACCGAGTCCAGCTCGATCCACTCCTCGACGGCATGCGCACCGCCGCCGCGCGGGCCAAAGATCACGGTGGGGATGCCGGCCTGCTGGAGCAGGGCCGAGTCCATCCAGGGGGTGTCGCCATACAGCTCGGGGGGCGCGCCCAGCACCCCGGTCGCGGCCTGCACGACCAGGCGGACGATCTCGGCATCGTCGGGGACGGCAAAAGGCTGTCTTTCGAGCGTGATGCGCGCCTCGGCCTGCAGCCCGGGGTCGATCCGGCGGCGCTCCGCGATCAGCCCCTGCAGCTGGGCCAGCACCGTCGCGCCGGTCTCGCCCGGGACGGTGCGCCGCTCCACGGCCACGACGCAGCGCTCGGGATAGCTGGACAGCTCCTGCCCACCGCTGATCAGCGAGGCGTGCAGCGAGCCACTGCCCAGACGCGGGTGCAGCGGGGTGGCCCGCAGGGCGGCGTCCTGCGCTTCGAGGCCGACCAGCAGCCCGCCCATCTTGGCGATGGCATCCACGCCCAGGTTCGGCCGCGAGCCATGCGCGGCCACGCCGCGGGTTTCGAGCTCCGCCCACACAAAGCCCTTGTGGGCGACGCAGGCCCGCAGCCCGCTGGGCTCGGTGATGATGGCGGCATCCGCCGTCCAACGCCTCAAGATCGCCTGCGTCCCGATGCTGGCGTACTCCTCGTCGCTGACCGCCGTCACGATGACATCGCCACGCAGGCGCAGCGCACGCGCGCGCAGGGCGGTGATCAGACAGGCGGCCACGCTCGCCTTCATGTCAAAGGCACCCCGGCCATACAGGCGCCCACCCTCCACACGCGGTGTGAAGGGCTCGCGCATGCCGGCCACGCCCACCGTGTCGATGTGCCCGTTCAACATCAGGGTGCGGCCACCGCCCGTGCCGCGTGCGATGACGATGACATTTGGCCGCCCCGGCGCGGCCTCCTCGATCATCGCTTCGAGGCCGTGACGCTGTGCCCACGCCGCGATGAAGGCCGCGACGCGCGCCTCACCGCTCCCGGTGGGGACAAGGTCGGGATTGATCGACTCGATGGCGACAAGCTGGGCAGTCAGGTCGGCGAGGTTGGTTGGCATGTGTTTTTGTTTTGCGGAGTGCACCCCGGCGCGGGGCGACGCGGTGGATAATGCGCAGCGCTCTTCGGACACCCCATCCTACAAGACCCCATGCCCGATCTACGATTGCTGATCGTCCCCGGCCTCAACAACAGCGGGCCCGAACACTGGCAGACCCGCTGGGAATCCAAGTTCGCCCACTGCACGCGCGTGCAGCAGCGGGACTGGGCGGAGCCGCGCCGCGAAGACTGGGTTGCCACGTTGGACGCCGCCATCCACGCCGACGCCTCACCCTGTCTGCTCATCGCCCACTCGCTGGGCGTCATCGCGATTGCACACTGGGCGGCCGCGCATCCCCGCACCCCCACCCCGCGCCGACGCGCCCCGGTGAGCGGCGTGCAAGGGGCCTTGCTCGTCGCGCCGCCCTGGCTGGAGCGCCCCGATGCCGTGCCCGCCGTGCGCGCCAGCTTCACACCGCTGCCGATGGCCGCGCTCCCATTCCGCAGCCTGCTGGTGGCCAGCAGCAACGACCCCTACGGCCCGCTTGCCAACAGCCGCGCCCTGGCGGCGGCCTGGGGCAGCGAGCTGGTCGAAGTCGGCGCGCTGGGTCACATCAACGCAGACTCGGGGCTGGGCGATTGGCCGCAGGGTCAGGCCTTGCTGCGCCGGCTGATGACCGGGCACTGAAAACCCGGCCCGTATAATCCCTGCGCCATGTCCGAGATGTCCGAAACGCACGATCAGCTCAACACTCTGGAAGCCGCCGCATTGGCGGAGCTCAACACCGTCACCAGCGCCGATGCCCTGCAGGCCTGGTATGGCCGACTGTTTGGCACCAAGCGCTCCAAGGGTGCGCTGGACGAGGCCATGGCAGCCCTGGGCAGCCTGCCGCGCGAGGCGCGCCCGGCCTTTGGCAAGCGGGCCAACGAAGTCAAGCAGGCGCTGCTGGCCGCGCATGAGGCGCGCCAGGTCGCCGTCCGCGAGGCCGAGCTCGACCGGGCTCTGAGCAGCGGCGCCATCGACGTCACCCTGCCGGGCGCGCCGGTTCAGCGCGGCCGCCTGCATCCCAGCACGCAGACGCTGCGTCGCATCTGCGCGATCTTCGCCGGGCTGGGCTTTGAGGTGTATCGCTCGCCCGATGTCGAGACCGACGCGAACAACTTCGAGCTGCTCAACATGCCGGAAGAGCATCCCGCGCGCGACATGTGGGACACCTTCTACACCACGCAGCCGGGCGTGATTTTGCGCACGCACACCTCCCCGGGCCAGATCCGCGCCATGCGCGCCTTTGGCAAGGGGGGCAGCGCGCCGATCCGGGTGGTGCTGCCGGGCATGGTGTATCGCTACGAGCAGGTCACTGCGCGCAGCGAGATGCAGTTCAATCAGATCGAGGGCATCGCGATTGGCCGACACATCACCCTGGCCGACCTGAAGGGCACGATGACGGAGTTCGCGCGGCGGATGTATGGCGACGACGCGCGCATCCGTTTCCGCGGCTCGTATTTCCCGTTCACCGAGCCCAGCGTCGAGATCGACGTGTACTGGGGCCTGGCCACCGAGCGCGATCGCATGATCACCAAGGGCACGGGCTGGCTGGAGATTGCCGGAGCCGGCATGGTGCATCCCACCGTTTTGCGAAATGGCGGCTATGACCCGGCGCAGTGGAGCGGCTTTGCCTTCGGGATGGGTCCCGAGCGCACGGCGATGAAGCTCTACGGCATCAACGACATCCGCCACTTCTGGGCCAACGACCTGCGCTTCCTCGAGCAGTTTTAGGGAGACCGCCGACGGCGGACGGCGGACCGCCGCCACGCAGACACCCCGAACGCGTGACGTGCGCGCCTGTGTCATGCGCAAGCCCGCTGCCGTCGGCGGTCGGCCGTCTGCGGTCACTCAATCTCCGCATACACCTCGCGCGTGCGGGCGGCTATGGCCGGCCAGGCGTGCGTGACCGCATAACGCTGCATGCCTTCACGCGCGGCCTCACGCAGCGTGGGCGTCTCAACCACGCGACGCACGCTGGCCGCCAGGGCCTCGGCATCGCCGCTCGCAAAGAGCGTCATCCCCGCGCAGGCCGCAGCGATCTCCCGATGGCCGTAGATGTCCGACGCCACGACCGGCGCGTGCCGATAGGCCAGCCCGGTCGCGACCGAATACGAGAAGTCGGCGTGCGTGTAGGGGTAGATCAGCGCATCGCAGGCGTCGATGTGTGCGGGGATGTCCTCCGCCGCCAGATACCCGGTGATGCGCACGCGCTCGCCCAGCCCCAGCGCGGCGATGTGCGCCTCGATCGCCTCCTGGAAGGGGCGATGGCGCTCCAGCCGTGGGCCGCCCGCAATCAGCAGGACGTAGTCGGCGGGCAGCCGCGCCAGCGCATCCAGGGCCAGCGCATGCCCCTTCGGCGGGGCGATGTAGCCAAATTGCCCGATGACGCGGCGTCCCTCCCAGCCATAGCGCGCCCGCACCGCCTCCCCGCCTCGCGCCGGCGGAACGTCCGGCGCGCCGCCGGGGATGACGCGAATCTTGGCCGCCTCCACGCCCCGCGCGACAAGGTGATCCTTCAACCGGCCGCTCAGCACAATGATCCGTTGTGCGATATCAAACGTGTCCTTATTGAGATGACGCGCATACGGCCCCAGCCAGCGGTTGTACATCGACCACTTGGCCTTGCGCACGAGCCCGCCCACGCCACCGGCGGGCACGGTCAGCGGCCCGTCAAAACTGACATGGCGCGTGATGACCAACGGACGTTTGACTTGTCCGGCCAGCGCGCCAAAGTGATTGCGCCATGGCAGCAGGTAGCCGAAGAAGCTGTATTCGTGCTGGATGTGCGCGATCTGCCCGCTGTTCAACGCCTGCCCCCAGCGCGCGTAGTCGGCGCGCGGATGGGCCTCACGGTCAAAGCCCACCACGTCAACGTCGGTGTCCGGCAGCGTGCGCAGCCCGGCCACCAGCGCCGCCGCGTAGTCGGCGATGCCGCAGCGCACCTGCCAGGAGCTGAACATGGCCACTTTCATCGTTGCCTCTGGATGCCTCAAGGCAGCGGGCCGAGCGCCCGCTGCAGCATGGCGCGATGGAAGCCCGCCGCGTCATCATCCCCGCGAACGGCGCCGGCCAGCCACAGCAACGCCTCTTTGCCTGCCAGCATCGCCGATACCGCGCCGAGCGCGAATCGACCATGGTGCTTGGCGAAATACCAGCGCAGGCTGTCCTCGCCAGCCTTGTGCGCGGTGCGCGAGATCGCGCGCATGGTGCCGCCCCAGTGGTGCACGACCTCGGCGGCGGGCACGTAGTACACCGCACAGCCGGCCTCATTGACCCGCTTGCACAGATCGACGTCCTCGTAGAAGAGGAAGAAGCCCGGGTCAAAACCGCCGATCCGGTCGTAGACGGCGCGCCGCAGCAGCAGCGCCGCGCCGGAGATCTCCCCCACCTTGCGGGGGACGTTGTAGTCGCGCCCGGCCTCACCAAACACATTGCGCCGCGTCAGGCGATACAGGCGCGTCATGTCGACGAAGACGCTGCCGAGGCTGGGCAGTGCGCGGCCGGAGGGCTGCAGCGAGCCATCGCTGTTGAGCAGCTTCGGCCCGCACGCGCCGACCTCGGGATGTGCGTCCATGAAGGCGACCAGCGCGGCCAACGCGCCGGGCCGGACCTCGGTGTCGGAGTTGAGCAGCAGCACGTGGCGGCCACGCGCGGCTTTCAGCCCGACGTTGTTCCCACCGCCGAACCCCAGGTTGACCTCGCTGCGCAGCACGCGTGCGGTCGGGTGATTCCGCTGGAGGGCGTCGGCCGTGCCATCCGTCGAGGCGTTGTCCACCACCAGCACTTCGCGGCGGTCCGGGTTGGGCTCGGCATCGATGCTGCGCAGACACGCCAGCGTCAGCGCGCAGGTGTTGTGCGTGAGGACGACGATGGAGAGATCGAGAGGATCCGACATCACGGCTGGGCGGCCAGCATACGCCGGATTGCCGCACCCTGGGCGCGGCGCTGCCCGCCGTTGCGGGCCAGCACCCAGCGGATGCAAAGCGCGAGCACCGTCGCAATGCGGGTCGGCAGAAAGTTCAACCGGGTGTAGTGCTTGCGGACAAAGCGCATCCCGCCATCCCACATCGCCTCGGTGCGCGCATCGTAGGGCGTCGCGCCTTCCAGGTGGGTGACCGTCGCGGCAGGGTCAAACAGAATCGTCCAGCCGGCCGCACGCATCCGCCAGCACCAGTCGACGTCCTCGCCAAACATATCAAACGTTTGGTCATCGTATGCGCCCACCTCCGCCATGGCGGCGGGGCGGATGATGTAGCAGGCGCCGTGCAGCCACTCGCTCTCAACCACGCGATCATGCGGGTGACAAAGCAACACATGGCTGGCAAACCACGGCTTGCCGCGCACGCGCGTCCACAGCCCCGAGACCTCGACGAAAGAGGGCAGCGGCGCCGGAAAGTTGCGCAGCGAGGGTTGCAGCGCGCCATCGCCAAACTGGAGCCGCGGCCCGGCGATGCCGCAACGGGGATGCGCGTCCATGAAGGCGATCAATTCCTGCAGGGCCTCCGGATGCACCACCGTGTCCGAGTTCAGCGCCATGAGGTATCTCCCGGTCGCCCGCGACAGCATTTGATTCTGATTGGCCGCAAACCCGAGGCGCCGCTCGTTCTGCAGCTGGGTGACACGGGCGCTCGCGGGGACGACAAGCGTCGACAGGTCGCAGGGTTCGGCGGTGTTGTTGACCACCCAGACCTCGACGGGCAGCCCGGCCGCGGTGTCAAGCACGGATTGCACACAGTCGCGCGTGAGCGCCGGGGTGCGGTGATTGATTACGCACACCGAGAGCGCAGGCTGGACGCTCATGCGCGCCTCCCAAACCGGGTCGCCAGCCAACGCCGGTAGTCGTGCGCATTCTGCCGAAGGTTGACCCGGAAGAGCTTGTCCGCCGGCCGGAAAAACTTGAACAGAACATCGGCCAGGAAATTGGCCAGCGGGCCCGGGATTCTCGCAATCGCCTCGGCCAGCCAGCGCTCGCGTCGGCGCGTAAGCAGCCGCTCGTACTTGTCGCGATAGATGCGCACCGAGTAGGCCGCCACCGCCCGGTTGAGAAACAACGTCATCGGGCTGCGCCACGGCTCGCGGCGCGTGATGGCGCGTCGGGAAGCGGAAGAGAACTGCTCAAACGACCACACCAGTCTGGGCCACTGGATCATCCAGATCTCAAAGGCGCGCCCCGTCCACGAGGCATTTCCATATCGAATGATGATCCACGGTTTTGCAATGACGATTGCGTCGCCGGGCAGGGGCGCCTGGAAGATCACCCCGACATGAATGAAGGCGCTGCCGTAATAGCGCTCCCGCGCACGCGCGAGCCACACCGAACGCTGGATGACCACGCCGCCGATGAAGCGCAGATACGTCGCTGCGTCGACAAAGAGACGCTCGTTGTCCTCCGGCGCATAACGCACATCATCAATTTCCGGGTGAACACGTTCCTGCTGCAGCGCGGACAGGTCCGCGGAGCGGGCCTCGGCATTCACGATGACCAGGCTGGGGGCCGCCTCGATCCGCCGCAGCACCTCGGCAACTGCGCCGGGCTTGAGCAGGTCGTCATCGGAGAACAGCCAGCAGTAGTCACCGGCGGCGAGCGACACGGTCTTGTCGTAATCCTGATCGACGCCGCCCTTCGCCGGCAGGCGCACATAGCGCAGCCGAGGCTCGCGGGCCTGGTAGGCCGTCAACACGGCCTCGGTCTGGTCGGTGGAGGCGCCATCAACCACCAGCAGTTCGACCCCATCGGTGAGTTGCGGCAGGATGCTGTCCAGCGTCTCACCGATGAACTCACACCGGTTATAGGTGGCGATGCAAATAGAAAGACGCATGCTGGCGATCACCCCGGCTTGACGAAGGACATCACGACCACGCCCTCGCCCGGCAGCGCCTCGATCGCGTCAAAGTGCGTGAAGTGCCGCCCCATCCACAGCGGCTCGGCCCAGAACCGCCATGCCCCGCCCGACCAGCGCCGAACCAACTCCCTGCGCAGGGTGCCAGCCTGTCGCTCGCCATACACCTCGCAGGCGGCGGGTTTGCCGGTCACCACGAAGAGGCGCTCCTCGAGCTGCGCGCTGTCGTAGACGTATTCGAGGAAGGTGAAGCCATCGCCACCGTCACCCAGCAGGCCATAGTGATCGAGGTTGGTGAACAGGCGATGCGCGTCGCGCGCGCAGGGCAGGGTGAGCACCAGCGTGCCGCCCGGGCGCAGCAGCGACCACATGCGGATGAGGGCGGCGCGATCATCCGGGATGTGCTCCAGGACGGAGAGGCAGGTGATCGCGTCGTAGTGATTGGCCGGCAGATCGACGCGCTCGATCAGATCTGCGTGCAGGTGACAGCGCGCCTCCAGCCCCGCCCCGGCCACGATGGCCCGCGTGATGGGCAGATCGTGCGCGTCAGGGTTGATCAGATCAGCATCCAACGTTGGCCGCTCGTGCGCCAGAAGGACCGGAAACATGAACGGTGATGAGACGTCTAGATAACGCTCGATCTTCAACCCCGAGAGGGCGCGCCAGGCGAAATCAAACTCGAAATAACGCGTCAGCACGATGGGCGAGAAGAGCAGGTGCGAAATCCAGTTCAACCCGACCCGCCTTCGACCCCGCAGCAGGACGCGCATCCCAAGCCGCGCGCAACGCGCCTGCAGCCCGAGCCCCGGCAGCGCATGAACGTGCGCGGTGAGCCACCCGAGCGGAACCAACGCGCTGTTGACGGCGCGGTGGATCAGGCGCAGCATTCGGCCGGGTTTTGGGCCTGGTGGAGGGATCGCGACGTCGACGCGGGGCAGCATGGCTGGCTCCATAACAGTGTCTGCGGCAAGTCTACCCGCTCAGCGCGAGAGCTGCCACAGGTGCAGGGTGCGCCCCTCTGGCGTCACCGCGTTCATCGGCAATACCACTGTCGCGCGCGCGCGATACACGTCCAATGCCGTGGGCGGCAACTTGAGGCGCTGCTCGAAGAACGGCTGCCAATCCGCGGCGCTTAGATCGAACAGGCCGTAGAAGTAGACCCGCCCGCCGGAGCGCTCGGTCTGCGTGATCGCCGCATCCAGCGCCTGTAGCGTGGCGCGCGAATCCAACCGTGCCTCAAAGGCCAGCCCTGCGATCGAGAGCGTCTTCATCGGCGCCTGCGGCTCGCAGGGCAGGCCGCCCCAGTCGCTGATCAACAGATCGCCGGGGGCAAGCCGCTGCACGATGGCCTTCGCATCCCCGAGGCAGGCGAGTGGGGTATTGTGATCGGGGATCAGATTGGCGAACAGGCCCGTGAGCACAACGGGGATCGTCCACCCGCACAACAGCAGCCCAAGGCCAAGGCGCCCCCGCGTGGATGGGCGCTCCCGCAGCGCGGCCACGGCGACAGCGGCGCCACCGATTAGAAACGCGAGCGGCAGCATCCACAGCTTGGAATAGCGCGCCCCGAAGTAGAAGGCCAGGCTCAACTGCGCCAACAGCCCGATCCCCAACCCGACCAGCAGCGGGGTTTGTCGCTCAGTTCGGAACGCGCTCAGCCGCCGGAAGACGGACAGCACGGCCAACCCCAGCGGGACACTGACGCTCAGCGCGGTCAACGCAATGGCGATGCCCACCGGGCGCGTGAAGCCGCGCGCGAAGAGATCGCTGCTCAGCCCGTCCAGACCCCGCACGCCAAAGAGCGCGTCCGCCAGCCCGAAGACCAGCACCGCCGCCCGCCG
>JAIBCK010000046.1 GCA_019694215.1 Thermoflexales bacterium
GCCGTCGTCGCGGCGGGCCGGGCCGTGGGGGCTGCCGTGGGTGCAGGCGTCGATGTCGGCGCGCAGGCTGCCAGGAGGACGGCCAGCACACCAAAGGCAAGGGTGCGCCGGGGAAGGGTTCGATTGAAATTCATGGGCGGCATGCTATCTGCTGCCGATGTGGAAAGTGTTCAGGCCGGCTGAATGATTGTGAAGAAAACGCTCCGCGGGGCGCCGCCTGCGCAAGTTCAAACAGCTGGCGGGATTCGCCCCGGCCGGCCATAGCGTCCGTGGTGCTATCCTAGACGGATTACATCAGGAGGCCATGATGCTCGACTACACCCCCCCACTTCGTGATATGCGTTTTGCGTTGGCCGAACTGGCCGACATCAACTTGATCTCATCGCTGCCCGGCTACGAGGACGCCGCGGGCGACTTCGTCGACGCGATCCTCGAGGAGGCCGGCAAGTTCGCCTCGCGCGTGCTGGCGCCACTCAATGCCAGCGGCGACCACGAGGGCGCCGTGTGGAAGGACGGCAACGTCACCACGCCCAAAGGCTTCAAGGAGGCCTACGTCCAGTTCTGCCAGGCCGGCTGGAACGGCGTGACCAGCAAGCCCGAGTTCGGCGGGCAGGGTCTGCCCAACACACTCAGCGCGGCGGTCATGGAAATGTGGAAGTCGGCCAACCTGAGCTTCTCGCTCGCGCCGCTGCTGACGGATGGAGCCGTTGAAGCGATTACGTTGTGCGGATCGGATGCCCTCAAGGCGAAATACCTGCCCAACATGATCTCCGGCAAGTGGGCGGGCACGATGAACCTGACCGAGCCGCAGGCCGGCAGCGATCTCGCGCTGGTGCGCTCGAAGGCCGTCAACCACGGCGACGGGACGTATCGCATCAGCGGCCAGAAAATCTTCATCACCTACGGCGACCACGACCTGACCGAGAACATCATCCACCTGGTGCTGGCGCGCCTGCCCAACGCCCCCGAGGGGGTCAAGGGCATCAGCATGTTCATCGTGCCGAAGTTCCTGGTCAACGAGGATGGCTCGCTCGGCGCGCGCAACGACGTGCACTGCGTGAGCATCGAGCACAAGCTGGGCATCCACGGCAGCCCCACGGCAGTGCTGAGCTACGGCGACCAGGGCGGCGCGGTGGGCTATCTGGTCGGCGAGGAAAACCGCGGGCTCGAATACATGTTCATCATGATGAACCGCGCCCGTTTTGCGGTTGGTCTGGAGGGCCTGGCCTGCGCCGAACTGGCGTATCAGAAGGCGCTCGGGTATGCGCGCATCCGCGTGCAGGGCCGCGACATGGGCGGCGGCAAGGCCTCGGTGGCGATCATCAACCACCCCGACGTGCGGCGCATGCTGCTGACGATGAAGGCGCGCATCGAGGCGATGCGCTCGCTCGCCTACACCGTCGCGGCCTGGACGGACATCGGTGAGGCGCACCCGGACGAGGCCACCCGCAAGAAGCATGAGGCGATGGTCGACCTCATGATCCCGGTCGTCAAGGCCTGGAGCACCGAGATGGGCATCGAGGTCGCCTCGCTCGGCGTGCAGGTGCACGGCGGGATGGGCTACATCGAGGAGACCGGCGCGGCGCAGATCCTGCGCGACGCCCGCATCACCACGATCTACGAGGGCACGACGGGCATCCAGGCCATAGACCTGATGTGGCGCAAGATCATCCGCGATGCGGGCAAGACCCTGACCGCCGTGATCGGCGAGATGCAGGCTTTCAATGCGACGTTGGGCGAGATGCAGGGCGAGCACTTCCAGGCCATGCGCAAGTCGTTCGAGCCGGCCGTCGGCGCGCTGGCCGAGTCGGCCATGCACTTCGGCACGCGCTGCATGCAGGACCCCAAAGGCGTGAGCGTCGGGGCCACCCCGTTCCTGCATCTGTTTGGCATCGTGGCGGGCGGCTGGCAGCTCTTCCGGGGCGCCATCGCCGCGCAGAAGAAGCTGGACGCGGGTGAGAGCGATACGTTTTACACGAGCAAGGTGCTGACCGCGCGGCACTTCGCCGACCACGATCTGGCCGCGGCGCGCGGGCTGGCCTACACCGTGAAGAACGGCGGCGTGGCCGCCATCGCCATCACCGACGAAATGCTGTAGCCCCGCAGGGAAAACGCAAACGGGGCGCGCCGGTTGGCGCGCCCCGCGCTTTTTCCGGGGTCGTTCAGTAGTCGGCCGGCGCGATCAGCGTGATCTCGCTCTGCCCGATGCTGGGCGGGACAAAGCCGCCCTTCAGGCGTTCGAGCGCAAGGTCGATCGGGCGCTGTCCCCCCCGCACCTGATAGAGCAGGTGGCCGGGGAAGAGCCCCTCGACGTTCAGCCCGGCCAGCCGGCCGAGGTTGGCGCGATAGCCCTCCAGAGTGCTGCCCGCGTAGTTGATCAGCCCGAGCAGCCCGTGCGCAAAGACGATGTCGCCGCTGAACAACGCACGGTAACCATCTTCGCGCTCCCACAGGTAGGCGCAGATGCCTTCGCTGTGCGAGGGGACCTGGATCACCCGCAGGCGCGCAGCCGCGGTCTCGATGACGGCCCCGTGCTCGGGCGTCGCATCGATCGGGCACGCCCAGGCACAACCCGCCAGCAAGGGCTGCTCGATGGCATTCAACCACACCCGCGCGCCCGTGCGCGCGCGCCATCCCGCCGCGCCGCCGGCGTGGTCCTTGTGCCAGTGGGTGAGGACGACGTCGCCGATGCGGGCCGGGTCGAGGCCATCCGCGCGCAGGGCTGCCTCGATGCGCTCAAAGGAGAGCGGCCGCCCCCCGCCCGCATCGATCAGCGTGATGGCCCCGCCACGGGTCAACGCGTAGACGTGGCAGTCCCAGCTGTCGCTCAACCCGATCTCGCCGCTGCCGACGAGGTGAATGCCCTCACGCAGTTTCATCGCTCATGCCTTCTCTGCGGCGAGGTGCCCGGCCAGCGCGTCCAGCCCCAGCACGGGGATCTCGACGCCCTCGCTCAGCGCGGTCGCGGCGGCGGCATCCTTGAAGCCCACCCCGGTGATCACGCACACGATCACGTCATCGGCCCCCAGCCGCCCCGCGGCGGCGTCGGCCAGCACGCCGGCAACGCCCGCGGCGGAGGCTGGCTCGCAGAAGATACCTTCCCGTTGTGCGAGCTGACGCTGAGCCGCCCACACCGCCTCATCCGGAACGCTGGTCGCCCAGCCGCCCGAGTCGCGCAGTGCGGCCAGGGCCAGGTCGCCATCCGGCGGCGCCGTGAGCTGGATGCCGCTGATGCGGCTGGTGCAGGTGGGGATGGATCGCAAGGCGCGGTCCTCACGCCAGGCCTGGTTGATCGGATCGCAACCCGCGGCCTGCACGCACACCACGCGCGAAGCCCCCGGGCCGGCCGCTGGCCCGGCGGCGCGCCACTCGCGCAGCCCCTTGTGGATCGCGCTCAGCAGCCCGCCCCCGCCCGTCGGGACATAGACCTGGTCGGGGAAACGCCCCAGCGCCTCGACCACCTCGAAGGCGATGGTGCGCGCGCCCTCCATCCCAACCGGGTTGAAGACATGCGCGGTGATCTGCATCGCCCAGTCGTTGGCCTCGCACAGCCCACGCACCGTCTGAAAGGTGCGTCGTTCGACCTCGGGGTCGTAGCCCAACCCGCGGATGGCAAGCACACGCGGGCCATAGGCCAGAATTTGGGTGAGCTTCGCCCGTGGGGCAGTCTCCAGCGTGAAGAGCGTCCCGCGCATCCCCGCTCGCGCGCCGTAGGCGGCCAGCGCCGCGCCAGCGTTGCCGCTGCTCGTCGCCGCCCAGCCCCGCACGCCCAGCTCGCGCATGCGCGACAGCCCGACCGAGGCGATGCGATCCTTGTAGCTGCCGGTCGGATTGGCGCTCTCCATCTTGAAGAAGAGTCGCCGCAGGCCAAGCGCCGGGCCGAGCGAGCGGCTGGGCACGAGCGGCGTCGCGCCCTCGCCCAGGCTGATGGCCGCATCGGCATCGATGATCGGCAGGAAGGGCGCATAACGCCACAAGCCTGCCCGCGCCGGATCGACGACGGGGGCCCCGGGAGCGAGGGCGTGGACGACCGTCAGCGCTGCGCCGCAACCCGCGCAGGCCGTCGCGCGGGGCGCGGCCTCGGCACCGCAGCGGGTGCAGCGCAGCGTGAAGCGGGCCGGTTCAGTGGCAGCGGATGTCATCCCAGCCAAAGGCCTCGAGCCGGGCGCGCAGCGCATCGACGCGCTCGAGCGACAGGCTGCGCAGTGGCAGGCGCGAGGGGCCGCAGTCGATGCCGCACAGCTTGAGCATGGTCTTGCCGGCCGGTCCGCCGCCAAAGTCGAGCAGGATCTGCACGCTGTCGCGGGCGCGGGTCATGAGCTTCTGCGCCGCGGCCATGTCGCCCTTTTCGTAGGCGGCGATGACCTTGTTGAAGATCGGTGCGGAGTAGTTGAACGTGCTGCCGATCGCGCCATCGGCACCGGCGACCAGCCCGCTGAGCAGCACCTCATCGCGCCCGAACAGCATGTTGGTCTGGTTGCGCGCCACGCAGTTGGCGAACTCCATCAGGTTCTCGTCCGTGAACTTGATCCCGGCAAAGGTCGGGATGCGCTCGCGGGCCATGTCCATGAACTGGGCCATGTTGAAGCGCAGCTGGGTCAGCACGGGGATGTGATAGTAGTAGTAGGGCGTCTCAGGTGCCGCGCCGGCCACGGCCGCGCACCAGTCGACCAGGTCGGCCAGCGTGGCCGGGCGCAGCACGCTCGGGCCGACGGTGGCGATGGCATCCGCGCCGGATTTGGCGGCATGGGCGGCCAGCGCGCGGGCATCCCCGATGCTGTTGTGCCCAACGTGCGCAATCAACTTGAGCGAGCCCTTGGCCACCTCGCACCAGCGCTTGAAGTGGCTCATGCGCTCCTCGGTCGTCATGCTCACGCCCTCGCCGGTGCTCCCGCACACGAAGACGCCGGTCACGCCGTTGCGGACGAGCAGGTCGGCATGCGCGCCGATGGGATCGAGGTTGAGCGAACCATCCGCATTGAATGCGGTGTAGGTGGCGGCCACCAGGCCTGTCAACAGTTTGGACGTCATGGTGTATTTGCTTCTCCTTGAGCTTGAACTTGGGTGAGGTGCACGAGGCCATCGCCGGCGTGAACGCGATGCATCGCGCGGAGCAGAATGACGACGCCGGGGGCGTCGGCGTGCACGGGGGTGAGCAGCGCGCCGGTCAGGTCGTAGATGGCTCCCAACCGTTGGCCAGCGCGCACATGATCGAGCAGGCGGACCTCGGCGCGGAAATGCCCGGCGCAGGGCGCATCGATCACGCGGTCGAGGTTGCCATCGCCGATCAGACGCAGCGGCTGCCCGGCGCGCTGCGGCGCGCCCGCCAGCATGCCGAGGTGGCGCAGGACGTTGAACACACCCTGCGTGAAGCGCGCAAGCGTCTCGGCGCTGACGCGCCCCCCGCCGGCCGCCTCGGTGTACATCGACGGCACCCCGAGCGCGTCCGCGGCGCTCAGGCTGCGGCCGGGCGGGATGGGCGCCGGGTGCGCCCACAGGATGGGCGCATCGAAGGCCTCAGCCAGCGCGCGGTTGGCGCGGTGCAACGCGCTGTCGCTGTGGGTGTAGCCGCCCAACGTTGGCAGATTATATGCAAGCCCGGCACTGTGCAGGTCGATCAGCGCGGCGGACCCGCGGATGACGTGCTCGGTGATGGCATGGGCGAATCGCTCGGTCAGCGTGCCGTTTGGGCGGCCGGGGAAGACACGCGCCAGGTTGGCCCCGTCGATGGGGTTCAGACGTTGGGCGGCCTCATACGCGGCGACGTTGCAGACCGGGACCATGAGCAGCTCGCCGCGCAGCGCGCCGGCATCCACCTGTTCGAAGACGTGGTGGATGACCTCCGGGCCGTCGTACTCGTCGCCGTGCACCGCGCCCAGCACCGCCAGGCGCGGGCCGGGCGCGGCGCCGCTCACCCGCAGCAGCGGCAGCCGCCACAGCCCGCCGCCGGCGCGGGGCGCGACGTCGAGCCAGGCGCGCTCCTTCGTTCCCGCCATGGTTACGCGGCGCGGACCGGGTTCTCCAGCACGCCCAGCCCGTCGATCTCGCAGCGCACGACATCGCCGGCCTTGAGATACACGCCCTTCGCGTCGCCGACGCCGCTGGGTGTGCCGGTGGCGATGATGTCGCCGACCTGCAGCGTGACCAGCCGCGAGCAGAAGGCGATGGTCTCGGCCACGTCAAAGATCATCTGGCCGGCCAGGGCATCCTGGCGCTTCTCGTCGTTGACGAACAGGCGCATGCCCAACGTAGACACATCAGGCACTTCGTCGGCCGTGACGAGATACGGTCCCATCGGGCCGGAGTTGTCCTGCCACTTGCCAGCCAGCCAGTCAAAGAAGCCATCGCCATCGCGTGCATCGCGCCCTTCGGCGATGACCAGCCGGCGCGAGGAGATGTCGTTGTAGACCGCGTAGCCGGCGACGTGCGAGAGCGCATCGGCGGTGGGGATGAGGTGGCCGGCCTTGCCGATCACCACGGCCAGCTCGAGCTCGTAATCCACGTGCTTCGAGACCTCGGGCAGCAGGATGGGGGCACCGTTCCCGCACAGCGTCGTGATCGGCTTCATGAACACGCGCGGGGTGATGCGCGCCTTCTCGACCGCCTTCAACCCGCCCTCCTGAATATGGGCCTGATAGTTGCCGGCCAGGCAGAGGATCTTGGGCGGATCGCCCAGCGGCGCGAGGAAGGTGGCCTCCGCCTCAGGAATGGCGGGCAGGCGGTGCGCCGCCGCAAAGTGGGCGGCCTGGCGCGCCATGTCGAGGCCTTCCGCGCCCAACGATAGAAGCCCGCGCATCGTCCGCGGCAGGCGGTCGCCGCGGGCAGCGGCGGCCGCGCACAGGTCGTGGACCAGGCCATGCTGGACGACACCCAGCCGGGCCGGCAGGCTTGCGGTTTGATAAGTGATGAGTTTCATGCGTTGTATACCCCTTCCAACAGGTGCGCCACGCGCGCGGCGTCCTCCCCGGTGGCCGGGGGTTGGCCGAGCAGACAGCGCCGTGTAAAAGCGATCCCGAACGTGCCGCCATAGGCCGGCGAGTCGGGCAACTCATAGCTCACCGTTCGGCGCGGGGCATCGGCCCAGGCCGGGTGAACGGACTCAAACGACACGGTGAGCGGCGTTTGCGCGGGCCGCCACCACACCCGACCGAGCCGTCCAACGAAGCAAAGGTAGGTGTCATTGCCGCCCGGGTTGTAGTAGCCGCCGCCACTCTGGGCGAGGACATAGCCGCAGGCAAGGCTGCCGATCGCCCCGGAGGCAAAGCGCAGCTGGACGGTCGCGACATCCTCGACATCGATGGGCTCGCCACTGCGGGTGGCGAGGGCGCCCTGCAACGCCGTGATGGCCTCTCCGGTCACGAACTGCGCGATGTCAAGGTAGTGGCAGCCCAGCCATTGCAGCACGCCACCGCCGGCGATCGACTTGCGAAAGAGCCAGTGCGCGGGGTCCCGAAAACGCGGCTGGGTGGTGAAGTAGCGCAGCTCGACGGCCATCAGATCGCCGAGCAGGCCCTGCGCGACGAAATCGCGCGCGGCAGCGACGGCGGGGTTGAAGCGGTTGAGGTAGGCGATGCCCAGCGGCGCGCCGCTCGCCTTCGCGCGCGCGACCAGCGCATCCGCCTCGGCCGCGTTGCGGCCGAGCGGCTTCTCCGCCAGTACCGGCACGCCCACATCGAGGGCGCGGCCGGTCAGCGCGAGCGCGCGGTCGACGCGCGGGCTGGCGATGATGAACCCCAGCCCGGGTGCGGCAAGGCAGGCGCCCAGATCGTCGCTGATGGCATCGACCTTTTGCGCACCCAGCGCCTCCTCGGCCAGCGCCCGCTCGCCCGGCGCGGCGCACACCGTGATGGCCTCCACCTCGGGCAGCGCCTGCAGCGTGCGCAGGTGTCCGGCGAAGTGCGGGTTCTCGGGGCCGATCAGGAGCGCGCGCATCTAACGGTTGTTGATCATCACTTTGGCGTTGCCGCGGGCGTGCGATTCCAGGATGCCCAGCAGGATGGCCAGCGTGGCGCGGGCGGCGCGCGGCGTCGAGAGCGGCGGCGGCGTGCCCTTGTCCAGCGCATCCACCAGCTCGGACACGGTGGCCAGCTCCGCCTCGGCCGTCCACTCGGGATAGCCCAGCACCTGCGTGACCGGGATGCCGGCCTGCGTCACCGTCCCCGGCGGCCCATCCAACCGCTCGACGAGGATGCGGCCATCATCGGCGGAGCGCACAACGGCGTTTTCAAACACCAGCTCATAGGCGTTGCTCTGGATGGCGCCCTTCTGCATGAGCAGGCTGCCGCGCACGCCGTTCGTGAAGCGAATCAGCGCATTGGCCGAGGGCTCACTCTCGACCGCGCGCCCACCATCGCCGAGATAGCGGTTGAAGTGGTCGAAGCCATCCTCCAGCTCGCCGATCACCCATTCGGCCGGCGCGCCGGCCAGGAAGGTGAGCATGTCCACGGCGTGGGTGCCATTGCGGAAGAGCATGGCGCGCGAGTAGAACAGCCGCGCCGAGACCAGCTTGAGCGCGCCATACGGGCGCTTTGTGACCAGCTCACGCAGGCGATGAAAGAGCGGTATCCAGCGCCGCGTGTGCGAGACCAGCATGAGCGTCTTGTTCGCCTCGACGGCGTCGATCATGCGGTCGGCGTCCTCGAGCGTCGTCGCCAGCGGCTTCTCGCACCAGATGGCCGGGACGCCCGCGCGGGCGACAGCGACCACGATATCGGCGTGCTGATCATCAGGGGTGACAACGCTGACGATGTCGGGGCGCTCGCGCGCGATCATCTCGCGGTAGTCGGTGTAGATCTTCGTGTCGGGATGGGCATCGCGCCAGGTCTGCTCGAAGCGCGTGATGGGCTCGAGCAGCAGGTCGCACGCGCCGACCAGCTTGATGCGGGGGTGGGCGGCGTAGGCGGCCACGTGCGAGCGCGGCATCGGCAGGGCGGCACTGAGCGCCTCCGGGAGGGGGGCACGGGCCTGCGAAATGTGGCTCAGGCCGATCACGGCCGCAGTATAGGTTTTCATCGTTTGACAATCCGCGCCCGGTGGGCGCTAGCGGGATTTCGGGTCAACGGCGTCGCGCAATGCATCGCCGATGAAGTTGATCGACAACACGGTGATGACGATGAAGATGCCGGGGTAGAACCACGTCCACGGCAGGTTCTCCAGGATGTCAAGCGAGCGGGCGGTCTCGACCAGATTGCCCCAGCTCGGCGTCGGCGGTTGGACGCCCTGGCCGAGGAAGCTCAAGCCGGCCTCGAGCAGGATGGCATTTGCCATGCCAAAGGTGGCGAAGACCAGGAGCGGCCCCAACGTCTGGGGCAGGATATGGACGAACATCTGGCGCGCCTTGCTCGCCCCGAGGCTGCTGGCCGCGACGACGTAGTCGGCCTCGCGCAGCACCAGGGTCTGCGCCCGCACGATGCGGGCGAGCTGGGGCCAGGTGAGCAGGCCGATCACACCCATGATGCCGAGAATGAGCGAATCCGACGGCAGCAGGTTGTAGACCACCTGCGCGGCCGCCAGGATGATGACGATGGCCGGGAAGCTCATGAAGGCGTCCGTGATGCGCATGAGCAGCGAATCGATCAGGCCGCCGAAGTACCCCGCCAGCAGCCCGATGAGCGTGCCGACCGTGACGGAGACCGTGACCGCGATCAGGCCTACCGCCAGCGAAATACGCCCGCCGTAAATCGTGCGGGCGAACGTGTCGCGGCCGGTGCGATCGGTGCCGAACCAGTGGGTGGCGGAGGGCGGTTGTGCGCGATTGAGCAGATCATTCTTGAGCGGGTCCCAGGTCGTGACGATGGGCGCGGCGATGGCCAGAAACGCCATCACGCCAACCATGATCAAGCCCACCAGGGCGAGCTTGCTGCGCCGGAAGCGCCGCCAGGCGCGCGCCAGCGGGGTGTTGGAGGATGTGACCGGGGCGGTGATCGTCTTGGTCGCCATGTCAGCCTCTGCCAAAGCGGATCTTCGGGTTGAGGACCGCGTAGAGGACGTCGGTGATGAGGTTTGACAGCAGGACCGCCGTCGTCGTCACCAGCGTCACACCCATCATGAGCGGGAAGTCGCGCGAGTTCACCCCGTCGATGAAGAGCGAGCCCATCCCCGGCCAGGCAAAGATCGTCTCGGTGAAGACGGCACCCGCCAGCAAGTTCGGGATGGAAAACCCGATCACGGTCACGATGGGAATCAGGGCGTTGCGCAGCGCGTGCCGGACGATCACCACGCGTTCGGACAGTCCCTTGGCCCGCGCCGTGGTGACATACTGCTCGCCAATCACGTCCAGCATGGCGGCCCGCGTATAGCGCAGCATGGTGGCGATGTAGTTGGCGCTGAGGATCAGCGCGGGAAGGGCCAGGTGGTGGAGGGTGTCAAGAAGCGACTCCGGCTTTCCCAACGTATGCATGCCACCCGCAGGAAAGAGATCCAGTTGAAGCGAGAATAGATACAGGCTGCCCAGGCCAACCAGAAAGGCCGGCGTGCTGATCCCGAGAAAGACCATGCCGGTCAACGCCATGTCCGGCAGGGAGTATTTGTTGAGCGCGGAGTACACGCCCAGCGGGACCCCGATCAGGATGCCGATGATCAGCGCTGTCGACATCAGCAGCAGGGTCGGCCCAAAGCGCTGCTGGATGACCGGCCAGACCGGGTCCCAGGTCTTGATCCGGTAGCCGAGATTGCCCTGCGCCACCTGACCCAGCCAGTTCAGATACCGGATCGGGATGGGCTGGTCAAAGCCAAATTCGTGCCGCAGCCGTTCGATCACGGCGGGGTCGGTGCCCAGCTCCGGGCTGATATACGACGCCATCGGATCCCCGGGCGCAAGCGCGATCAACGTGAAGACCGCCATCGTGATCGCGATGAAGACCGGGATGGTGACCGCGAGACGTCGCAGAACATACTGGAACATGGCGCGACCTCATTTCGGGGCGGCGGGCTGTCCCACCCTCACGGATCGGACAGCCCGCGCACCATCGCGGGGCCGGCCACACTGGCGCAGCCCGCCCCGCGACGCGTTTCAGATTGTTACTACTTCGTCCACTTCTCCGGGTATGCCAGGTAGCGGCCGCCACCGGGCGACGGGGTGTAGATGAAGTTGTTCAGCTTCTTGCTCGCCGCGCCATAGCGCGTGCTCTCGAGCATGTAAGCGCGCAGCACCAGCTCGTTGCTCAGCTTGCACACGTTCTGGTAGATCTCCGTCCGCTTGGCGGGATCGCCTTCCGTGCGGCCGGCATCCAACAGCTTGTCCAGATCAGCGTTGATGATCGGGTTGATGTTGATGCCCTTCGGCCACTGCTCACTGGAGTGATGCGAGGTGTAGACGTTGTCGGGCTCGGGGCCGTTGCCAGCGCCCACCCAGGCCAGCGCCCACTTCGGATCGGCATTGTAGAACTCGGTGTTGAACGTTGGCGTGTCGGTGAAGCGCAGCTTGATCTTGAAGCCCACCGCACCCAGCTGCTCGGCGATGACCGCCAGCATGTCCTTGGTCAGCTGATCGCCGTAGTAGGTCAGGAACTGCAACTCGCCAAGCGACGCCGGGTCGACGCCCGCTTCCTTGAGCAGCGCCTTGGCCTTGACCGGGTCATACTTGTACGGGTTGCTGTCCTTGAAGTTGTACGGGCCCGCCGGCGAGAAGAAGCAGTTGCTCGGGGCGGCCGTGCCCTTCCACAGGGTCTTGATGATCGTGTCGCGGTCGATGGCATACATCACGGCCTGGCGCACCTTCGGGTTGTCGAAGGCCTTGATGCGCTGGTTGAAGTACATCGACTGGCCCACGAGCGACGGCCCTTCGATCACCTTCAGGTCGGCATTGCCCTTGACCTTGTCGAGCTCGTCGATGGTCACATACGTGAAGTCGATCTCACCCTTCTGCAGCGCGATCAACGCCGTGCCCGCCTCCGGGAAGAAGCGGTTGATCAGCTTGTCGACCTTCGGCTTGCCGCCGTAGTAATCGGCGAAGGGCAGGAACTCCACATACTGGCCCGGAACATACTTCGAGAAGATGAACGGGCCGCTGCCGATGATCCCGTTCTTCCAGATGTCGCTCTTGGGGAAGTCCGCCGGGGCGACCTTCTCCCACTGCTTCTTCTGGATGATGCCGATGAAGGACAGCGTGTCCAACAGCGGGGGGTTCGGCTTGTCGAGCGCGATCTTGAGCGTCTTCGCATCGACGACGGTCAGCGCGGCGAGCTTGTCGGTCTTGCCCGCGGCATAGTCGGCGGCGCCGGTCAGCGCGGCGAAGTTGCCCGAGTAGCGGCCGACGCCCTTGTCGAGCTGGCGGGCGATCGTGAACGCCACGTCATCGGCCGTCACCTTCGTGCCGTCATGCCACTTGGCATCGCGCAGGAAGAAGGTCACGGTCTTGCCATCGGCGGACACTTCCCACTTCTCGGCGAGGTCGCCGCACATCTTGCTCAGCGTCGTGTCGCAGTAGCGGACGAGCTTGCTCAGATAGAACTCGAACGCGTAGTGGCCGGCACCCGCGTTGAAGTTATCGAAGCGCTCCGGGAAACCCCCGGGGCCGACGTCGAAGCCGCCGATGATGATGTTGCCGGAGTTGGCCGGCGCCGCAGCGGGCGCGGCGGTCGGAGCCGCCGCCGGAGCCGCCGTGGCCGGCGGGGCCGCGGGCTTGGTCGGCTCGGCGGGCGCCGCGGTTGCGGCCGGCTTGGTCGGATCTGCCGGCTTGGCCGTCGGTGCCGCTGTCGGCGCGGCGGTCGGTGCGGCGCCGCAGGCCGCCAGCACCAGCGAGGCCACTGCCATCCCGATCGCGGCTCGGGAGAACAGGGACGACTTGAACTTCGGTTCTTTCATGGATCGCTTTCCTCCTCGTGAATCGCGTAACCTCGAACGGGCCTCCTGAGCCCGTCCTACACCAGGACCTTGACGACGACTTTTCTGATCGGCGCGGGGGCGCCCACGGCAATGCCCGGCATGTGCCCATCCTGCGGCCAAAGCAGGCTGAACATGCCGGGGCGAAGCCGCAGCAGCACGCCATCGCCCTCGAGCAGACAGAAGTCCTTCGCCACATCAAAGGCCTGCGTGACCTTGAGCTGGTCGATGGGCGCGTAGCCAATCGCCTCCTCCCCGGTCAGCGGGGCCTGGATGTCAAGATAGCGGCGGTGGGCCTCCCACACGCCCTGTTCGCGCGGCTTGGTCGTCACGTCCTGAATCAGGGCGTAGACGGCGTCGCCGTCGATGTCATGCCTGCCGGCCGCGGCCGCCAGCAGATCGGTCTCGCGCAGCCAGCGAAACGCCCGCGCAAAGCGCGGGTTCAGCGTCTCGTAGTGCGCGGCATTGTCAAACGTATCAACCACCATTTTGTCGTCCACCTCCCTGCCGCCGCTCGCGCGGGGCACCTGCATCGGATGCGCCACCGCGGGCGCGCGCCAGCACCGAATCGGAATATGCGTAGTGGGCCAGCACCGCCTCGCGCGCGGCAGCCGGATCGCGGTCGCGCAGCGCCGCGACGATGCTGGCATGGATGGTCACCTCGTCATCGCTTTCCGGCGGCTTCCAGAACTGCGGGTCGACGGTGCTCATGCGCACTTCCCATGTGATGGTGAAGAGCTGCAGCGCCAGCGGGTTGCCGGCAATCTCAAAAATGCGGCGATGGAAGCGGCGATCGACCTCGGTGTAGGCGCGGCCACAGGCCAGCTCACGGCGGATCTCCACCACCATCCGCTCCAGGGCCACGATGTCCTCATCGCTGACCCGCAGCGCGGCCTGCTCGATGAAGTAGGCGTCCAGCGCCTTACGCACTTCTGTGATATGCGCGATCGTGCGCACGTCGAAGACGGTGCCATACGACAGGCTGTCCTGGATGGCGTCGAAGTTGAACTCGCGCACCTGCCGTCCGCTGCCCTGCCGCGACTCGACCACGCCAAGGGCTTCGAGCCCGCGCATGGCCTCGCGCAGGGCGCTGCGGCTGACCTGCCACTGCTCGGCCAGCTCACCCTCGCTGGGCAGTTTGTCGCCGGGGCGCAGACGCTCGCTCAGGATGAAGTCTCTCAACCGGTCCGAGATGGCCGAGTTGAGCGACTGCTCCGTCACGGGGCGTTGCGCGGGTGCGACCGTTCTTGTCATGCGTCAGGGCGTACAATTACAGGGTTGAAAGTTGTCGGACAACTTGGATTCTAGGCGACGCCCCCGGCTTGTCAAGGACTCCACCGGCCCATCGCGTTTCCCGCCACGAATCAACCCCCCAAGCCACCATCACTCCGCAAGGTATTTCGCCAGCGTGTAGTCGGGGGCCCGCCAGTGGGCGAAGAGCTCGGCCTCCCGCGCCCGCACCGCCAGCGCGCGCTCCAGCACCTGGTCGGCCAGCCCGGGCGGGATGACCAGCGCGCCGTTGACATCGGCATGCAGAATGTCGCCCGACCGCACGGTCATGCCATCGATGACCACCGGGCTGCCCACATCCAGCCAGCGCAGCTTGCCGTGCATGGGCGACATCCCGGCCCCCCAGCACGCCAGGCCCAGCCCACGCACGCCCTCGATGTCTCGGATGCTTCCGTTGGTCAGAAAGGCCGTCGCGCCGGCCAGGCGCATGATGCTGCCCATGCCATCGCCGATCGTGACCGTGTAGCGCGGGCGCGGGCCGACCGACTCCATCACCGCGAAGACGGGCAGACCCGTGCGGGCGGCCTCGCCCATCGCGGCCACCCAGGCCTTGAACAGGCTGGGCGGGTTGTCGGTCCCGGCGGTCGTGGTGTCCATGCGCGCCGTCACGGCGATGCCCACCCGCGCGCCAAGCTCGGGCATCAGCGCGCGCACGTCCGGGCCGGTGTAGCCCACGGTCGGATCACCCGGATGCAGCATCTCCAGGCCATTGGCCACGGTCGGCGAATCAAACTCGACCAAACGGCGGATCGCTTCGATGTTCATGCACAACCCCCTTGTGAATCGTCTAACGGTCGTATGAAAGCGTGACGCCCATCCAGCCCTGGCTGCCTCTCAGCAGCATCTCGTAGAGCGGCAGGGCCTCGGAATACGGCACGCGGTGGCTGATCAGGCCGTCGATGCGCAGCGCGCCCTCGGCCATCAGCCGCAGACAGGCGCGCCGGTTGCGCGCGCGCGTCCACGGCCAGTACGGATGCCCCGTCGCGATGCCGGTCTCATACACCCCGGTCAGCGTGATCTCACGGCGGAGCAGCTCGTCCTGCAGGCGGATGCTGGCCTGCCCGGGCGGGCTGCCCGTCAGCACCACGCGGCCCCGGTCGGCGCACACCTCGAGCAGCTGCTGGAGCAGGGCGGCCACGGCCGCGCAGTGGAAGGCGGTCTCCACCCCCGCCCCACCCGTGATGGCGCGCACCGCCGCCACGGCATCCTCGCGGCCCGGGTTGACGGTATGCGTTGCGCCGGCCGCACGGGCCAGCTCCAGCCGGGCATCGTCGAGATCGACGGCGATAAGCGGATATGCCCCGCTCAGCCGGGCCAGCTGCAGGGTGAGCTGGCCGACCATGCCCAGCCCGAAGACGGCCACACCGCCGTCGATCTGCAGCGCCGCGCGCCGCACCCCGTGCAGGGCGACATCGCCAAGCACGGCATAGCAGGCCGCGCCATCGCTCACGCCATCGGGCACCGGATCGAGAAAGCCGGACGGCAAGGCGGGATCGGCGATCCATGCGCTGGTGTGCGACGCCCCGCACAGCACGCGCTGGCCGATGCGCACGCCGCTCGCCGCGGGTCCCAGCGCATCCACGACGCCGACGGCCATGTAGCCGATGGGATAGCCCACCGCGCCCTCGACCGGGCGGATGCCATAGGCCTGCGGGCCATGACGCAGAAAGTTCATCTCCGACCCGGCGCTCACCGCCGAGGTCGTCACCCGCACCAGCACCTGGGCGCCGACCGGCTCAGGCGGCTGAAAGGTCTCGACCGTAATGCGGGGACCGGGTTGAAAGAGCAGGCGGACGGCCTCGTGGCTCATGTGAAAAGCTCCGGCACCGCCGCCCGGATGAGCGGCCGCAGCGAATCGACGAGCTCGATCGGGACGGCGCGATACGGCCAGCGCAGCCTCAGGCCGATGTCCGCCCAGCCTCCCAGCGCGGCCAGGGTCTTGTCCAGGGCCGGGTTCGAATAGCCCTGCGCGCCAAGCGGCGAAATGTGCGCGGCAAAGAAGTCGATCAGGCGCCGCTCGATGTCCAACGCACGCACAGGGTCCTGCGCCGTCATCGCCCACCAGCGCACCGACCCGCGCGGCGAGAGACAGGCCACATTGCTGTAGCTGCCATGCGCCCCGGCCAGCGCGCCCGTGGCGCTGTGATGCCCCGGCACGAACACAGACAGCCCCCTCGGCAGGCTCGCCAGCGCGGCCCGCAGCGCGCCATACCAGCTCGGCCCGCCATCCAGCACCTTCACCCCGACGATGGCCGGGACGCGCCGGGCCAGCGTCGCGAGGGCGGCCGGGTCCAACACCTTCTTGGCATGCGGCGGGTTGTAGAGCACCAGCCCGATCGGATCGGCCGCCGCAGCGATGCGTTCGAGAAAGACGGTGGCCTCATCGAGGGTCGGGGACACCCAGTCCGGCAGGATGACCTGGATGGCGCTCGGCGCAAGCGCGCGGGCGCGCCGCACGCGCTCGAGCGAACGCTGGGGGCTCATCTCGCTCGCCCCGATCTGAAACGGCATCCCGGCCGCCTCGCAGCGCGCCGCCACGCGCGCGCTGACGGCATCGAACTCGGCCTCGCTCTGCGTATGAAATTCGCCGGCTGTGCCGTTTGTGTACAACCCGGCCACACCGGCCTCGATCAGCGCATCGACCTCCGCGTCGAGGCGCCCGAGGTCGATGCCATCGTCGCCGGTGATGGGTAGGAGCACCGTCCCCCACACCCCGCGGATCGCGTCAGCGCGCAGCGGTTTCATCGCCTACAGCCAGACCTCGTGCAGCACGCCCTTGAGATCGACCTCGAATTCGACCTCCAGAATCGGCGGCCGGGCATGGAACCAGCGCGCGCCGTGCGCGGCCTGCGCGCCCAGCGGCGGCAGCACCTCGCTCTCCCAGTAGCCATCGGCCGAATGCACGCAATACACGTTGGTGTGGGTGATGTCCTGGACGCCCACGCCAAGACGCGGCAAGCGCCCAACGACGGAACCCATCACCCAGCGGGCCTTCTCGCGCATGGCGTCCGGCGTGGTCTCGCCGCGTCGGATGATGCTCTCGCGCGTGCCGCCGGGCAACTCCCCCGCGCCGGCCGAGACAAAGGTCTTCCGCCCGCCGGGGCGCTGCCCCGGGACAGTGAAGCTGAAGCCATACAGCGACGGCTCGACGGGCCGCGCCGCATGCGGCGCCGGCGCGACGTTGGTGCGGGTCGCGGCGCCCTGGCGCGCGCCATCGACGGTGACCCGCAGGCCAAAGGCATCCAGCAGCGCGATGTAGGTGGCGTTGAAGGCGCCAAAGCCGTCAAAACTCAGCGGCTCGGCGATGCGGACCTCGGCCCCGCACAGCGCTGCCATCGGCCGGCCCAGCCCTTCCAGATAGGCCCGGGCGGCCTCGAAGGCGCGCGCCAGCGGCAGCGCCCGCACAAAGACGGCATGCGCGATGGCAAACCCCGGCCGCGCCACGGCGTCGTTGCAATACGTCCCACTCCCCGGGACGAAATCAAATCCACCCTCCGGTCGCTCGATCATGCTCATGGCATCACCATCCTTCCAGACCCCACAAGTCCCTGCGCACCTTGCGGTATGTCCAACGTTTTGGATTCACCGTCGTCGCGCCCGGCGTATCGGCGACGACAAAGCCGGTCATCACCGGTTCGTAGGCGGCCTTCCACGCAATCGCCGCCTTGACGGTGAGGATCTTCATGTAGGCGGGCTCGATGCCCACGCTCTGCAGCTGGTGCAGGCTCATCGGCGCGCAGCGCGTCCCGGTCAGCACGATGTAGCTGGGCTGATGGTCGGGATGGGCCTGCACCTCGAGCACCGCCGTCAGGCCCTGATCGCCCCAGCGCACGCCACCGTGTCGGGCCGCGCGCTCCTCGAAGCGCCCATCGTGCAGGCACTTCACGCGCCCGGTCACGGCCACAGGTTCGCCATGCAGGTGATCGGTCTTGCCGCCCACGCGCAGCGACAGCGTCGCCCCCACGCCGGCGGCGTGACAGGCGCGCATCGCCTCCGGGTCGGCCAGCACCACCACCCAGCCATCCGCGTCCTGACGCAGCAGCTCGGCCAGCACAAAGGTGGCGTCGGCGGCCGAGCCACCGCCCACGTTGTCGCCGATGTCGACGATGACAAAGGGGCCGGCCGGCGCGGCGCGCGCCGTGGCCACGGCCGTGGCGACGTCGGGGATGCGCACGTCGAGGTCCTCGCGCAACGCCCACAGCCGAGCCGCTAGGTCATCGGCGATGCGATCCGCCTGGGCCTGGTTGCCATCCGTGACGACGACGACGGCGTTGCCCATGGCGGGCACATCCGAATACTGGTAGCACAGCGACAGGCTGGCCGCGAGCACGCCGGGCTCGCGCTCGAGCGCGGGCAGGCTCGCCCACAGGTCGCGCAGCGGCGGCGAGGCGGTGTGCTGATGGACGATGTTGACCATCATCGGCAGCGAGCGATACGCCATCACCGGGCGCACCTCGCTGCGGATCATGCGGATGATGATCGAGGCCGCCTGCAGGCCGCGCTCGCGCATGTCCACATGCGGGTTGGTCTTGTAGACGACCAGCGCGTCGACGTTGTCGATCACCGCCTGGCCGATGCTGCTGTGCGGGTCATGCGTGACGACGAAGGGGAGCTGCGGGCCGAACGTGGCGCGCACGCGCCGGACGAATTCAGCATCTGCATTGTCATGGTTGTGCGAGACAAACGCGCCATGCAAGGCGAGCAGGATGCCATCCAGTGGGCCGGCCGCGCGCAGGGCCTCGACCAGCGCATCGGCCAGCCAGTCAAAGGCCGCGGCCTCGACCACGCCGGACGGGGTGGCGAAGGCGCACAACGTCGGAACCGCGTCATAGCCATGGACGGCCGCGCCTTCGAGAAAGCCGGTCACCTCGTTGTGCGCGCCGGTGTAGTAGCGCGGGATCTCCGCGCCGCGCAGGACGCGAAACGCGGCCAGCGGCGTGCTGGCCGCCGCAAAGCTGTTCGACTCGTGATAGACCTGCGCGATGGCGATCCGGGGTTTGTTCATGCCGATATCGATGTCGATCTCGATCAGACAAGCGTTTCAAACACGGCACGCGCCGTGGCGATGGCGTGATCGATCTCGCCCTCGGTGTGCGCGCCACTGATGTACCACAGCCCGCGCCCGATCACCCGCACCCCGTGTTCCTGCATGGCGTTGATGAAGCGGGCGCCCTTGGCCTTGTCGTAGCGCAGCGTATCGCGGAAATCGAAGATCTGGTCGGTGTCAGCAAAGCCCAGGTGCGCCATCGGGCCGGGGCCCAGCACAACGGCGTTCTGGCCGGTGGCGCGGGCGGCCTCGCGCAACCCGTCGATCAGGCGTCGCCCCAGCCGGTGCAGGCGCGCGTTCACGTTGTCGCGCTCCAGGATGTCGATCGTCGCCTGTGCGGCCGCGACGGTGGCATTGCCGGCGTTCATCGTGCCAGCGTGGACGACCTTGCCCTCGGCGATGGGCTGCATCCAGCGCTGCCGCCCGACGATGGCCGAGATCGGGTAGCCGTTCGCCATTGCCTTGGCGAAGACGGACAGATCGGGCGTGACGCCGTAGTACGACTGCGCGCCGCCCAGCGCGATGCGGAAGCCGGTGATGACCTCATCGAAGATCAGCGCGCAGCCATAGCGGTCGGCCAGCGCGCGCAGCCCTTGCAGATACCCCGGCCGCGGCTCGATGCACCCCGCGTTGCACATGACCGGCTCGGTGATGATGGCGGCGATCTCATGGCCGTGCGCGGCCATCACCCGCTCGACCAGGGCCAGGTCATTCCACGGGCAGGTGATGAACTCCCCCCGTGCGGCGTCCGGCAAGCCCTGGCTCCAGGCCACCGCGGTCGGCGCCTCGCGCGGCCCCATCGCGTCCAGGTTGGGCGCGCCGATGGCAAAGGCGACGTTGTCAAACCAGCCGTGGTAGTGGCCCTCAAAGCGCAGAAACTTCGGCCGCCCGGTCACCGCGCGCGCGACGCGCAGCGCGGCATGATCGGCCTCCGAGCCCGACAGATTGAAGCGGATCAGCTCGGCGCCGGGGATCAGGCGCTGCAGCGTCTCGGCCAGCTCGATCTCGCCGAGATGCAGCGCGGCGTACAACTGTCCATCCCGGGATGCGCGTTCGACGCGCGCCAGCACCTCCGGGTGGCTATGGCCCAGGATCAACGGCCCCTGCGAGAGGGTGAAGTCCAAATAGTCGTTCTCATCCACGTCGACGACGTGGCTGCCTTCGCCGCGCGCGTAGACAAAGGGATGCGGCGAATTGAACTTGCGAAACTCGCTCGACACGCCCCCTGCCAACGACTTGCGCGCGCGCTCAAACAGTGCCCGGGATCGCTCGTAGCTCTTGGTCATGGCCCCCGGATTGAAGCAGCAACCCCATTGCCTGAGAATAGATACGCGTGTCCTCTGGAGAAACATTGCTCTGTTTCCTCCTGCGACGTGCGCCGGTAGACTTGCGGACGCAATGCGCAAGACATCCACCCCCGCCGGCACCGGCGGGCAGAACCCGTATGTCGTCAAGCCGGTCCTGAAGGCGTTGCGCGTCCTCGCCGCACTCGGCGATGCCGGCCGCGAGCTGCGCCTGGCCGAAGTCGTCAACCTGGTGCGGCTGCCCAAGGCCACGGTCTACAAGTATCTAAAAACGTTGTGCGAGTCCGGCTTCGTGTCGTATGACAAGGCCGAGGACAGCTACTGGCTCGGGGCGCGCGCCTGGTCGCTCGGGCGGACCGTGGACCCCAGCCTGCGGGTGCGCGAGCTCGCCCAGCCACTCATGCGCGAGCTGCGTGACCAGTGCGGCGAGACGGTCAACCTGGGGGTCATGCACGGCACCGACGTCGTGTATCTGGAGATGACGCAAAGCCGGCACGCCCTGCGCATGCAGGCCACGATCGGCGCGCACGACCCCGCCTACACCACCTCGTTGGGCAAGGCGATGATCGCTTTTCTCCCGCCCGAATCCTGGCCGCTGCACATCCCGGACCGTCTGGTCAGCCGGACGCGCAACACCCTGGTCACGCTCGATGCGATCAAGCGAGACCTGGTGCTCATCCGCAAGCGCGGCTACGCCATTGACAACGGTGAGAACGAGGAAGGCGCTTGGTGCGTGGGCGCGCCGATCCGCGATCAGGACGGCAGCGTCATTGCCGCAGTGAGCATTTCGGCCGTCGCAAATCGGGTCGGCCGCGACCTCGAGGGCGAATACGCCCGCATGATCGTCCAGACCGCCGACACCATCTCAGCCAAGCTCGGCTATCGCGCGCCCTGACGCGCGGGGAGACACGCGATGTTGATCATCGACTCACACCTCGACCTCGCCTGGAACGCCCTCTCGTGGGAGCGCGACCAGACCGCCAGCGTCACCCTGCTTCGCCAGACCGAGTCCACGGTCCCCGGCAAGGGTCGCGCGCTGAATACCGTCGCGCTGCCCGAGATGCGCCGCGGGCGGGTGTTTCTCAGCTTCGCCACACTGCTCTCGCGCAACACCGGTCGCACAACGCCCGGAATCGACTACGCCTCGCTCGCCCAGTGCCACGGCATGGCGCGCGGGCAGCTGGCGTATTACCGCCATCTCGAAGCCCACGGCGAGCTCAGGGTGATCGTGGACCGCGCCGGCCTCGACGCCCACGTCGCGGCCTGGCAGGCCTGGGACAAGCGCCACGCGAAATCCGCCGATAGCGTAAGCGGCCAGCCCCCGCTCGGCGTCGTGATCTCGATGGAGGGGGCCGACCCCATCAGCGACCCCGGCGAGCTGGCCGAGTGGCACGCGCTGGGGCTGCGCCTGATCGGCCCGGCGCATTACGGCAACAATCGGTACGCGGGCGGGACCGGCACCGAGCGCCCGCTCACCGCCGGCATTGGGCCCGCACTGCTCAAGGAGATGCGCCGGCTCAACATTGCCATGGACTGCACGCACCTGTCGGACACGGCCTTCTGGCAGGCCGTCAAACAGTTCGATGGCCCGCTGCTCGCCAGCCACCAGAACTGCCGCTCGCTCGTCCCGATGCAGCGCCAGTTCACCGACGCGCAGATCAAGGTCATTCTGGAGCGGGATGGCGTGCTGGGGGCCTCGTTTGACATCAGCATGGTGCGCCCGGGCTGGTTGTTCGCGAGCTGGAACAACCTCACCTACGAGAAGCCGGTCATGATGCGCGAGATCGTCGACCACATCGATCACATCTGCCAGCTCGCCGGGAGCAGCCGGCATTGCGCGCTGGGCACCGATCTCGACGGCGGTTTTGGTCGCGAGCAATCTCCGTTTGACCTGGACACGATCGCCGACCTGCAGAAGATGGCCGGCCTGCTGGCCGGGCGCGGCTACTCCCCCGCCGACATCGAGGGCATCCTGCACGGCAACTGGCTGCGCTTCCTGCGCGCGCTCTGGCCGGCTTAGCCGCTCGCGGCGCCCAGCAGCGTCTGGAGCACCGGCCAAACGTAGTTCTTGATCAGCGGCAGCCAGGCCGGCAGCAGCGAGAAGACCAGCGCCTGCGCTGCCTTGAGCGAGCTGGAGACCGGCCACGTCCACAGGCCATTGACGCGGTTGCGCAGCGTGAGCAGCTGCTCGACGGGCGCGGTCATGGCCGCCAGGTTCGAGATCGGCAGGGCATCCGGCGCGAAGATCGGCTTCGTCAGTGAGACAAGCTCCTTGTCGATCTCCAGCAACGCGCGCGTCTTGGCCACCAGCATCTGATTGTGGGTGCCGAGGATCGGCACGATCAGCATCAGCAGTGACATCACGCCAAACAGGGTGAAGGCGCTGCCCATCATCGTGCCCTGGATCGAGCCGAACAGCACCAGGCGCGCCAGAATGCGCAGGCTTAGCAGCGACGCATACGAGAAGCTGAGCGTGCCAAATGGATAGACCGGCGCCGGGTTGAGCAGGCTGATGGCAAGCGGGCGCACGGCCAGCCGGCTCAGCCAGAACATCCGCCAGGTCGCCACCGCGAGAATGAACAACTCGAGCGGGAGCATGTAGCGCCCGGATTCCCGCCCCAGCTCCCCACCGTTGTACGCCGCGGGGTTTGCAGCGACGATGAGCAGCCTGCCGACAAAATCGGCCATGATCAGCAGCGCGATGACGGTCAGGAGCCGAACCGGCCACGGGTCGGCGATGCGCTTCTCGATCCGGTCGAAATCGGACGTGGGAACGCCAACCGCGGGCCGCAGCCGCGCCACCAGCCCGGGCGTGAGCGAGAAGATGTAGCGCGGGGCGAGCAGCAGATACGCGACTTCGACAAACGACGCCCAGTCCAGCCGCTGGGCCCAGACCGAATCGATCGAGAGCGTCGCCGAGGTCGGGAAGAGCAGCGTATTGGCGACGCCCACCCCGACGATGAGGACGGTGGCGACAACAAAGACCAGGGGGGAGTCGAGAAAGGCGAACAGCTTCTTCATGGCGACGGTGTCGCATTATGCCGCCCGGTCCCCGCACGCGCGACGCTGCGTTACCATCCGCGCGTGGACGCCACCCTGCCCATCGTTGCCGGTCTGCCCGCCCTGCGCACGCACCTCGCCAGCGCGCCGCTGACCGTCCTGCAAGCGCCGCCCGGCGCGGGCAAGAGCACGGCCCTGCCACTCGCCCTGCTCGACGAGCCCTGGCTGCGCGGCCAACGCATCGTGCTGCTCGAACCACGCCGGCTGGCCGCCCGCAGCGTGGCCGGTCGCATGGCGCAGGTGTTGCAGGAGAACGTTGGCGAAACCGTCGGCTACCGGGTGCGCTTCGAGCAGCGCGTCAGCGCGCGCACCCGCATCGAGGCCGTGACCGAGGGCGTGCTCACCCGCCGCCTGCAGGATGACCCTGGCCTGCACGGGGTCGGGCTGGTCGTCTTTGACGAGTTTCACGAGCGCGGGCTGGAGGCCGACCTGGCCCTGACCCTGTGCCGCGAGGTGCAGCGCCACCTGCGCGCGGACCTGCGCCTGCTGATCATGTCCGCGACGCTCGATGACGGCGCGCTGCGCGCTGCGCTGGAGGACCCGCCCTTTGTCAACGTGCCGGGCCGCCAGCATCCGGTCAGCGTGCGCCATCTCGCCCGCGATCCGGAGGGGCCGCTGGCCGTCTCCATCGCGACGGCCACGGCGCGGGCGCTGGCGGAGGCGCCCGGCGATGTGCTGGTCTTTCTGCCCGGGCTGTCCGAGATCCTGCGCGCGCGTGAGGCGCTGGCCGAGCAGCACCCCGACCTCGCGATCCTCCCGTTGCATGGTGATCTATCGTTGGACGCGCAACAGGCCGCGCTCGATCCCGACCCGCGCGGGCGACGCAAGGTGATCCTGGCCACCTCGATCGCCGAGACCTCATTGACGATCGAGGGCATCGGCGTCGTGATCGACAGCGGCTTTGCGCGGGTGCCGCGCTTCGATGCGCGCACCGGGCTGACGCGCCTGGCCACGACGCGCATCACGGCCGACAGCGCCGAGCAGCGGGCCGGGCGCGCCGGCCGCCTCGGCCCCGGGCTGTGCCTGCGCCTGTGGTCGGCCGAGACGCAGGCGCGCCTGCTGCCCGCACGCCGGCCAGAGATCCTCGAGGCCGACCTGGCCTCGCTGCGCCTGGAGCTGGCGCAGTGGGGGGCGGCCGCGAGCGACCTGCGCTGGGTGACCCCGCCGCCGCCCGGCGCGCTGCGGCAGGCTGGTGATTTGCTCGAAGCGTTGGGCGCGCTTGAGGCAGGCCGCCTCACCCACGCCGGACGCGGCCTGCTGGAGACGCCCACCCATCCGCGCCTCGCCCACGTTCTGCAGGCTGCCCCCGGGCCTCTGGCGGCGGATGTCGTCGCCCTGCTCGACGAGCGCGACCCGTTTCCGCGCGGCAGCGGCGCCGACCTCAGCCTGCGCGTCGAGGCCCTGCGCCGCCATCGCCTCGGGCAGTCGTCCGCAGGGGATATCAGAGCGTTGGACAGAATCGAGCGGCTGGCCGGGTTGTGGCGCCGCCGGCTGGGCGTCCGCGCGGACAACGGCCCGGTTGATCCGGAGGCCGTCGGCGCGCTGATCGCGCAGGCCTACCCGGATCGCATCGCGCAGGCGCGCGGGGCCGCCAGCGGGCGCTATCGGCTGGCCAACGGGCGCGGGGTGCGCCTGCCCGAGGGCGATCCCCTGCTCCATGCGCCGTGGCTGGCAGTGGCGGGGCTGGATGACGGCGGCGATGAGGGCGTCATCCACGAAGCCGCCCCACTGCAGGTGAGCGAGGTCGAGCGACTGGCCCGCACGCGCGAGGTGGTCGGCTGGGACGCCCGCGCCGGCGTCCTCGCCGCGCGCCAGGAGCACCACCTCGGCGCGCTCATCCTGTCGACGCGGCCGTTGGCCGCGCTGCCGCCGGAGCGACGCGCCGCCGGCCTGCGGGAGGCCGTGCAGAGCGAAGGTCTTGACCTGCTACGTTGGTCAGAGGAGGCCCGGACCTGGCAGGCGCGCGCGCTCAGCGCGCGGGTCTGGCGCGGCGAGGCCTGGCCCGACCTGTCGGATGACGCGCTGCGCGCCGACCCCGACGCCTGGCTGGCGGGCTGGTGGGATGACACCCGCAGCCGCGCCGACTTCGCGCGCATCGACGTGGTTGGCGCCCTGCGGGCGCGCCTGGACGCGCGTCAGATCAAAGCGTTGGACGAACTGGCACCAACGCACCTGGCGGTGCCGAGCGGCTCGCGCATCCGGCTGGCCTATTTCCCCGACGGGCGGCCGCCGGTGCTGGCCGTCAAGCTGCAGGAGCTCTTTGGTCTGGCCGACACGCCCACCGTCGATGGCGGTCGCCGCGCCGTGGTCCTGCACCTGCTCTCCCCGGCCGGCCGGCCGATCCAGGTGACGCAGGACCTGCGCGGGTTCTGGGACAAGACGTATCCCGCGGTGCGGCGCGAGCTGCGTGGGCGCTACAACAAACATCCCTGGCCCGAAGACCCCTGGGCGGCCACGCCCACGCGAAAGACCGTGAAGGGCGCGCGCAGCGCGTGATTGCGACGCCTTTGCAGTAACCCATCGGCTTGACGAAAAACAGAAGAACGAAGAAACGAAGCCGTGGAGAA
>JAIBCK010000047.1 GCA_019694215.1 Thermoflexales bacterium
GCACCGCCACGCCGGCCGCACCACCCACCCGCCCGCCCCAGCCGGGGCGCCCGACGCCCGTGCCCCGCGTCACAGCCGCGCCGACGCCACAAGGGGGGCAATACAAGAACGGCACCTTCGTCGGACCGGCCGCGCGAACGGTGTACGGGCCCGTCCAGGTCCAGGCCGTAATCGAGAACGGGCGAATTTTCGACATCCAGTTCCTGACCTATCCGCAGGCGCGCCGCACCTCGGTCCAGATCAACCAGCAGGTGGTGCCGATCCTGCGCAACGAGGCCCTGCAAATCCAGAGCGCCAACGTCCACGCCATCACCGGCGCAACGCTGACGGTGGATGCCTTCATTGAATCCCTGAATGGCGCGCTGGCGCAGGCGCGACCCTGAACGGCGATGAAGGAGACGCGCCTGATGATGGGCATGCCCATCACCATCGAGATCGTCGGCGCCCCGGAAGGGAGCGCGGATCCGGCCTTTGATTTCTTCGCCTGGGTCGATGCCACATTCAGCCCGTATCGCGCCGACAGTGAAGTGTCGCAGATCAATGACGGACGTTTGACAGAGGCAACCGCCAGCGAGCCGATGCGCCGCATCCTGGCCCTGGCCGAGCAGACCCGCGAGGAGACCGGCGGCTACTTCGACGTGCATCACCTCGGGCGGCTCGACCCGTCCGGGCTGGTCAAGGGCTGGGCGATCCTCAACGCCGCCAACCTGCTGCGCGCAAGCGGCCACGCCAACGTGTGCGTCGAGGCCGGCGGCGACCTGCAGGTGTATGGCCGCGGGCCGGAGGGCGGCCCCTGGCAGATCGGCATCCGCCATCCGGGGCAGCCGCGCGAAATCGTCCGGGTGCTCGCCCTCACCGATTGCGGAATCGCCACCTCGGGCACCGCCTTCCGGGGCGCGCATGTCTACAATCCGTTGTGCGGGGACACGCCCGGCGACGAAATCATCAGCCTCACCGTGGTCGGCCCGGACGTCTACGAGGCCGATCGCTTCGCCACGGCCGCCTTTGCCATGGGTCCGCGCGGCGCGGCGTTTGTCGCCAGCCTGCCGGGCTTCGAGGCCTACCAAATCGACCGCGCCGGCGTCGTGACCTACACGCCGGGGCTGGAAAGGGCATTCGTTTCATGCTGAGCGCACTCGATCGGCGGTTGAACGCCATCACGATGTATCGCCTGACCGCCTTTGTGCTGCTGGGCGCGCTGCTGGCCGCGATCACGCTGAGTGCGCTGCGGGTGCTGTCGTTCGATCCCTTCGCCATGGCGTTCGGGGCGGGCTTTCTGGTCGCGGTGTGCTGGGCGATCAACACCCTGCTGGCCCGCCTCTTCCGGGTGCCGGCCAATCCCGAGTCGACGCACATCACCGCACTCATCCTGGCGTTGATCTATCCGCCGTTGGGCGGATACGCCGATCTGCCCGCGCTGGCGGCCATTGCCGCAGTCGCGATGGCATCGAAGTATCTGATCGCCCCCTTCCGCAAGCACCTCTTCAACCCGGTCGCCCTGGCCGCCGCCTTTGGCGCGGTCGTCCTCGGGCGCGAGGCCACCTGGTGGCTGGCCAACGCTCCGATGCTCCCCTTCGTCGCCGTGGGCGGGTTGCTCATCGCACGCAAGGTGCGCCGCGACGCGCTGATCGCGACCTTTCTCGGCGTGGCATTGGGCGCCTCGCTGCTCCTGTCGCTGATCGAGGGCGATGCCCCTCTGGCCGCCGTGCGCGATGTCATCGTCCTCTCGCCGCTCATCTTCTTTGCCACCGTGATTCTGACCGAGCCGATCACCCTGCCCGGCACGCGCGCGGGGCAGATCGCCGTCGCGGCGCTGACCGGGCTGCTCTTCACGCCGCAGTTTCACATCGGCGAGAGCGGCTTCACACCGGAGGCCGCCATGCTGGTGGGCAACGCGCTGGCCTGGCTGATCGGGCCGCGGCGGCGCTACACGTTTGCGTTCACGCGCCGGGTTCACCTGGGCGCGGATGTCTGGGATTACTTCTTCACGGCCTCACCAGCCCTGACCTTCGTCCCGGGTCAGTATCTCGAGTGGACGCTCGGGCACGCCGACGCCGACGTGCGCGGGCTGCGGCGACTGCTCACCGTGGCATCATCGCCGCGCGAGCGCGAGACGCGGGTTGGGCTGAAGATCCCCGAGGCCCCCAGCACCTGGAAGCGCGCGCTGATGGCCCTCCAGCCCGGCCAGACGCTGACCACCGCGCAAGTGTGCGGCGACTTCACCCTGCCCCGCGAACCGGGCCGCAAGCTGGCCTTTATCGCCGGTGGCATCGGCATCACCCCCTTCCGCAGCATGGTGCAGGACCTGCTCGACCGGGGCGAAAAGCGCGACATCGTGCTGTTCTATTCCAATCGTTATGCGGATGAGATCGCCTACCGCGATGTCTTCGATGCCGCGCGGCGCGTGGGGGTGCGGACCGTCTACGCGCTGACCGGCCGCGAGGCCGTGCCCATCGGATGGGGTGGACACGTTGGGCGCGTCGATGCCGACCTGCTGCGTCGGCAGCTGCCCGATTTCGCCGAGCGCACTTTCTACCTGTCCGGACCCAATAGCCTGGTCGACGCCTTCCAGGCCGCGCTGCGCGAGATGGGCGTGCCCGGCTCGCAAGTGCACAAGGACTACTTCCCCGGCTTCTGACCGCGCCCGTCAGATGATCCGACGGCGGCTCTCGAAGACGGGGCGGCCCTCCAGCACGCGCGCGGCCGCGAACCGACGAAGGTCAAGTGTCGGCGTTTTGCCGAGGATGAGCTCGGCCAGGTGCCGGCCGACGGCGTGGCACTGCTGAAAGCCGTGGCCGGAGAAGCCGTTGGCGCAGAACATACCGGGCAGCGTCGGCCATGGCCCGAGCAGGGCATTGCCATCCAGCGTATTGACTTCATACAAGCCCGCCCAACCGCCCACCTGCCGCAGCCGGTCGAAGCCCGGCAGCAGCTCGGCCAGCTCCGGCCAGAGCCGCTCCGCGAAGCGCGCGTCATCGAGCGTGAAGTCGTCGTCACGCACCGGGTCGTCGGCATATGACTTGCCGACCGTGAAGCGCCCCTCGCCCTCGTGGATGACATACAGCCCGGAGGGCAGAAAGAGGGCGGGCAGCACCCCGGCCGGGCGCAGCGCGGTCTCCAACACAAAGACCTGCCGCTTGACCGGATCGACCGGCAGGGCGACGCCGGCGCTGGCGGCCAGGCGGGCCGCCCACGCCCCCGCGGCATTCACGACGATCGGCGCGCGCAGGTTGCTTCCATCCGCAAGGCGGAGGCCGGTCACGCTGCCCTGCTGCGTGGTGATCGCGACAATTTCGGCATCGATCATCTGCACGCCCAGCGCCTGCGCCTTGCGGCGGTAGGCGATGAGCACGGCATGCGGCGAGAGCGTGCCATCCTGGCGGCCAAAGGTCGCGCCGGCAAACATCGAGGCATCCAGCGCAAACGCCGGCCAGCGCCGCGCCACCTCGGTGATGGAAAGCCATACGACGTCAGCGCCCAGCCCCCGCTGCGTCGCCAGCCCCTCCTCGCACTCCTCGCGGCTGCTGGCATCGACGATGAACAGGTTGCCCTGCTGGCGAAACCCGATGTCCGGTCGCTCGCCCGCGACGGCCATCTCGTCGGCAAAGGTCGCCATCACCTCGAGGCCGTATTGCGACATGCGGATGTTCTCCGGGAGGTTGAACTGCACGCGCGTGTTGCCATCCGACAGCACCGTCGAGTTGCGCGCGTAGGTGACGTCGCGCTCGATGACAGCCACGCGGAGGGTGGGCGCAAACCGTTTGAGATACGTCGCGATGGCGCATCCCATCACGCCGCCCCCTGCAATCAGGACATCAAAGGAGTTGGGCATGGGTCGATTGTAGGGGCGGGATCGGGTATCGTTTGGGCCATGCCAGCCCAAGCGGTTTATCAACCCCGTGTCGTGGCGCTCGTGCACAACCCCACCCTCGAAAGCCAGGGCGGGCGCAAGCTCAACGCGGTGATGCGCTGGAACGACCCCGAAGCGCTGATGACCGACTACATCGATGATGTCGCGGCGATCAGCCACGGGCGGGTGCGCTATCGGGTGGTCGATCGCATCGAGGTCGACGACTTTCCGCGCAAGGTCGACGGCTTCCGCTACACCGATGCCAGCTTTGTGCGCGCCTGGCGGGCCAAGCGCGGCTTCCACGAGCCCGACACCGCCGACTACGGCGAGCTGCTGGCGCTGTCCAACTTCACCGCCCGCGTGGAGGCCAACCAGGCCGACGAGCTGTGGCTGTTCGCCTTCCCGTACGGCGGGTATTACGAAAGCCGGATGGGCGGGCGCGGCGCGATCTGGTGCAACGGCCCGGTCATCGAGGGCAGCGAAGGCGTGTCACGCCGTTTCGCGGTGATGGGCTTCAACTACGAGCGTGGCGTCGGTGAGATGCTGGAGAACCTGGGCCATCGCGCCGAGAGCATCCTCGAACACGTCTTCCGCCGGACCGCGCCGGCCGATCACCTCTGGCATCGCTTCATCCAGCACGAGCACACCCACCCGGGCCAGGCCGCCTGCGGCAACGTGCACTTTGCCCCCAACAGCGAACGCGACTACGACTGGGGCAACCCGCGCCCGGTCCGCTCGACCGCCGACGACTGGCTGCGCTACCCGGTGCTGACCGGCGCGGCGCGCACGATGACATGCCAGGACTGGGGCAACGGCGACATCCGCGACCACCACGTGTGGTGGATGAGCCGCTTCCCCCACCTCGATGGCGTCAACGCCCGTGGCTACGCCCACGACTGGTGGCGCTACATCGTCGGGCTCGACTTCTGAGCGCGCGACGGAGCGTCCCGCGTTCCCGGGCGGCCGGGAATCCGACACCTCCCGGCCGGGAAGGTTCACCCCCCGCGACCGGCGCTAACAAAACTCCAACGCGATTCGTGGCATGATTCAGCCCGCGGGCAGGTTTTAGGCGTTGGATTCCCGGCCCGGTCAGAGACGAAGAGGGGCACAAGACTGACACGACACAGAACGCCATGCAAAAGAAGGAGCGAATGCAATGACAAAAGCACTCAAGATCAGTCATGCCAAAGTGGCGCGTGAGGGCGTCTTGCTCAACGTCGCCGGCGCGGTGGCCTTTGCCGTATTGATGGCAGTCGTCGCCGGCGCGCTCAAGCTGCGCCTGGAGGGCACCCCGCTCATCATCGCCGGGCTGGTGCTCGCGCTGGTCCCGGCCGCGCTCTTCCTGCTCGCCTTCATGCGCGCAGATCGCATCGAGCCCGAGCCACGCGGCCTGGTGCTCGGCGTGTTCTTCCTCGGGGCACTGCTCGCCTATGCCATCGGCCAGCCGGTCATCCGCGATGTCTTCAAGGTGCAAAACTGGTCGGGCGACAGCCTGTGGCTGGAGCTGGCCGGCGCGATCCTGATCGCCGGCGTGGTCCAGCAATTCCTGATCTACGCTGCGGTCCGCTACACCGTCTACAACTCGAGTGAGTTTGATGAGCGGGTGGACGGGATCATCTACGGTGCGGCGGCCGGGCTGGGCTATGCCACCGCCTTCAACGTCCTGTATGTCACGGGCAATTCCGGCGTCGATCTCGGCATCGGGGCTTTGCGCGTCGTGACCGAGGCGCTGGCCTTCGCCAGCCTTGGCGGCGTGTCGGGGTATTTCATCTCGCGCGCCCGCTTCGACAAGATGGGCCCGACCTGGCTGCCAATCGGGCTGATCTTCGCCGCGGTGCTGAACGGTGTGATCGATGTGCTGCTGGGCGCGGCACCCATGCTGGCCGGCGGCTTCAGCTTCAACCCGTGGTACGGCCTCATCGCCGCCGTGATCATCTCGGGTGTGATCTTCTTCCTGCTCTTCCGCCTGATCCAGCGCCTGCACCGCATCACGGAGATGGGTGTTGCGGCGCCCGAAAATTCTGCGTTGGACGCTGTGTTGATCGGGCGCGGCACGCGTGAGGAACCCGAATGGATCGTGTGGGTGGTCGCCGCCGCGCTGATCGCCATCGGCCTGCTCATCGGCAGCTCGGTGCTCGGCCAGACGCGCGTCGGCAGCGGGTCGGGGATGTCCGTCACGCATCCCGCGCGCTGGTCGCGCGCGAGCGAGGCGGGCGCCGCCTATGCCGCCTACGATCGCCGCGGCGGCGGACTGTCGGGCTCGCGCGTCGCGCTGCGCCAGGTCCTCCGCTCGGAAGTGATGCCCGTCGCATCGATGTCCTTGAGCGATGCCGGCACGAACTGGTCGCTCAGCCGCAGCGCGCAGCTGGCGGGCTACAAGGTGCTCAACCAGGGCGCGGTCAAGGTCAATGGCAAGGATGGCGTGAAGATCGAATACGCCTACCTGCTCGACACCCCCAGCGATGTCATGCCCACGCTGATGCACGCCGAGGACACGCTCGTGCCCTGCGGCGCCGAGACGCTGTGCGTGCTCAGCCTGTCCAGCGCCGCCGACGACTTCGCCGCGCAGGCCGACCTGCGTGGCGCGCTCACCCGCAGCTGGGTGACTCCCTGAACGCCATTGGGCGCGATTCAACCGAATCCCGCACAGGAGAAACGATGAAAACACAGATGCGCAATGCACTCACCGCCGTTGGTCTCGCGGCCATGCTCGCCTTTGGCGCAAGCACCGCACCGCTGCGCGCCGCGGGCGAGGAACCCAGCCAGGAGGCCATTGACAACGCCCTGCTCACCACGGTCAAGGTCTGGATGCTCAACACCAGCGGCAAGGTGATGGGCGGCTGCTCCGGCACCGTCATCGATGCCCGCGGCTACATCCTGACCAACTTCCACTGCGTCGGAACGCCCGAGGGCAACTACTCGAACGCCGAGGGCACGCCCGGCGAGCTCTATCGCAAGGACGGCGCGGTCATGATCGGGCTCACCCTCAACCCGCGCAAGGCGCCAAAGCCCACCTACATCGCGCAGGCCGTGGCCGGCAACGCCAAGCTCGACGTCGCCGTGCTCAAGATCACCGGCATGGTGGAGAAGGGCGCAAAGCTGCCCGACCCGCTGCCGCTGGTCGTGATGCAGCGCGCCGACTCCGAAGCGGTCAAACTGGGCAACTACATCGGCGTGCTCGGCTACCCCGGCCTGGGCGGCGACCTCGTCAACTACTCGAGCGGCAAGGTCTCAGGTTTCGAGGATTTCGACGGCAACGGAGAGCTGGATGCCTTCAAGACCGACGCCACCGTCGCGGGTGGGAACTCGGGCGGTCTGGCCATCAACGCCGAAGGCTTGCAGATCGGCATCCCGAGCTACGGGCAGGGCAAGGATGGCAACGCCATCGGCCGCGTCCGCATGATCAATCTCGCCGAACCCTACATCCAGAAGGCCTTGCAGCTGGGTGGCGTGGGGAACGGAAGCAACAACGGCAACAAGGGCCGCGCCACGCCCACCCCCGCGCCCCGCACAACGGTCACACCCGGTGCTCGCGCGACGCCGACGCCGCCGCGCGCGGCCACCCCGGCGCCCGCCTCAAAGAGTGGCTTCTCGAACCTGCGCTTTGGCACGGACATCGTCGACGACCAACTCGCGGGGGAGGCCACTTCGCTGCCCTCCGGGACGACGCGCATCGCCGCGAGTGTCGATGTGCGCGGCCTGCGCGAAGGCGATTCCTATGGCAATGCCTGGTATGCCGACGGGCAGAACATCGTCGATCAACGCGACTCTGGCACGTGGACCGAAGACGGGACCACGTCGCTGTCCTCGGTGATCTACAACACCGATGGCTCACCCGTTCCGGATGGCCTGTATCGCCTGGAGTTCTGGCTGAACGGCAAGGTCGCGATCAGCGGTGAAATACAGGTCGGCGAGGCGGGCAAGGTGGTGACACCCGTTCCGCCCAAGCAGGGCGCCAGCACCGTCACACTCAAGGGCGAGATCATCGACGTCGACACCCAGGAAGGCATCCCCGACGCCTACGTCGTCGTGCTCAAGCCGGGTGTCAGCTTCGATGAGGTCGAGAACGCGGGCGAGGACGAGGCGCGCGCGTTGATCGCTGCGGTCGGTCGCACGGATGACTCGGGCGCCTTCATCACCGCGCCCGGGCTGGAGCGCGGCAAGACCTACTCGGTGTGGGTGTTCGCGGATGGCTACGAGGACCGCCGCTTCCCTGACGCGCTGACGATCAAGAGCAGCGGGCAGAACGTCCTGCGGCTGGATCCCATCGAGATGCAGGTCCAGTAGACCAACGGTAGCCTGCAACACAAAACGCGCCCGGCCAGACTGGCCGGGCGCGTTCGTTTTTCATCGCATCAGACCCAGGTGCCGTTGACCATGACGCGCTCCACCGGCGTGGTCAGGATGTCATCAGCCGGGATCTGCGTCAGGTCGCGCCCGAAGACGGTCAGGTCCGCGAGCTTGCCCGCCACGAGTGAGCCGACCTCGGTGTCCATGTAGCCGGCGTAGGCGGCCCCGAGCGTGTAGGCGGCCAGCGTCTCCTCCACCGTCATGCGCTGCGCGGGATACCAGCCATCGGGGCCGGGGGTGCCATCCGCGCGGCGCCGCGTGACGGCCGCGTGGATGCCGATGCGCGGGTCAAAGCTCTCGACCGGGGCATCCGACCCGAAGGCCAGCCGGGCACCGGTCTCGACCAACGTTCGGAAGGCATATGCGCCCGCGCCGCGGCGGCCCCAGTAGGCATCCACCACCTTGAAGTCGGCGGTGGCGTGGATGGGCTGGACCGAGGCAATCACGCCCAGTCGGCCGAAGCGCGGCAGGTCATCGGGGTGCAGGACCTGGCAGTGCTCGATGCGGTTGCGCAGGCCGGGCACGCGCGGGGCGGCCTCCATGGCATCCAGCACCTCGCGGTTGGCGCGGTCACCGATGGCGTGCACGATGGCCGACAGACCTGCGGCGTTGGCCCGTCCGATGTCCTCGAAGAGCTGCTCCTTCTCGTAGGTGCGGATGCCATAGTTGCGCGGCTCGTTCTCGTACGGTTCCAGCATCAGCGCGGTGCGTGGGCCGAGCGCGCCGTCGGCGAAATACTTGATCCCGCCGATGCGCAGCCAGGCATCGCCAAAGCCGCTGCGCACCCCGGCCCCGAGCACGGCATTCATGTCCTGGGCGGGCAGGTTCTTGACCACGCGCAGCGTCTGCCGGCCGGTGTCGCGCACGCGCTGGTAGATGCGGAAGCTGTCGATGCCGCCGGCGCCATCCATGCAGTGCACGCCTGTCAAACCGACGCGGTTCATCGCCTGCATGGCATCGAGCGTCGCCGCCACATCCTGCTCGGCCGTGGGCGCGGGCAGGCGGCGGTAGGCCAGGTCCATCGCCTCCTCGAGCAGGAGCCCGGTCGGCGCGCCGTGCGCATCACGCACGACTTTGCCACCCTCGGGGTCGGGCGTATCGGATGTGATCCCGCACACCCGCAGCGCGAGGCTGTTCAGCCACACGGCGTGCCCGCTCGACGCGTTCAGCAGCACCGGATGGGCGTTGGTGGCGGGATCGAGATCGGCGGCGGTGGGCATGCCATCCGCCGACCAGGTCATGCGCTGCCACCCCCAGCCGCGGATCCACTGGCCGGGTGGCGTCGTCGCGGCCCGCTCGCGCACCGCGGCGATGACCTCCTCACGGGTGGGCTCATAGCTGAACTTGAGCTGACGCAGCATCTGCCCCGTGGTCAGCAGGTGCAGGTGCGCGTCGATCAGCCCCGGCGTGACAAAGGCCCCGCCCAGGTCGACGCGTTGCAGGGCCGGCAGGCGGATGGCCTCCAACTCCGAGAGCGGGCCGACCGCGACGATGCGGTCGTTGGCGACCACCAGCGCGCTCGCCCAGGGGCGGTGGGGGTCACAGGTGAAGATCCGGGCGTTGTGCAGAAGCAGGTTCATGGTGAAAAAAGAAAGGGCGGGTTGGGTGTCGCGTCCGCGACCTCCAACCCGCCCGAGTGGCTTACTTGGCCTTCTTCGGGAAGCGCGTGAGCACCGTGGCCTCGTCGGGCATCAGCGTGCGGCTGCCCAACGCAGCAAGGTTGCTCAGCGGTGCCGGTTGCCGCTCCGGCAACGCCAGCACGCGGATCGCCATGCCTTCCTTGGCCTGCAGCGTCGTGTCCAGCATGGCCATGCCGAGCAGGAAGCCGTCCGTGTCACCGGCGCACGACAGCACTGTGCCGATCACGCGGCCGCGGCTGTCCAGCACCGGATCGCCGAGCTTGGGCGCGCGGACGCCCTTCTCGTTCATGCGGAAGCGGCTGAGCTTGAGCGCGGGCTTGGCCGCCTTGGCGAAGTAGGCGGCCTTGCCGACGAACCAGGGCTTGTAGGCCTTCACATAACCGCCGAAGCCGATATGCTGCGGGCCGAGGTTGAGCGGGCCGGCCAGCTCGTGGCCATACAGCGGCAGTCCGGCCTCGGTGCGCAGGCTGTCGCGCGCGGCCAGACCGGCCGGCTTGACGCCATGCGTGGCCCCGGCCGCCAGGATCGCATCCCACAGCGTGACGATCTGCTCGGGGTGCACGAAGATTTCGTAGGCGATGGACTCGCCGGTGTAGCCGGTGCGCGAGATGAAGACGTCGCAGTCGGCCAGCCGCGCGCGCATGACGCCGGTCTTGGGCAGACGCGCCAGCGCATCGACGGCCTCGATCTGACCGCCCGCCGCCAGCATGTCCTGGAGCGTCGGCAGCGCGGCCGGGCCCTGCAGCGCGATGTCCACGCGCTGGTCGGCGCCACTCGACGGCGCGCGCAGGTCGCGCAGCTCACAGCCGGGCAGGCGCAGGCCGGCCAGGTCGATCGTGCCCTCGTTCAGCCCGCGCAGCCAGGCGATGTCCTTGTCGTTGTTCGACGCATTGATGACGACGAGATAACGCTCGGCTTCGACGCGGTAGATCATGATGTCATCGATGACATCCGCCTTCGGGTCGAAGAGATAGCCATACTGCGACTCGCCCACCTTGATGTCGCTGACATCGTTGCTGGTGGCCGCGTCGAGGAAGGCCGCGGCGTTCGGACCGCGGCAGTCGATCACACCCATGTGCGAGACATCGAAGAGCCCCGCCGCCTTGCGCACGGCCAGGTGCTCCTCGCTGACGCTGCTGTACCAAACGGGCATATCCCATCCGCCAAAGGGGACCATCTTGGCGCCCAGCTTGCGATGGGTGTCCCACAGCCCGGTGCGCTTGAGGCCCTCGCTGACGGGCGGGGTCGGCACCACGGCATTGGCGGCCTCGGGCGCCCTGGCGCGGCCGATGAAGTAGGGCTTGCTGGCATCCACACCCGCGCTCGGGCTGGCCGGCAGCTTGCCCGCGTCCAAGCGCTGGTAGGGCGCCTCTTTCACGGCCACGGGGCCGGGCAGCTTGGCGGCCGGGTCGGCGTTGTCGAAGATGACGTAGCCGTCGCTCAGCGTGCGCAGCCACAGCGCCAGGCGCTCGGCCTTGTCGCGCGGGGCGCCGACGAAAAGGCGACCATCGTCGCGCGCGACGACGACGGGCGAGAGCGGCTTGCCATCGCGCTCGAGCGCCCAACCGCCGATCGCGCTTTCGTCGGGCAGGTCGAGGACGTTGCAGGTGAGGGCCAGGTGCAGGAAGCCGCGCGCGTCCTCGCCGCTCACCTCGAAGGCCACCAGGCCATCGGTACCTTCGAGCCGCACCGACGTCCAGGCATGCGGGTAACGCTCGGCCGGGGCCGGCGCATCCACGCCCGCCTTCGCCGCCAGCGCCTCGAAGCGCCGCGCCCCGTCGATCAGCGCATCGAAGTCGACCTTGGCGCGGTAACTCGTTGAGCGCGCGCCGGCCAGTGTGAAGGGTCGCGCGCTCTTGAGGATCGACGCTGCTGCGGCGGCGATCTCGCGCATGTCATCCTCGCGCAGCCCGCGCTGCGTCACCCACGGCGTGCCAAAGCGGACGGCGCTGGGGCGGAGCGGGCTCTTGTCGCCGGCAATCGTGTTGCGGTTTGCGACCAGGCCGGCCACGTCGAGAATGCGGGCCGCGGCGTCGCCCATGAGCGGATTGGCCGGCGTGCCTGCGCACGACTTGGTGTCGATCAGGACGATGTGCGTGTCGGTGCCGCCATGGGCGACGCGGACGCCGACCTCGGTGAAGCCGGCCGCCAACGCCTTGGCGTTCTTGACCATCTGCGCCTGCAGGGCCTTGAAGGGCTCGGTGCGGGCGATGCGCATCGCCACGGCAATCGCGGCGATCTTGTTGATGTGCGGGCCACCCTGCTCCCCGGGGAAGACGGCGCGGTCGACCTGATCGGCCAGCTCGGGGCGGGTGGTGACGATGCACGCACCGCGCGGCCCGCACAGCGTCTTGTGTGTGGTGAAGCTGATGACATCGGCGATGCCAATTGGGTTCGGATACACGCCCGCCGCAACGAGGCCGGCCGTGTGCGAAATGTCGGCCATGAGATACGCGCCAACCGAATCGGCGATCTCGCGGAAGCGGCGGAAGTCCGGCGCGAGCGGATACGAGGTATAGCCGGCGATGATCATCTTCGGCTTGTGCTCGCGGGCCAGGGCCTCGATCTCGTCGTAGTCCAGGCGCTCGGTCTTGTCGTTGACGTGATACGAGACGATCTTGTGGTGGCGGCCGCTGTGGTTGACCGGGCTGCCGTGCGTGAGGTGGCCACCGTGCATCAGGTCGAGGCCCATGACGGTGTCACCCTCGGCGACCAGCGCCTCATAGACCGCCGTGTTGGCCACGCCACCCGAGAGCGGCTGGACATTGACGTAAAGCTGATCGGGCGACATGCCCGGCGGACAGAAGGCCTCCGCCGTGCGGCGCTGGGCGAGCGCTTCAACGATGTTGACGTAGTCGGCGCCCTTGTAGTAGCGCCGGTCCGCATAACGTCGAAAGTAAGCCAGCTGAGCGTCGTAGTCGAGCAGCTCGCGCTCGCTCAGGGTCCGCATGTCCGAGTGGGGGTATCCCTCGGCATACAGGTTGTGGAAGGCCGACCCGAGCGCCTCGAGCACCGCTTTGGGGGCTGAGGACGAGCTGGGAATCATGATCAGCTTGGCGAACTGGCGAGCCTGTTCGTGCTGGATCAGTTCGGCGACGGCGGGGTCGATGTCGGACAGGGGTCCGCGTACCAGAAAATCATTCATCGGTGGATTCCTCTTTCGCCATCCTGGGCGAGCCCCCATTTTACGGTCCCGCGTCGGGAGGGCGGTAATATCGTTCCGCGAAACGTCAGAAACGCGCGAGACCCGAATCGGAGCACACCCCATGTCCCTTGAAGCCCCCTACCCCGAACTGAGCGACCTGATGGAGGCGATGGGCGAGGCCGGCGCGCGCGTCGCGGCGATCGATGCCAGCGAAGGCGCGGCCGGCAACCTGTCGATCGCGTTGGGCTGGCCCGTCGACCCGCGGCGGCACTTTCCGTTGGGCGAGCCCTTCGCCCTCCCCGACCCCGTCCCGGCCCTGGCCGGGATGCTCGTTCTCGTGACCGGCTCCGGCCGCCGCCTGCGCGACATCCACCGCGACCCGACCGGCAACCTCGCCGCGCTTCGGATCGGCCCGGACGGCACGCGCGCCGAGCTCTTCACCTCGCCGCGCCGGCTCTTCGCAAGGCCAACGTCCGAGCTCAACTCACATCTGGCCACTCACAACGACCAGCTTGCCCGCGACGGCGGCAACGTCTCCGCGCTGCTGCACGCGCAGCCGCCGCACATCACGTATCTCAGCCACCTGCCGGCGTTCGCCGATGAGGCCACCGTCAACCAGCGCCTGCTGCGCTGGGAGCCCGAGACGCTGGTCAACCTGCCCGAGGGCATCGGCGTGCTGCCGTATGTGCTGCCGGGTTCGGCCCGCCTGATGACGCTGACCGTCGAAAGCCTGCGCGCGCATCGCCTGGTGCTGTGGCGCAAGCACGGCGTCATGGCGCGCTCGGAGCTCTCGATCACGCGCGCGGCCGACCGCATCGAATACGTCGAGACCGCGGCGCGCTACGAATACATGGACCTGCTGGCCGGCGGCCGCGCCGAGGGCCTCTCCGTCGACGACCTGCGCGAGATCGTGCGCGTCTACGACGTGCCGACGACGATCGCCGCGTATCGCTGAATCAGCAGCGCGGCGGGCCCATCCGCAGCCGCGCCAGCACATCGGCGCGGCCCTGCGGGGTATCCATGGCGTCGATGGCCGACCACATCGCCTCGATCCACCACGTCGCGCCCGCCTCGGCCATCGGCCGGACCCGCTCCGCGATCAGACCGGGCGCATTCCCCTCGACCACACCCTCGACCACAATGTCAAACGGTCCGGCATCAGGTGCGCGCTCGCGTTGGAGCTGCGCCGAGAGCGCCGCGATGTCGGACGGCAGGATCGGCAGGATGCTCCGCTCCGGGCCATGCTTGTTGGGCAGCACGCCGTCAAAGCGCAGCGCGCGGGCCATCGAACGCGGCGCGCCCAGCTCGGCGGCCACCCAGATCGGGATGCGCGGCTGCTGGACCGGTGGCGGGGGCGGATAGAACGCGGTCGGCGTGATGCGGTAGTGCCGGCCGGTGTACTCAAAGGGCTGACCGCGCCACAGCCCGGTCAGGATGTCGAGGCTCTCGTCCAGCAGCTCGGCGCGCGTCCTGCGCGGCAGCGCCTCGCCAAAGGCTGCGAACCCCGTGTCCACCGCGCCGAGTCCAACGGACAAAATCAGCCTGCCGCCGGAGAGCCGGTCGAGCGTCGCGGTCTCGCTGGCCAGCTTCCAGGGCCGCCGCCGCGAGGGCGGCGTGAGCAGGGTGCCGAGCCGGAGGGTCGCCGTGGTCATCGCCGCGGCGGCCAGCGACACCCAGGCATCCACCCCCCACACCGGCTCCCAGACGAAGAAGCCATCCCAGCCGGCCCGCTCGGCCTCGGCGGCAAAATCGGCCGCCAGACGCGCGTCGCCGCGCGGGAAGACAAAGCCATACTTCATGGCATTCTCCGTTGTGCAATCAGAGCCCGCGCAGGATGCGGCCGCAGCTCGGGCAGCTCGTCAGCGCCGTTCCGACGCGGGCGAGCTGGAGCTGCTGCGAGGAGAGGCCCTCACCGCACTGCCCACACGCATCGTTCTTCACCATCGCCACGGCGACGCCATTTGGCTTGCGGGCGCGGATGGCCGTGTAGGCCTCGAGGTCGGGCTGGGGGATGCCGGTCAGCGCCGCCTTGCGCATCTCGACCTGAGCGTTGAAGTGCACGACCAATTTGGCGCGCTCCTCGCGCAGCGAGACGACATCGGCCTCGAAATGGGTCTGCGCTTCGCGCAGCGCGGCCTCGCAGCGCAGGTCATCGGCGCGCGCGGCATCGGCGGCTTCGATTGCGCGCAGCACCTTGTCGTCGGCATCGGCGCGCTGACGCTTGAGCATCTCGATCTCGCGCTGCGTGTCCAGCATCTCCTTGGGCGATTTGATCTGACCCTCGTACAGGCGCTTCTCCTCACCCTTCAGCTTGGCCTCGATCATCTGCGCGTCGAGCTCGACGAGCTTGAGGTCGCCCTCGGCGCTCTGGCGGGCCTTGCGCGCGAGGTCGAGCTGGGAGCGGGCATGCACGACGGCGGGGCTGCTCGTCAGCGCGGTGTCGATGTCCTTGACGCGCTTGCGGGTCGCGTCCAGGTCGGAGTCCACGAGTTGCAGGCGAAAGAGGGGCTCGGCGCGTGCCATGCGCGGAGTATACGGGAGCGCGTAGAATCCGCCGGATGTCCGTCCACCTGATCGACACCTCCGCCGCGCTGCGGGCCGCCTGCGACGCGCTGGCCACGGCCCTGCGCAGCGACAACCGGATCGCGCTCGACACCGAGTTCGTCGGCGAACAGAGTTATGAGCCGCGCCTGATGCTGCTGCAGGCCGCCAGCGCCGACGGGGAGATTTACCTCATCGATCCGCTCAAGCTGGATGGACAGCTTCAACCGTTTGGCGACCTGCTGAACAGCAGCGGCGCGCTCAAGCTGCTGCACGCCGGGGGGCAGGACATCCCCATCCTGCGGGCGACCTTTGGCCCGCTGGCCGGGCCGTGGTTCGACACCCAGGTCGCCGCCGCCTATGTCGGCTTCCCGCTCCAGACCGGCTACACGCGCCTGGTCGATGCCCTGCTCGGCGCGCGGCTGGCGCGCGATGAGAGCCTGAGCAACTGGGCGCGCCGGCCCATCCCGGAGAGCATGCTCGCCTATGCCGCCGACGATGTGCGCTATCTCCACGCCGCCCACACCCGCCTGACCGAACGCCTGCGGAAGATGGGGCGCGACCGTTGGGTCGATGAGGCCTGCGAGGAGATGGCGCAGGCGCTGAGCGAGCCCGGCGGACCCGAGGATCAGTGGCGCAAGCTCGCCCGCGGCAGTGGGCTGGATGGCAGGGGGCTGGCCGTGCTGCGCGCGCTGTGCGTGTGGCGCGACGATGAGGCCAGCCGGCGCGACCGGCCGCGCCGCAGCGTCATGCGCGATGAGGCCCTGCTCGAGCTCAGCCGGCGCGCGCCGCGCACGGTGCAGGCGGCGCGCAACCTGCGCAGCCTGCCGCCCAGCCTGGGCGAGCGCCAGGTCGGTGAGATGGTCGAGGCGATCGATGCCGCGCTCGCGCTGCCGCCCGAGGCGCGCCCGCAGATGGACACCCGCAGCGTCCAGCTGGACGACCAGGGCGCGGCCCTCAATGAGCTGCTGGCGGCCGTTGTGCGCGTGCGCGCCATCGAGCTGGACATCGCGCCCACGCTGCTGGCCTCCGCCGAAACCGTGCGGCGCATCTCGGCCTCGGCCCGGGTCGAGGACGTGGCCGGCGCGCTGCGCGGCTGGCGCGACGGGCTGATCGGCGACGACCTGCGCGCGGCCCTGACCGGGTCACTCGCCGTGGCCTGGGACCCCGACGCCGGCCGCATGACCTGCCGGCGCGGCTGAGCGCTAGGCGCCCTTGATCTCGAAGCCGGCCAGGTGCTCGAGCGCCTTGACCAGGGCGTGGTTGCCCTCGCTGCCGAGCCCCTGCTGCTGCAGGGTGCGATACAGGTTGTAGATCAGGCTGGTGGCGACCAGCGGCACGCCCATCTCATCCCCCGCCCGCAGCGCCAAACGCAAATCCTTCTGCTGCAGGTCGATGGTGAAGCCGGGCCGCCAGTCGCGGGCGATCACCTGCGGGCCGCGGTTGGACAGCATCCAGCTCCCGGCCGCGCCGCCCGCCACCGCGCTGAGGGCCTTGCTCAGGTCCAGCCCGCCGGCCTGGGCAAAGAGCAGGGCCTCGGCGGCCGCCAGCATGTTGCCCACCACCAGGATCTGGTTGACCAGCTTGACCATCTGCCCGGCCCCCTGCTCGCCGACATGGGTGATGGTCTTGCCCATGGCCTGGAGATACGGCCGCGCCCGCTCGATGTCCTCGGCGGCCCCGCCGATCATGATGCTGAGCGTGCCCTTGGCCGCGCCCTCCGAGCCGCCGCTGACCGGGGCATCGAGAAAGCGAACGCCCAACGCAGACAATTTCTCTGCAAACGCGCGGGTGGCCTGCGGGCTGATGGTGCTGTGATCGACCACCAGCTTGCCCGCGCTCAACCCGGCCGCGGCGCCCTGCTCACCAAACAGCACCGCTTCGACATCCGGGGTGTCGCTGACGCAGACAAAGACGATGTCGCAGGCGCGGGCCACCGCGGCCGGGCTCTCACCCGCCCGCGCGCCGGCGGCGACGAATTCATCCGTGCGGGCCGGGGTGCGATTCCACACCGTGACGTCGAAACCCGCCTTGATCAGGTTGCGGGCCATGCCGCGACCCATGATGCCGAGACCGAGGAAGCCAATTTTCTCTGCCATGCGGGCAAGTGTATCCGCTCAGCCGGAATGCACGCGTTTCTCATCTCTCCGTATAATCTGGGTACACGTTGTCGTGCTGATCGGACGGTCAAAGGAGTGTGTGTATGCGTCCACCGAGCGGTGAAGGAGGAAGGGGAAGCCTCATCGACTTCGCCCTGATTCTGATCCTGTTCGCGATCGTTCTGTTGATGATTCTGGTCTTACTCGGTCCTGAAATCACAAACTTCCTCGGCAAACTCGTCAACGCACGCTGACGATGCAAGGTCATACCGGGCGCATGGAGTCACCCCGCGACGGTCGCGGCAGGAGACCCATGCGCCCGTTCGTTTTCCGCGTCCCCGTCGTTTTCGCGGCGGGGCTCAGGAGGCACCATGGAGTTCACCATTCAAGGGCACGGTTCGGGGATCAGCAGCAAGTTTGAGACCTACATCCGCAACAAGGCGGCCCGTCTCGAGCGACTGCTGCCCGGAATCGAGGATGTGCGCGTCGAGGTCAACCGCGAAAGCGCCAAGGACGACGCGCCCAAGTCGCTGCAGCTGACCGTGCGCCGCAAGCGCACCCTGCTGCGGGTCGAGGAGCGCAACGCCGATCCCTACACCGCCTTCGATTCCGCGCTCGACAAGATGTATCACCGCATCGCGCGCTACAAGGGGCGCCGGGCGGATCGCAAGCGCAGCGGGGTGATGATCGATGACGAGCTGGCGGCTGCCGAGGCCCTGCCCGAGGGCGTGGTGGAGACATCGCCCGAGCAGCGCGTCGTCCGCCTCAAGCACTTTGCCATCAGCCCGATGAGCGTGGATGAGGCCATCGAGCAGATGGAGCTGCTGGGCCACGACTTCTTCGTCTTCATGAACGAGTCGGACGGCTCGACCAACGTCGCCTACCGCCGCAAGAGCGGCGGGTATGGCGTGCTGCAGCCGGAAAAGTAGACCGCCTCACGACAACGCGCCGCCCGGGCATCAGCGCGGGCGGCGCGTTGTTTTTTTCCGCGGCACCAGATCAGAGGGGTAGCATTGCCGCATGGCAATCGATCTCGTGGACGGCACGCGCAACGCCCTCCTGTTGTGGCGCGACTCGCTCGAATACCTGAGCACCCTCGGCCGGCGCTTTCCCGTCGGCGGCACCTACTTCTTTGGCCCGTATCAGAGCAATTTCGCCACCGGGCCGGAGCTGGTGCAAAAGGTGCTCGTCGACCACGCCGACGACTTCCACAAGTTCCCGATGATGGAATATCTGCGCCCGTTGATCGGCAACGGCCTGCTGCTCAACGAGGATGCGCCCTGGCGACGCCAGCGCAAGCTGGTCGCGCCCTCGCTGCAGCCGCGCCGCGTGGCCGGCTATGCGACGATGATGGTCGACTACGCCCGTCAGACCGTCGAAGGCTGGCAGGATGGCGCGGAGATCGATCTGGCCGCGTCGATGATGGCCCTCACGCTGCGCATCGTGGGGAAGACGTTGTTCGACACCGAGCTGAGCGGGCATGCCGGCGCGATTGCCAACGCGCTGGAGGTCTCGCTCGCCTTCGTCAACCAGCGCGGAAAGAGCCTGTTCCCGGTCCCACTCACCTGGCCGCTCCCCGGCAACCGGCGCTACCGGCGCGCCGTCGCGGCCGTCGACGGCGTCGTCCGCGCGATGATCGCCGAGCGACGCGCCAGCGGCGTCGACCACGGCGACCTGCTCTCGGCGCTGCTGGCCGCCCGAGACGAGGACGGCCAGCCGATGGACGACACCCAGCTGCGCGACGAGTGCATGACGCTGGTCCTGGCCGGTCACGAGACTACGGCCAATGCGCTGATGTGGACGCTGTCGCTGCTCTGGCGGCACCCCGAGGTCCGCGCGCGCGTCGAGCGGGAGGTCGATGGGGCCCTGGCCGGCCGCGCGCCGACGCTCGACGACCTGCCCCGCCTGCCCTACACCCTGCAGGTTCTGAAGGAAAGCCTGCGCCTGTATCCGCCCGCCTACGTCATGGGGCGGATGGCGCTGCGCGACCTCGACCTCGGGGAGATCAAGCCGCGCAAGGGCCAGTTCGTCATCATCAGCCCGTATGCCATGCACCGCAACCCGGCCGTCTTCGCCGACCCCGAGCGCTTTGACCCGGAGCGCTTTGCGCCCGAGGCCGAGAAGCGACTGCCCCGCGGCGCCTACCTGCCCTTCGGCGGCGGACCGCGCATCTGCGTCGGCAACCACTTCGCCCTGATGGAAGCCCACCTGATCCTGGCCGTGATCGCCCAGCGCGCCCGGTTGGACCTGGTCGCCGGGGCGCTCCCGGTCCCCGAGCCGACGGTCACGCTGCGTCCGCGCGGCACCGTGCGCGCCCGGGTCTCCGCCCGCGCCCCGGCCGGTGGCTGACCCGGCCGCGGGCCCCGGAGGCACTCATCTCGCTATAATCCAAGGATGCCCAATCGACAGACTGATGTGATCGCCTCCGTACGCCAACAGCTGACCGGACTGATTCAACTCACCCGCTTCAAGGAGTATGTCGTCTTTGTGACGGTCATCACCCTGGTGGGGGCCAAGCTGGGAGGCGGCGACATCGATCTCCGACTGCTCATCGTCTTGATCGCCAACCTGCTCGTCGTCGGCTTCGCCTTCATGTATAACGACGTCGAAGACGCGCCCGATGACGCCATGGACGCCAAAAAGGCGCTGCGCAACCCCATTTCGGCCGGGATGATCTCGCCGCGGGTCGGCAAGCTGGCCTGCCTGGGGGTCGCCCTCGCCGTGGTGGCTGCCTATGCCACCCTGGGGCTGATGCCCTTCCTGCTGGGCGCGTTCAGCCTGGCGCTGGCCTTCCTGTATTCCTGGCGCTTCGCCCGCCTCAAGGCCATGCCCATCGCCGACCTGATCTCGCACAGCCTGTCGCTGGCCGGCCTGCAATTCCTGTGCGCCTACTTCGTGTATGACCAGGGCAAGCCCTACGCCTGGCTGTTCTTTCTGTCGACCGTCGCGCTGTCGGTCTACGGTGAGCTGAACAACGAGCTGCGGGACGCCGAGGTGGACAAGAAGGCGGGCATCCGCCACACCGCCGATCTGATCGGGCCGGTGTGGACGCGCCGGCTGATGATTCTTTGCGCCGTGTCGGGCGTGGCCATTTTTGTCGCGTTTCTCGCGCTGGGCCTGATCCCGTTGGTGCTGCTGTTTGGCTTCGCGCTGGTGATGCCGATCCTGCTCGGGCCGAAGCTCATTCAATTCTGGCGCGGCAAGGCCAACTTCATGGAAGACCGCGAGGCCATTCACAACCCGCTCATGCTGAGCATGCTGGCGGCCGTGCTCTTCTGGTACGTCGGCGACAAGCTCCCGCTGTTCTAGCCCGCGGCCGCATCCAGCAGCCGATACGATGCGCCGGCATTGGCCCGGCAGACGAACACCTTTGGTGTCAACCCTGTGCGTTGGGGATATTGCGCCTCGATGGCCTCGCGCAGGGCGTCGACGGCATCCTCGCGCGTGAGGGCGATGGCGCAACCGCCAAAGCCCGCGCCCGTCATCCGCGCGCCGTAGACGCCTTCAACGCCCTCGGCGATGTCCACCGCGGCGTCGAGGGCGTCGCTGCTCACTTCGTACAAATCGCGCAGGCTCTGGTGTGAGTGGCTCATCAGCAGGCCAAGCTCCTCGAGATCGCCGCGCTTGAGCGCCTCGACGGCGTCAAGCACGCGCTGGTTCTCCAGCAGGACGTGGCCGACCCGCAGCATGACCGGCCCCTCGGCCCCCTCGCGGCGGGCGACGAAATCTGCATAACGCACATCGCGCAGGGTCTGGGCGCGGAAGAGCGCCGCGCCAGCCTCGCACTCCGCGCGGCGGGTGTTGTAGGCGCTGGCCGCCAGCGCGCGCGAGGCGCCGGTGTCGATTACGACGATGCGCGCCCCGGCCGGCATCGGCACGGCCTCATGGGTCAGGTCGAGGCAGTCGATCTTGAGGGCGTGCCCCTCGACACCCAGCGTGGCGATGAACTGATCCATGATCCCGCACTGCACGCCGGTGTAGCGCTGCTCGGCGCGCTGCGCGAGGCGCGCGGCGAGCTCACCATCGAGGCGCGCATCGAGCGGCCGACCGGCCGCCTCCCCCGCCGCCTTAAAAGCCATCAGCGTCGCCAGCTCGATCGCCGCCGAGGAGGACAGCCCGCTGCCCATCGGCACATCCCCTTTGAGCACGGCATCAAAGCCCGTCAGCGCAAAGGCGGCGTCGCGCAGCACGGCGGCGACGCCGCGCACGTAGTTGCCCCAGCGGCCGGCCGCCTCGCGCGGGATGAAGTCGAGGCCAAAGGTCAGGGTCTCGTCGAAGTCGAGGCTGTGCACGCGCACGACGCGGTCCTCGCGCGGCGCGCCGACCAGGGTGACCTCGCGGTCGATGGCCATCGGCAGGACGAAGCCATCGTTGTAATCGGTGTGTTCGCCGATCAGATTGACCCGCCCGGGGGCGCGCGCCACGAAACGCGCCGGGCGCCCGAACAACTTCAACAACTCTTGATCAAGTTCCGCCATACGGTGGATTGTATAGTCGAGCCGCGCCCCATCCGGGGCGTTTCTGATGTCCCGGCCGCCCGCGCGGTGACCGGGGAGAGAGAGGATCATGCGAAATCGAATTCTGATCGCAGCCGCCGTGCTGCTCACCGCCTGTGGCGCCGTGGCGACGCCCGCCCCGACCGCGCCGCCGGCCGCCGCCACCAAGGCCGCCGCGACCGCCGCCCCGGCCGGGGGCAAGGTCGTCCGCATCGGCTACATCGCCAACTCGATCAACTACGGCTTCTATGTCGCCCTTGAGAAGGGCTACTTCAAGGAGCAGGGCATCGACGCGCAGCTGCTGCCGACCGATGGCGGCTCGGACGCCGTCGTGCAGGTTGCATCGGGCGCCTTTGAGGTCTCGGGCAGCGGCATCGCCGCCAGCATGCTCAATGCCGTGCAGCGCGGGATCGCCTTCGAGATCGTGGCATCGCTGCACACCGAGCGGCCCCGGGTCGCCAGCCCGCTGGTCGTGAGCAAGAAGCGCTTTGACAGCGGCGAGCTGACCAAGATCAGCGACCTGAAGGGCAAGAAGGTCGCCACGAACAACCGCGGCACGGCCACCGAGTGGTGGCTGTCCTCCGCGCTGGCCAAGGGCGGTCTGGACATCAAGGACGTGGAAGTGGTCGGGATGCCCTTCCCGAACATCGCGCCCGCGCTGGAGAACGGCAGCCTCGATGGCGCCATCCTGACCGAGCCGTTTGCGACGGCGGCCGAGGACAAGGGCCTGATCAAACGCCTGTCCGAGGACTTCATCAAGGACTTCTACCCGACCTACGTCTACTACAACAAGCAGTGGGCGACGGCCAACCCGGACCTGGCCCAGGGCTTTGTCAAGGCCTACCTCAAGGCCGTGCGCGACTTGCAGGGAGATGGCCGTTATGCGCCCGAGAACCTCGCCATCCTGGCCAAGTGGACCAAAAGCGATGTCGAGATGCTGAAGCGCATGCCGCTGCCGTACTTTGATCCGAATGGCGGCACGCCGATCGACCACATCAACACGCTGCAGACCTTCTACCGCAAGCAGGGCCTGCTGACCTACAGCACGGACCTCGACATGCAGCAGTTCATCAACCGCAAGTATGTCGAAGCGGCGCTCAAGGAGATGGGTCCGGCCGAGATGAAATAATCGGCTTCGATGATCTCGCTGCGCGCGCTGACGCGAACCTACCCGGCCGCCCAGGGTGCCGTACTGCCTGCGTTGGGCCCGCTCGATCTGGACATCGCCCAGGGCGAATTCGTCTGCATCGTCGGGCCGAGCGGGTGCGGCAAGAGCACGCTGCTGCGCCTGCTGGCCGGGCTGGATGCGCCCACGCGCGGCGAGATCGTCTTCTCGCCCCGTCCGGCCGTCGCGCCGACTCTTGTCTTCCAGGGCGACTCGACCTTCCCGTGGATGACCGTGACCGAGAACGTCGGCTATCCGCTGCGGATGCGCGGCGAGCCCGACAAGGTGCGGGATGCGACCGTTGGGCAGCTTCTGGCGCGGGTCGGGCTGGGCGCGTTCGCGGAGGCCTATCCCTATCAGCTCTCGGGCGGGATGAAGCAGCGCGTGGCCATCGCGCGCGCGCTGGCCGGCGACGCCGAGATCCTGCTGATGGATGAGCCCTTTGGTGCGTTGGACGAGCAGAACCGCACCCTGCTGCAGAACGAGCTGCTGCGGATCTGGGAGGGCGAGCCCGGCGAGGCGCGCAAGACGGTGCTCTTCGTCACGCACTCGATCGACGAGGCGCTGATCCTGGGGGACCGCGTTCTGGTGATGTCGGCGGCACCGGGGCGGATCAAGGCGACCTTCACCCCGCCCTTTGCCCGCCCGCGCGAGGTGTATGCGCTCAAGCGCGATCCTGCCTTTGGTGCGTTGGGCGCACAGGTCTGGGAGACGCTCAAGGACGAGGTGCGGCGATGAAGGACCGCACGCTGCAACTGCTCTCGCCGCTGATCGTCCTGGTGATCTGGGAGGCGCTGGTGCGCGCCGGCGTGCTCGATGCGCGCTTCTTTGCGCCGCCGAGCGAGATCGTCGGCCGCCTCGTCCAGCTCCTCAACAACGGCGTGCTGCTGCGCGAGACGGCCACCACGCTGCGGCGGGTGCTGGTCGGCTTCTCGCTGGCCGCGGTGCCCGGTGTGCTGCTGGGCGTGGCGATGGGGGTGAACCGACCGCTGCGGCTGTTCTTCACCCCGCTCATCAGCGCGATCTATCCCGTGCCCAAGATCGCGCTGGTGCCGATGGTGGTGCTGCTCTTTGGCATCGGCGAGACGGCCAAATACGCGGTCGGGGTGATCTCGGTGTTCTTCCTCGTCGCGCTCAACAGCGTGGCCGGGGTGACGCAGCTCGATCAGAAGTATTTTGACATCGCGCGCAACAATGGTGCGCGCGGCTGGGACTTGATCTGGACCGTTGCGCTGCCCGGCGCGCTGCCCAGCATCCTGACCGGGCTCAACCTCGGGCTGGGCTTTGCGCTGACGGTGATCGTCGGCACCGAGCTGCTGCTGCCGCAGGGCGGGCTCGGCGCGCTGATCTGGCAGAGCTATCAGATCTACGACGTGCCGACGATCTTCGCCACGCTGGTCGTGGTTGCGGCCCTGGGCTGGGCGAGCAACGAGGCGATGGCCGAGCTGGAGCGCCAGCTCATCCCGTGGCGGGTGGCCGAGAAGCCGGTGCGCGAGGCCGCGCCCGAGCCGCGCATCCGACGTTTCATCCGGGTGTGGTGGATGGCGGCCCGGCCGTTCTCGTTCACGGCCAGCGTCACGCCGGTCGTGCTGGGTGCCGCGCTGGCCGCCTGGGACGGCGCCTTCAACCTGCCGATCTTTGGCCTGGTGGCGATCGGGTCGGTGGCCATTCACGCCGGCACGAATCTGATCAACGACTACTTTGACTGGCGCAAGGGCACGGACACGCCCGAGTCGTTGGGGCCGAATCGCCCGCTCAAGGAAGGGCTGGTCACGCCGCGGCAGGTGCTGCTGGCAGGTCTGTTGTGTTTTGCGTTGGGCGCTGTGATCGGGTTGTGGCTGGTGGCGGCCCGTGGCGGGACCTTCATCCTGGTCCTGGGGATCCTGAGCGTGCTGGCGGGCTTCTTCTACACCGCCGGGCCCGCCCCATTTGCCTACATCGGGTTGGGTGAGGTGATCGTCTTCCTCTTCATGGGGCCGGTGATGGTGCTGGGCAGTTACTACATGCTGGCCCAGGCCGCGCCGCTGCGCATCGTTGCGCTGGCCGGGCCGCTCGGGGCGCTGGTCGCGGCGATCCTGCACGCAAACAATATGCGCGACCATGACGCCGACCTGGCCCGCAACAAACGCACGCTGTCCAACCTGCTTGGCCGCCGGGCGAGCAAGGCCGAATATGCGGTGCTGGTGGTCGGGGCGTATCTAGGGCTGGTTGCACTGGTGGTCTTGCGGCTTGCACCGCCGCCCACGTTGCTGGCCCTGCTGACGCTGCCGCAGGCCTGGAAGCTGGTGCGGCTGGGCGTGACGCAGGAGGCGCCCCGGGCGCTCAATCCGCTGGTGCGCGGGAGCGCGCAGCTGCACGGCCGCTTTGGCTGGCTGATGATCGTTGGGCTGGCGCTGGCCGCGCTGGGGTGAGGGGGAACTC
>JAIBCK010000142.1 GCA_019694215.1 Thermoflexales bacterium
ACGCACCGCCACCGCGAGACGCGACACGCCCTGCGTGATCGTCTCCGGGGTCGGGTTGGCGAAGCTCAGGCGCAGCGTGTTGCGCGGGCCGCCATTCGCGTAGAACGGGAACCCCGGCACGAAGGCGACGCCATGCTCGATCGCGGTCTTGACCAGCTGATCGGCGTCGATGTCCTCCGTCAGCGTCATCCAGATGAACATGCCCCCGCTCGGGCGCGTCCACGTCGCCTGCCCGGCCATGTCCGCGTCCAACGCACGCAGCATTGCATCGCGACGCTCCCGGTAGGTGTTGCGGATGACGGGCAGGTGGCGGTCCAGCAGCCCATCCGCGCACACCTCGTGCACGACCACCTGGGATAGCCCCGAGGCGTGCAGGTCCATGCCCTGACGCGCGAACTGCATCTTGGCGATCACCTCGGGCGGCGCCGCCACCCAGGCGATGCGCAGGCCCGGCGAGACCAGCTTGCTGAAGGTGCTCAGATAGATGACGTGCCGCAGCTCGCCGTGCCGCATGCAATCCAGCATCGCCAGCGGCGTGCGGGGCTGTCCCTCGAAGACCAGCTCGCCATACGGGTCATCCTCGATGATGGGCAGCCCGTATCGCTCGGCAAGATCGAGCAGCTGCTCCCGACGCGCCATTGACATCGACACCCCGGTCGGGTTCTGAAAGGCCGTGATCGTGTAGAGGAACGCCGGGCGTTCGCCGCGCGCGAGGGCATCCGCCAGCACGTCCACGATCAGCCCGTCCTGATCCATCGGGATGGGCAGGTAGCGTGGCCGCTGCGGCGCGAGCGCCGTCAACGCGCTCATGTAGGTTGGGTCCTCGATTGCGACGAGCGTGCCCGGATCGATGAAGAGCCGGCCGACCAGGTCGATGGCCTGCTGCGAGCCGGCGGTGATGATGATGCGGTCGGCGCTCAGCCGCCCGCCCTGCGCGTTCATGCGCTCGGCGATGAACTCGCGCAGCGGCGCATAACCCTCGGTGAGCGTGTACTGCAGCGCGTCCAACGTATGGTGCATCAACGCGCGCTCGGCGGCGGCGGCGATGTCCTCGACCGGGAAGACCTCCGGCGCGGGCGCGCCCGAAGTGAGTGAAATCACGCCCGGCTTGCGGGCCTCACGGAAGACGCGGCGGATGGCCGAGCCGCGCATCTCGCGCGCGCCAGCCGAGAAAAGATCATTCCAGGGCAGTGTCATGATGGCGGCGCGATTCTAGCATCCGGCCTGTTTTTACGACTTTCTTGCCAGCCGTTGTGGTGGCGCTGTGGCCTCGCGCGCAGAGTGTCTTCAACCAGCGTCACAGCTGGCTTTTCGGGGGCGCACGGGCCGGGGCGGGTCGCGGGGGGTGATCCGCTTCGGTCTGTTGCGCCGCGCTTGTCAGGTGGCGAAGACTTGCCCGGCGAAGTCGCGCAGCGCCGCATTGAACGCATCGGGCGCTTCGAGGTTGCAGACATGCCCGGCGTTTGCGATCACGCGAACCTGGGCGTGCTGGGCGGCTGCAGCGTGCGCGGCCTCGGCGCGTCGATTGGGCGCATCGGCGCTGCCATTGGCGATCAGCACCGGGCCGGGGAAGCCGCGCAGCAGGGCGTGAAAATCCTGTCCGGACAACGCACGAAAGACATCACCGGCCGCGCCAAAGAAGAAACCGGCTTCGATCTGCGCTTCGGCCAGGGCGGGCGGCAGGCGTTTGCGCAGCTCGCGCGCGTTCAGCCCGGCCAGCCAGCGTTTCGGGAAGGCGCCATACAGCGACCCGTTCATCCGCGCCAGCGTCCCCATTGCCCCCGTGAAGTTGATCGATGATCCGGCCAGCATCAGCCCGCGTACGCACTGCGGGGCGCGGGCGGCCAGGGCGGTGGCGACATAGCCTCCCAGCGACTGGCCGACCACCAGGGCATCCCCCAGCGGCGCGCGCTCGCGGATCAGGCGCTCGACCGCGCTTACCGCGCCATCCAACGTAAAGCGTTCATGCGCGCACTCGCCATGCCCGGGCAGGTCGGGGGCCAGCACGCGATACTGGTCGGACAACGCATCGAGCTGGGGCAGCCACTGTTTGCGGGTGCCTGTCGCGCCGTGAAGGAGGATGAGACAGGGCGCGCGCAGCGAGCCGGCCTTGTCGTAGGTGTTCTCGTAGCCCTGAGGTTTGCTCACACCTCGATTGTAGGCCGCGGAAGCGGCTTCTCCATGATCAGGCCATCCTCGCCATCGTTGTAGTAGCGGACGGAGACTGTGGCATGTTCGAAGCCGAGGTGGGTGTACAGCGCGATGGCGCGCTCGTTGCTGCGGCGGACGGTGAGCTTGAGCCGGGTGGCCTGCCCGGCGGCGCGGCGCTCGGCCTCGCCAATCAGCGCGCTGGCGATGCCCCGGCCCCAGAAGCGCGGATGCGTGCCCACCATGACGATCCACATCGTGCTCTCGAAGAAGTTGCGCTCGCAGTCGATGAAGCCGACCGCCTCGCCCTCGCACAGCGCCTGAAGGTGAATCTGGCGGGGATCGAGCAGCATCAGGCCGATGGTCAGTGCGTCATACGCATCACGTCCAAAAATCATCTTCTGGAGCCGCCAGATCGCCACGACATCCCGCAGCCCCGCGCCGCGCAGCGCGATGTCCGGACGGGCATGGGCGGCCGTGGCGTTCATCGCGGCGAGTGTAGCGCCTTTCGGAAAACCGCCAGCGTGTCGATCGCGGCGCGCTGCCACGAGAAGGTCGCGGCCTGCAGCAGGGCGCGTTGCGCCAGCCGCGCATGCAGGTCGTCCTCGACGCACACGGCGATCAGCGCGCCGGCCATCCGCCGCGCATCGAGGGCGTCCACGAGCATGCCGCCATCGCCGACCACCTCCGGCACGCAGGTGGCATTGCTGCCGACGACGGGCACGCCGCAGGCCATTGCCTCCAGCGCCGGCAGGCCAAAGCCCTCATACAGCGTGGGGTAGAGGAAGGCGCGCGCGCCAGCATACACGGCAGGCTTGTCTTCTTCCGTTGGGCGAGGGATGAAGCGCACCACGTCCTCGACATCCACCGCCCGCGCCAGCGCGCCCAGCGTGGTTGGCGCGCCCTCCGCCGTGGTGCAGGCATCCCCGGGCGCACCGGCGATGACGAGCGGGAATTCGTCGCCGATCGACTCGCCCGCCCAGCCATACACCTGGAAGAGCGTCTCGATGTTCTTGCGCGGGTCAAAGCCGCCCAGATACAGGCAGTAGCGCTCCGGGAGGCCGTAGCGCTCGCGCACGTCCGCGCGCAGCGCCTCGGAGACGGCCGGCGTGAAGCGGGGATCGGCGGCCAGCAGCACCGCGCTGACGCGCTCGGGCGGCAGCCCCAGCCGCGCGATGATGTCCGTGCGGCTGTAGGCGGAGTCGGTCAGCACTTGCGTTGCGCCGGCGGCGCTGGCGCGCACCAGGCTGAGATACGCCGACGCCGCCAGCCCGCCGCGGTAGGCCGGCAGGGCCAGGGCGATGACATCGTGGATGGTGCACACGACCGGGAGGGCGCTGCGCAGTGGGCCGGCCCAGTACGGCACCCAGGCCAGGTCCGCCCCGGCGGCCTTTGCCGCGCGCGGGAACCCGACCTGCTCGAACAGCACCTTGTCCAGCTTGCCGCGCCGCGGGGGCGGGATCATGACCAGCTCGAGATCACTGTCGAGGGCTTCGAGCGCGGGGGCGAGATGGCGCAAATACTGCCCGCTCCCGGTGGTTGGCGAATCGAGGAACCAGGCGTTGACGGCAACTCGCATGGGCGTGGACTGGCGCGCAGCTGGGGGTGACGGGGTCCAAATCCGCAACACGCGATCCAAAAGCGCGCTCCGGAGAGGGTGCCTAGTGGGGCTTGAACCCACAACCTCCTGAGCCACAGTCAGGCGCTCCGCCTATTGAGCTATAGGCACCACAAACGAGCGTTGAGTGTATCACACGTGCCTGCGGAGCGCGCGTGGCATTGCGCGGGATGGGGCGGGCGGGCGGTATAATCTCCGCGCGATTTCAAGCTCGAATGCCCCGGCTGCGCAAACGGCCAATCCACTCTTCTGGGATGACGCCTACCCGATTGCCCTGCTGCTCAAGCGGCAGCACTCGGCGGAGGATCCCCTTGCGTTGGATGACGTCGCGTTGCGGTCCAGGGTGATCGGGCTGGCTGATTTCGCCGACGACCCCGACGGCGCGCAGGCGACGTGGCTGGAAGACATCCGGCGCGAGTGGGTTGAATTGCACTGAGGCAGGAGCCCTGATGCCCGAGACACAGACGAACCTTCCCGACGAGATCCAGAACGACCCCCGCGTTCCGGCCGAGCTGAACAACAACGTGTTCATCACGACGCTGGACAAGATTTACAACTGGGGACGCAAGCGCAGCATGTGGCCGATGCTTTTCGGCCTGGCCTGTTGCGCGATTGAAATGATCTGCACCGCCGCCAGCCGCCATGACCTGGCCCGCTTCGGCTGGGAGCTCATGCGCGCCAGCCCGCGCCAGGCCGATCTGATGATCGTCTCCGGCACGGTGACCAAGAAGATGCTGCCGCAGATCATCCGCCTCTACAACCAGATGCCCGAGCCGCGCTACGTCGTGGCGATGGGCGCCTGCGCGACCAGCGGTGGCCCCTTCAAGGAGGGCTACAACGTTGTCTCCGGGATCGACAAGTTCATCCCCGTCGACGTTTACATCCCGGGTTGCCCGCCGCGCCCGGAGGCGCTGCTGCACGGCTTCACCCGCCTGCAGGACAAGATCGACAAGCAGACGCTGAAGAAAGTGCCCTGGTATCAGAAGGAAGGCGGCGAGGCCGTGCCGGTGCCCGTGCTCGGGCCGGACCTGGTCGATATGCGCCGCGCGAAGGAAATCGCGGAGAAGACCGCTGCGTAGAAGTTGGAACCCGCCCGGCCCGTCTGGCATTCGCCTGGGCCGGTCTCTGGAGTGATCATGTCTGACGAAGCCAAGAAGCCCGGTCCGCCGCCTGGTGCGCGACCCCCGGGAGCCCGCCCTGCTGGTGCCGCCGCCCCGCCCGGTGCCCGCGCGCCCGGCCCATGAATAAAGACCCGTGCCGCCTCTATAAATAAGGATGATCGCGAAGCGCGAAGCGCCGCCTCTATCAATAAGCTCGG
>JAIBCK010000048.1 GCA_019694215.1 Thermoflexales bacterium
GGACGGCGGAGGCCGCGCCAGGCAAAGGGAATCCATCGCGTTGCGGCGGCGCGGGCCTAGAATGCCGCGCCATGACATCGCCGCGCATCCTCACCGTCCCGCTCGGAGCCGAGCCGTTCTGCGTCTACGACTGGCCCGCACACGATGCGGGCGCGGCCCTGCCGCCGGTGGTCTTTCTCCACGCCACCAGCTTCCATGCCCGCATCTGGGATCAGACCATCCGTCACCTGCGCGGGCTGCAACCCGGCCGACGCTGTCTCGCGCTGGACCTGCGCGGACACGGCCGCAGCGCGAAATCCATGCCGGCCAACCCCTGGCCCCGGGCGCGCACCGATGTCGTCAACGTGCTGGAGGCGCTCGGCGTGCGCGGCGCGTTGGGTGTCGGTCATTCGTTTGGCGGGCACGCGGCCATCCGCGCGGCCGCCGCGCGGCCCGGTCTGTTTGACGCGCTGGTGCTGGTCGATCCGACCGTCTTCCCCCGCCCCGCCTATGGCGGATGGTCGATGCCCGAAACGATGCTGGCCGTCACCCGCAAACGCCGCAACCAGTGGGCGTCGAGCGTTGAGATGTTCGAGCGCTTTGTTTCGCGTCTGCCTTTCAACCGTTGGCGGCCCGAGGTGCTGCGCGACTACTGCGAGGCCGCGCTGGAAGCCGACCCCGACGGCGGCCTGCGCCTGGCCTGCTCGCCCGAGACCGAGGCCCGGATCTACGCCACCGGATCCCTCGCCGAGAACGGGGCCGTCTACGACGACGTGGCCGCGCTCGACCTGCCCGTGCGCGTGGTCCGCTGCGCGATGACGCGCGGCACGGCGGACCCGGCCCGCATCATGCTCACGTCGCCGACCGCCCCGGGGCTGGCCGCTGATTTCCGCCACGCCGAGGACATTGTGCTGGAGGACACCTCACACTTCATCCCGATGGAGGTGCCCGGCAAGGTGGCCGCGCTGATCGCCAGCTGGCCGCCGGGCTCGGCTACAATCGGCCCCGCATGACCGCCCGCCCTTGCGCGATTCTGTCGATTACCTCGATTCGCCCGCACACGATTGCGGCGCGAATCTGGTCTCGCGGATCTGAGAGGGCAGACACGGTCTAGACACCGTCCCGTATCACAAGAGCCTTTCGGAATCCGAAAGGCTCTTTTTTTGTTGAGGAGAAGAGATGAACACCGCGCTCTACGACTGCACCCTCCGTGATGGCACCCAGGGCGAAGGCGTCAACCTGTCGGTTGAGGACAAGCTCAAGATCGCCCAGCGCCTGGACGAATTCGGCATGCACTACATCGAGGGTGGCTGGCCGGGCAGCAACCCAAAGGACGCGGAGTTCTTCGAGCGGGCGCGCGCGATCCCCTTCAAGCAGGCCCGCCTGGCCGCCTTTGGCAGCACGCGCAAGGCCGGCGCGCGCTGCGAGGACGACGCGCAGATCCGCATGCTCGTCGACGCCGGCACGCCGGTCGTCACCATGGTCGCCAAGACCAGCACCCTGCACGTCACGAAGGTGCTCGAGACCACACTGGCCGAGAACCTCGCGATGATCGCCGACAGCGTGGCGTATTTCAAGGCCCATGGGAAGGAGGTCATGCACGACGCGGAGCACTTCTTCGATGGCTACAAGCTCGACCGCGACTACGCCCTGGCCACGCTGCGCGCCGCGCGCGATGCGGGCGCCGACTGGCTGGTGCTGTGCGACACGAACGGCGGGACCATGCCCTGGGAGATCGAGGCCATTGTCAAGGATGTCTTCCAGACGTTGGGCGAGGGGCCCTGTCGCCTCGGCATCCACACCCACAACGACGCCGGTGTCGGCGTGGCCAACGCCCTGGCCGCCGTGCGCGCGGGCTGTCAGCAGGTCCAGGCGACGATCAACGGGATCGGCGAGCGGGTCGGCAACTGCGACATGGTCGCGACGCTGGCCAACCTCAAGCTCAAGCTCGGCGATGCCTGCGTGAGCGACGAGGCCCTGCGCGGGCTGACCGCGCTCAGCCGCTACGTCTTCGAGATCGCCAACCTCGCCCCAAACATCCGACATCCCTACGTTGGCCAATCCGCCTTCGCGCACAAGGGCGGCATCCACGTCGCCGCGATCCTGAAGCTCGAGGAGAGCTACCAGCACATCGACCCGGCCCAGGTCGGCAACCAGAAGCGCGTCCTGGTCAGTGAGCTGAGCGGGCGCGGCAACATCGCCTACAAGGCCCGCTCGTTCGGGCTGGATGTCGAGGGTCCCGAGGTGCGCGAGGCGCTGCGCCAGGTCAAGGAGATGGAGAACCGCGGCTTCTTCTTCGAGGGCGCGGACGCCTCGCTCGAGCTGATGCTCCGGCGCGCGCTGCCCAATCCCTTCAAGCCCTTCGACCTGATCGACTTCATGGTCGTGGTCGAGAACCGCGACGGGCGCGGCATGCTCGCCGAGGCCTCGGTCAAGCTGCGCGTGGATGACGAGATCACCCACACCGTCGCCGAGGGCGATGGCCCGGTCAACGCCCTCGACCTGGCGACGCGCAAGGCGCTGCTTCCGCACTACCCGAAGCTGCGCAAGATGCGCCTGACCGACTACAAGGTCCGCATCGTCGACAGCGACCACGCCACCGCCGCCGTGACCCGCGTCACCATCGACAGCACGGATGGACGCCGGGCCTGGACGACCGTGGGCTGCTCGTCAAACATCGTCGACGCCTCCTGGCAGGCGCTCGCGGATTCATACGAATACGCCCTGCTGGGCTGACGGCACTACGCGAACTGCGGGAGATAGGCGGCCTGCGCGCGCAGCAGGTCGTCCAACGTATGCTCCGCCTGCGCGTACGAGTGGATGACCGGATCGAGCAGCAGCGCCTGCAGCGCCGCCCTCCGGCTGCCCGTCACGGCGGCCTCGACCACCAGCTCCTGGATCTCGATCTGCTGCGCGAGCATGGCGGCGATGCCGCGCGGCAAAGGCCCGACCTGCGCGCCATACACCGCTCCACCCGCCACCAGGCCGGGCACTTCGACGATGGCATCCGCTGACAGGTTCGGAATGCAGCCGCGATTGGGCAGGTTGACCGACAGCTCGTGGCGGCTGCCGCCCTGCGCCAGCGTCGCCAGGATCGGGGCCGCGCGCTCACCCGACGGGTTCGGCCGGGCCGGCGCGCGCCCGGCGATGACGTCGTCGAGCGCGGCACGCTGGGCGACCCCGCGCCGGGCATAGGTGTCGAAGTCAAAGCCGGTCAGCGGCGTGGTGTCGGCGGCATAGCCGACATACTCGCCGGCGTGCCCGTCGCCGGTCACGCACAACGCTCCAAACGTATCCAGAATGCGGCGCGTCATGGGCTCGAAGTCGGCCGGCATGTCGGCCAGCGCGCGCCGCAGCACGGGATACAGGTCCTCGCCCGTCTCGCGGTCACGAATGTCCAACGCAAACGTAAAGTGATTGATGCCGGCCGCGATGATGTGATAGCGCTTCTCCAGCGCCTGCGTGTAGGCGCGCCACACCGCCGGGGCGGCGTCGTAGTTGGCCCCCAGCTCCGCCGGGATCGGCACCCGCCGCAGCACGGTGTTGATCAGGCGGTAGCCCTCGCCGATCTGATGACACAGCCCGACAAAGCGCGTCCGGGTGTGGCGGTGCAGGGCCAGACACAGCCGGCTCATCGGGTTGGTGAAGTTGAGGATCAGCGCGCCGGGGGCCAGCGCCTCGACATCCCGGGCGATGTCGAGCAGGATGGGGATATTGCGTAGGGCATGCGAGAGCCCGCCCGGCCCGCCGTTCTCACCCAGCACATGCCGCACGCCGTGCTGCAGGGGGATCTGCCAGTCGCGCTTCCAGGTGGCCAGCCGGTCCACGGCCACCGAGATGATGACGAAGTCCGCGCCGGGCAGGGCGGCCTTGCGGTCGGTGGTCGCGCGGATGGCAAACGGCGGCCCGCCCGGGTGCGCCTCGCCCAGCCGATTGGCATAGCCCTGCATTCGGGCCAGCGAGGTCGCATCGAGATCGACCAGCACGATCTCACTGCCGCGCAGGCCTTCGCCGTGCAGAAAGAGGTCATCGAGCATGAGGGGTCCAAAACTCACGCTCCCGGCGCCGATCACCACAATTTTGGTCATACAATCCTTCTTGCTATGGGTCTCTCACGATCTTTTTTTCTGGCGCTCTCCCGGTCCCGCAACCTCCGCACCCTCATGACGAAGTGGCGCTTCGCCCGCAAGGCCGCCCGCCGTTTCGTGGCCGGGGAGACCGCCGATGAAGCCATCGCCGTCGCGCAGGCGCTCGCTGGGCGCGGCATCATGGCGATATTAGATCACCTGGGCGAGAACGTCAGCACTCCCGCCGAGGCCACCGCCGCAACCGACGCCTACATCGCGCTGATCGACGCCATCGCCGCGCAGGGGACCTGGACGTCCGTCGATGGCGGGCCACCCCATCTGGCGGTCAAGCTCACCCAGCTCGGCCTGGACCTGTCGAACGCGGTGGCCGAGGCCAACCTGGCCCGCATCGCGGCGCGCGCGCGCCCGCTCAGGATCGTCGTCGCGGTGGACATGGAGTCGACCGCGTATGTGGATCGTACGCTGGCCGTGTTGCAGGCCGTGCACGCCGAATTTGACAACGTCAGCGCGGTCGTGCAGTCGTATCTGCGCCGCAACGATGACGATCTCAAAGCGTTGTGCGAGGCCGGGTTCACCATCCGCCTGGTCAAGGGTGCCTATCAGGAGCCCGCCGAGCTGGCCTACCCCGACAAGGCCGATGTCGATGCCGCCTACGTTCGGCAGGCCCGGCACATGCTGCAGTCGTGGCGCGGGCACGCCGTCTACGCGCAGTTCGGCACGCAGGACCCGCGCATGATCGAGGCCGCGCGCCAGGCTGCGGCGCAGGAGAACGTCCCACCACAGGCCTTCGAGTTCCAGATGCTGCACGGCGTGCGCCGCGACCTTCAGGAGAAGCTGGCGAGCGAAGGGCTGCGGGTGCGGGTGTATGTGCCGTATGGCCGCGAGTGGTATCCCTACTTCATGCGTCGTCTGGCCGAGCGGCCGGCCAACGTGTGGTTCATTCTCAAGGCCACGCTGCGCGCCTGATCGCGCCTTCAAACAGGAGCCGCCATGGACTACGACGTCATCGTCATCGGGGCCGGGGTGATGGGAAGCGCCACGGCGTGGCAGCTCGCGCGCGCCCGCCACAAGACGCTGCTGCTCGAGCAGTTTGACTTTGCCCACACGCGCGGCAGCTCGCACGGCGAGAGCCGCATCTTCCGCTTCGCCTACCGCGACGTCGTCTATGCGCGGCTCGCGATGCAGGCCCGCCCACTCTGGCACGCCCTCGAGGCCGAGGCCGGCGAACAACTGTTGATCCCCACCGGCGGGCTCGACATCGCCGACGACGCCGAGGGCTTCCCCGAGGTCGAGGAGGTGGCGGCCGCGTTGGAGGCGGTCGGCGCCGAGCATGAGCGCCTCGACCACGCCGGGCTGCGTCGGCGCTTTCCGCAGTGGCATCTGGCGGAGGGGGCCCGCGGCGTGTATTCGCCCGACGCCGGCGTGCTGCGCGCCACGCGCTGTGTTCAGGTGATGATCGCGCGCGCCATCGCCGCGGGCGCGGCCGCCCGCGAGCGCGAGCCGGTGCTGTCCATCCGACCGTTGGACGGCGGCGTCGAGGTCGTCACCGCGGCCGGGCGCTACCGCGCCCGCAAGGCCGTGGTCACCGCCGGGGCCTGGGTCAACACCCTGCTGGCGGGGCTGGGGGCGCGGCTGCCGGTGCAGGTCACCCAGGAGCAGGTCGCCTACTACCCGGCCCGCCCCGGCCAGGCGGCCGCGTTTGCGCCGGGACCCTTCACCGTGTGGATCCACTACCGGCGTGATCACACCTACGGCTTCCCGATCCTCGGAACCCCCGGCATGAAGATCGGCCTGCACCACGCCAATCGTCCGATCGACATCGCCCGCTACACGGCCACGCCGATCCCGGCCATCACAGATTTTCTCAACGACTACATCGGGCGCTATCTGCCGGACCTGCAACCGCACGGCTTCGAGCCCACGGCGTGCCTCTACACCAGCACGCCCGACCACAACTTTTTGCTCGGGTCCCTGCCCGGCGCACCCGACATCCTGGTCGCGAGCCCGTGCAGCGGGCACGGCTTCAAGTTCGGCGCGGCCATCGGGCGGGCGCTGGCCGACCTCGCCACCGAGGGCGCGACCGAAATCGGGGTGTCGGGCTTCGGCCTGCCCAACGTCATGCGTTAGTCTGCGGCGTGCAGCAGCGGCCGATTGAGCTGCGTCTCCCACTCGGCGGGATCGGCGCTGGCTTCGGGCCCGCGCACGTAGACCTCCCACAGGTCTGCGGCGGGCGTGTGGCCGGCGGCGGTCACCCAGGCCATGAAGGCGTCCCAGGCATCCGGCAGGCCCTCGAAGGGGCCACGGTAGGTGGTCCGCGCCAGCGTCCGCGCCGGGAGCGTGCCCATGCGCACGCGCCCCACCGGCTGCACCGTCCCGCGCACCGGGACGGCCAGCTCGAAATCAAACACCTCGGGGCTCATCCGAAGGTGGTGCGTCAGCCACGGGCCGGCCGGCGCCACGCCCTGCGCTTGCAAGGCACCCATCAGCTCGGCGTAGCCGGGACCCATGACGGCCTGGATCTCCTCGCGTGGCACGGTGATGTGAATCAGGGCGATCGGCGTCTCGGCGCTTTGGAGGATGGTCGGTGTGTCAATCATGTTGTGAAGTCCTGACGTGATGGGCGCGTTCAAGGCCGCGCCAGTTTCTTGCCCTGTTCGGCCAGCGCGCGCTTGATCGCGCCCAGCGCCTTTGGGCCCATCCCATGCAGGGCCAATAGCTCGGCCTCGCTGTGGCGCGCGCACTGCTCCAGGCGGGTGATTGAGAGGGTCGCCAACGCGCGCCGGGCCGGGGCGCTGACCTCGCGCGGGAAGGCCGGGGGCTCTGCCGGGCGCGACGCCTGTGCAGACTTTCTTGCGTTGTGCCGGGCCAGCCCGGCGCGCACGATGTCGCGCACCAACGCTTTGGGCAGCGGCTTGTCCGGGCTGAAGCGGATCGTCCCGCGGCTGGTGCTGTAGCCCTTGAGCGCCTCGGCGAATTCATCGACGATCCCGCCGGGATAGAAGGCGCAGTGATTGGCACCCGCGCCGATGTGGACGAGCGGCCGGCCCTCTAGGTAGTACGAAGGAATGCCATAGGCCATCCGCTCCTCGGCCTTTGGCAGCAGGCTGCGGATCTGCGCGCGTAACGACTCGAGCGCGGCCCGTTTGTCCGGGCTGAGCGCGGCGAGATATTGCTCAACGGTGATGGTGGTCTTCATCTCCCCTCCCAGGTCGATAACGATCAAAGGCGAGCCACGCAGGTGTTGCAGGGTGCGCGCAGCCCGGCCACTGACGCCGCGCATTATCCCATGCGCGGGCCAGGCGCGTTCAGCCATAATAGCCGCATGAAACTTCGACCCCTTGGCCGCAGCGGCCTGAACGTCACCCCGGTTTGTCTTGGTGGAAATGTCTTTGGCTGGACGATCGATGAGCCGACCTCGTTTGCGATCCTGGATGCCTTCGTCGCGGGCGGCGGCAACTTCATCGATACGGCGGACGCCTACTCGACCTGGGTGACCGGCCACATGGGCGGCGAGTCGGAGACCATCCTCGGCAACTGGTTTGCCGCGCGCCACAACCGCGCCAGCGTCATCCTGGCGACGAAGGTGGGCAACCGCATGGGCGATGGCGGACACGGCCTGTCGCGCGCGCACATCCTGCGCTCGGTGGAAGGATCGCTGCGCCGGCTGAAGACCGACTACATCGACCTGTATCAGTCGCACATCGATGACGCCGACACGGCGCTGGAGGAGACGCTCGAGACCTACGATGCCCTGATCAAGAGCGGCAAGGTCCGCGCGATCGGGGCCTCGAACTACAACGGCGCTCGGCTGGGCGAGGCGCTGGGCGTCTCGAAGGCCAGGCACCTGGCCCGCTATGAATGCCTTCAACCGTTGTACAACCTGGTCCGCCGCGCCGACTACGAGCGCGACCTCGAACCCGTGGTGCTGGCCAACAACGTCGGCGTGATTCCGTATTCCTCGCTGGCCAGCGGCTTCCTGACCGGCAAATACGCGCGCGACGGCGCCCTGCCCGAGACCGCGCGCGCCGGCGGCGTGCAGACGCGCTACATGGGCGAAGAGGGGGCCTGGAAGACGCTCGGCCGCGTGGAGGCGGTGGCCAAGTCACGCGGCGTCAGCGCCGCGCAGGTCGCGCTGGCCTGGCTGATCGCGCGCCCGTCCGTGACGGCGCCGATCGCGTCGGCGACCTCACTCCCGCAGCTCAAGGAGATTCTCGCCGCCGCCGCACTCGCGTTGACGCCGGCCGAGATTGCGCAACTGCAAGGAGCCTGACGGATGAAAGCCATCCGCCTGCACGCCCACGGTGGGCCGGAGGTGCTGCGCCTGGATGACCTCGCGCTGCCTGAGCCCGGTCCCGGCCAGGTTCGCGTCCGGCTGGTCGCCAGCGGCGTCAACTTCATCGACGTGTATCACCGCCTGGGCGTCTACAAGATCAGCCTGCCCTTCACGCCGGGGCAGGAGGGCGCCGGCCACGTCGAGGCCCTCGGCGCGGGCGTGACCTCGCTCGCGGTCGGCGACCGGGTGGCGTTTGCCTTCTCCGGCGGCGCGTATGCCGAGGCCGTCCTCGTCCCGGCCGACAAGCTCGCCCGGGTGCCGGAGCAGGTCGACCTCAGCCTCGCAGCGGCCGTCATGCTGCAGGGTTGCACCGCGCATTACCTCGCCTGCGACACCTTCCCGCTTGGGCCCGGCCATACCGCGGTCGTGCACGCCGCCGCCGGCGCGACCGGCGCGCTGCTCGTTCAGATCGCCAGGCTGCGCGGGGCGCGCGTGCTGGCGACGGCATCGAGCGAGGCCCGCCGCGCCATGGCGCGCGCCGCGGGCGCGGATGAGGTTCTGCCTTACGAGGGCTTCTCGGATGCGGTCCGGGCCCTGACCAACGGGCGGGGCGCCGATGTCGTCTACGACTCGGTCGGCCGCGACACGTTTGCGGGCAGCCTGGACGCCTTGCGCCCGCGCGGCATGCTGGTGCTGTATGGCCAGTCCAGCGGCGTGATCGGCGCGCTCGATCCGCTCGTCCTGATGAACAAGGGCTCGCTCTTCCTCACCCGCCCGTCGCTGGGCGCGTATCTCCGCGACCACGCCGAGCTGCAGGCCCGGGCCGGCGATCTGTTCGCCTGGATGGCCGCCGGCAGGCTGACGGTGCGCGTGGATCGACGTCTTCCGTTGGCCGAAGCCGGTGCCGGCCAGGCCGCGCTCGAGAACCGCCAGACGGCGGGCAAGGTATTGTTGCTGCCTTGACCAACGCGCCTGCCCCCAACCTGCTGGAGGGGCTCAACCCCAACCAGCGCCGCGCCGTCGAAGCCAAGGACGGCCCGCACCTGATCATCGCCGGCCCCGGCTCGGGCAAGACGCGCGTGCTGACCAGCCGCATCGCCTACCTGATCGAGCACCGCCGCGTCTTCCCGTATCGCATCATGGCGGTGACCTTCACCAACAAGGCCGCCCGCGAGATGCGCGAGCGCCTCGCCCGCATCGTCGGCACCGCAGCCGAGGAAGTGGCGATGGGCACCTTCCACAGCCTGTGCGCGCGGCTGTTGCGCCGGGATGGCCCGCTCATCGGCATCGACCGCAACTTCGCCATCTTCGACAGCGACGATCAGCTCGGGGTGATCAAGGCCGCCGTCAAGTCGCTCAACCTGGACGAGAAGCGCGCCAAGCCGAACGCCATCCACGGCATCATCAGCAACCTCAAAAACGAGCTGGTGGCGCCCGAGCAGTTCACCCCGGACAGCTATATCAATGAGCTGGCCCAGCGCGTGTATGTGCGCTACAACGAGCTCCTGCGCGCCAACAACGCCCTGGATTTCGATGACCTGCTGATGGAGACCGTGCGTTTGCTGCGCGAGGCCGCGCCGGCCCGCGAGCGCCTGCAGGAGCGCACCCTGCACACCCTGGTCGATGAGTTTCAGGACACCAACATCGCCCAGTACGAGATGCTGCGCCTGATTGCCGGCAAGCATCGCAACCTGTTCTGCGTCGGCGATCCCGACCAGTCCATCTACAAGTGGCGCGGCGCCGACCATCGCAACGCGCAGCGCCTCGAACGCGACTTCGCCGACCTGGCCGTGATCCCGCTCGACCAGAACTACCGCAGCACCCAGACCATCCTGGATGCCGCGATGGCCGTCATCAAGCGCAACCCCAACCGGCGGCACATCAACCTCTTCACCGAGAAGGGCCAGGGGCCGCGCATCGTCGTGCGCGAGCTGTACAACGCCGACGAGGAGGCCCAGTATGTCGTCGACACCATCGCCGAGCTGAAGCGCCTGCAGGCCGCCGAGCCGGGCGAGGTCGCGGTGATGTACCGCACCAACGCACAAAGCCGCGCCATCGAAGACGCCTTTGTGCGGGCCGGCATGCCGTATCGCCTGGTCGGGGCGACGCGCTTCTACGGCCGCCGCGAGATCAAGGACGCGCTGGCATATCTCCGCGTCGTGAACAACCCCGCCGACGCCATCAGCCTGCGCCGCGTCATCAATACACCCGCGCGCGGCATCGGCGAGAAGACCATTGCCGCCTACGAGGAATACGCGCGCGAGCACAACCTCACCGTGTATCAGGTGCTGACCGAGGGCAACCTGGAGGGCCGCGCGGCGAAGGCGCTCGAGGACTTCGCGAAGATGTGGAAATCGTGGCTGGCGCTCAAGGACGAGTATCCGATCGCCCGCCTCTTCGACCACGTCATGAAGACCAGCGGCTACCGCGACTCGCTGCGGGACGGGACGGAGGAAGGCGAAGACCGTTGGGCAAACGTGCAGGAACTGCGCAACGTCGCGGCCGAGGCCGGCGACACGCCACTGCAGGATTTCCTCAACGACGTCGCCCTGGTCAGCGAGACCGACAACCTGGCCGACAACCCCAACGCCCCGACGCTGCTCACGCTGCACGCGGCCAAGGGGCTGGAGTTTCGCGTCGTCTTCATCACCGGACTGGAGGATGGCATCCTCCCCCACAGCCGCACGCTCGACACGCCCGAGGACATGGCCGAGGAGCGCCGCCTGTTCTACGTCGGCATCACACGCGCCAAGGAGCGCCTGTATCTGCTGCGCGCCTTCCGGCGCGGGCTGTATGGCCCCAGCGATGCCGCCGAGGCGTCGCGCTTCCTGCGCGATCTGCCCGAGCCGCTCATCGATGGCAAACGCAAGCCAGCCAGCGACCTGCGCGCGGAGACCAGCACCTGGCAGGGCAACCCCACCCGCTGGGACAGCGGCACGGGCGGCACAACGCGCCCGGCCGAGACATCCCGGCCCGCCAACAGCGGCACGACCTTCAAGCCGGGCGACAAGGTCAAGCACGCCAAGTTCGGCAACGGCCTGGTGCTGCGCAGCACGCGCATGCGCGATGACGAGGAAGTCGAAGTCTTCTTCGAGGGCGTGGGCGGCAAGCGCCTGAGCGCGGCGCTGAGCGGGTTGAAGAAGGCCTGACGCCCGATCAGGCGTTGAACTTCGGGCCGCCGCCCAGCACTTCGCGGAACTGCGAGCCCGGCACGCTGGGGCCGACGATGCCCTTCTCCTCCATCTCCTCGATCAGCCGCGCGGCGCGGGTGTAGCCGATGCGCAGCCGTCGCTGCAGCAGCGAGATGGAGGCCTTGCCCTGCAGGCGCACAGTCTCGACGGCATCCTCGAACAGGCGGTCGGCATTGCTCCCGTTGCCGCCCTTGCCAACGTCGGTGATGGCCGTGGACAACGCACGGGCTTCATCCCATGACAGCGGCCCACCGACGGGCGGGGGCGGGCTGAACACGCCCGCCGCGACGGCGACCGGCGCCTCGGGGGCCTCGAGCGTCGGCGTCACCGGATCCTCCTCGCCGCCACCACCCTGGGCGCGCCAGTGCCGGACGATCTTGTTGATCTCCTTGTCACCGACAAAGCAGCCCTGCGCGCGCATCGGCAGCGCCGACTCCGGCGTCATCACCAGCATGTCACCGCGCCCGAGCAGCTTGTCCGCGCCGGGTTGATCGATGATCACGCGCGAGTCGACGGCCGTCGCCACGGTGAAGGCGATGCGGGCCGGGAAGTTGGCCTTGATCAGGCCCGTCACCACGTCGACACTGGGGCGCTGCGTGGCGATGATGAGGTGAATGCCGGTCGCGCGCGCCATCTGCGCCAGACGACAGATCATCTTCTCGGTCTCGTCCGGCGCGAGCATCATCAGGTCGGCCAGCTCGTCGATGACGACGACGATGTAGGGCAGCTGCTTGAAATCGGGATCGACCGGCGTCCCCGCCGCGGCCGCAGCCAGCCGACCCTCCTCGGCCTTGGCGTTGAAGTCGAGCACGTTGCGGCAACCGTGCCGCGCAAACGTGCGGTAGCGGTTGTCCATCTCGCTGGTCACCCACTTCAGCACGCCGATGACTTTTTCGACGTCCACGACAACGGGCGAAATCAGGTGCGGGATGCCGTTGTAGCCGGTCAGCTCGACGCGCTTCGGGTCCACCATCAGAAAGCGCAGGGTATCCGGTGCGTTGTACATGAGCAGCGCGGCGATGATGCCGTTGACGCACACGCTCTTGCCCGAGCCGGTCGTGCCGGCGATCAGCAGGTGGGGCATGGCCGTGAGGTCGGCGACCACCGGGTGGCCGCTCACGTCGGCGCCCAGCGCCAGGCGCAGCCGCGTCTTGCGCGCCAGCGTCTCGAAGTCCTCGCTCTCGAGGATATCGCGCAGGCTGACGAGCGATGTTTCACCGTTGGGCACTTCGATGCCGACGATGGCCCGCCCGGGCACCGGGGCCTCGATGCGGATGCGCGGCGCGGAGAGCGCCAGCGCCAGGTCGTCGGCCAGCCCGGCGATGCGGCTGACCTTCACCTTCTGCTGCTTGCCGTTCTTGAGCTCGGTGAAGCCGGGCTCGACGCCAAACTGGGTGATGGTCGGGCCGCGGTTGACCTCGGTCACGCGCCCGGGCACGCCAAACGAACGCAGCGTGTCCTCGATCACCGCCGCCTTCTTGCGGATGTCCGACTCCTGCAGGGTGGCATCCTTGCCCTGCTCCAGCAGGCCGGTGATGGCCGGCAGCTCCCAGACCCGCGCGCTATCGTAGCGCGAGGAGAGCGGCGGCGGCGTGGTGCTCGGCGCAGCCGCACCCACGGCGGGGGTTGCCCCGACCGGGATCTTGGGCGCGGCGCGGCCGGTGCCAATCACGCGCGCCGGGGGCAGGTCAGCGTCGCCGCCCTGTGCGCTCGCCCGTGCGCGCGGGGGCGCGGGCTCCGGGGCGAGCGGCACCTTGACCTTTGGCTCGCGCCCCTCCTTGCCACGCCGGGTCTTGAGCCCGTTGATCACCAGATCCGGCGCAGCGTCGCCGGCGGCCGGTTTGGCGGGCCGCCGAGGCGTGTCCCAGCTCGGGGTGATCGTCTCGCGGCTGGCGGGGCTGCCGACGCTGGCGCGCCCGGGCTGGCGTTGCGCGATACGCCGCGCGGCATCGACCAGGTGCGCAAAGGTCAGGCCCGTCGCCATCAGCAGCGAGAGCGCGATCAGGGCCAGGGTGGCGAAGATGGCCCCGACCTGGCCAAGCGCGGCGATGAACAGCCGCAGCAGCGCCCATCCCGTGGACCCGCCGCCGCCTGACTCGGCTGCCAGGCGCGCGCCATCCGGCTGACCGCCCAGCATCCCCAGCACGTGCAGACCCATCAGCAGCGAGAAGAAAAGGGCCAGGAGGCCAAACACGCGCCCCAGACCGATCCGGGGCAGGTTGTCAAAGTGATGCTGGATCAGGTAGTAGCCAAACGCCGCCAGGACCACCGGCGCGGCAAAGGCCATCCAACCAAAGGCCGTGCGCAGGAAGTTGAACCACGCGCCCATGATCGCGCCCTGCCCGCCCGGTGACAGGGCGCTGAGCAGGGTGATGATGGCGACGGCGATCAGGACGGCGCCGACGATGTCCAGCCACTGATCCGCGGTGAGCGAAAACAGCGGTTCGCTTGGGGCAGCCTTGCGCCCCGAGCGCTTGCTGGATTTGGCGTTTTTTGTGCCGCGCTTGGCAGCGGCCTTTTTGGCTTCGAACCTCATGTTGAACGTCTGTTCTATTGTAATCCAGTCCCGGTTTACTAAACGTGGTGGATAATCGCCACCGCAAAGCGGCACACACGGCGCACAACGTTCGCAAGACAAACGTTCATTCAGCAGGGGGCAGCATCCAATGGACAATCCGACTACCGCGCGCGCCGAGGGCACCGATGTGAAGGCGCCCGGTGTGCACAACGGTCGCAACGACCAACGCGCCCCGAGCACGGGCTCGCGGGTGACGATCAAGGACATCGCCCGCCGCGCGGGCGTGTCCAAGACCGCGGTCTCCTTTGCCTTCAATGTCCCGGGCCGGCTCTCTGCGCGCACCACGCAGCGCATCCTCGATGTCGCGCGCGAGCTCGGTTACATGCCCAACCCGATCGCGCGCAGCCTGAACACGCGCCGCACCAACGCGCTCGGCCTGCTCGTCCCCCAGGACATCAGCGACCTGCTGGCCAATCCGTTCTTCACCGCCCTGCTGAGCGGCATCGGCAGCGTGTGCAAGCGCGAGGGCCTTTCGCTGATGATCGTCCCACCCCGGCGCGGCTCGCTGGTTGACGCCACCTATGCCGCCCTCGTCGACGGCTGCATCGTCACCGGGCTGGATGCCGACGATGACGCGGTTAAGGCGCTGCGCCAGCGCAACATCCCCTTCGTGATGATGGACACCGATGCTCCGGATGGCGTGGCCTGCGTCAACATCGAGGACGCCGCGGGGGCGCGGCTCGCGATGCGCCACCTGCTCGAGCTCGGTCACCGCGCCATCACCGTCGTCGCCTTCGAGTCGTATTTCGGCGTGCCGGAGAAATACACCGGCACGCTCAAGCATCGCTTCGATGGCGTGCGGGCGGCGCTCGTCGAGCACGGCCTCTCCCCGCGCGACCCCCGCATCACCACTTTCGAGGCGCCCTGTTCGGCGGAGGGCGGCGCGCAGGCGCTCGAGCGTGTGCTCGCGCTGCGTCCGGTCCCGACCGCCGTGCTCACGCTCAGCGACGCCATCGCGCACGGCATGATCGAGGCCGCCATCTCGCGCGGCCTGCAGGTGCCGCGCGACCTGTCGGTCATTGGTTATGACGGCGTCGAGGTGTGGGGGCGAACGTCGCCGACGCTGACAACGGTGCGGCAGCCTGCCCGCGAGAAGGGCCGCCTCGCCACGGACATGCTGATGACGCTGTTGCGTGGCGAGACGCTGGCCCGGCCGCGCGTCAGCCTGCCGATCGAGCTCATCGTCGGCCAGTCCACCGGACAACCGGCGCGCCACGCATGACGCCCATGACGGGCACCCCGGCCGGGTTTCGGGATGCGCTGGCCGCGCACTTTTCGCTGGATGAGCTCGACTTGCTGTGCGCCGATATTGGCATCAACCCGGACTCGGCTCCCCGGCGTGACACGATCGAGGGGCGCGCCCAGGCCGTGATCGAGTATGTCCGACATCGCGGGCTGCTGCCGGCCCTGGTCGCCGCCTGCCAGCGCGCAAGACCCGCCGTGGCCGTCGACTGGGCGCACTTCGCGTCGCTGGCCGACGCCTCACCCACCCCCGCCATCGCCGATGGCGTGCGCGCCCTCACCGCGATGGCCGACACGCCCGGGGCGCGCGAGGCGCTGTGCGCGTTCAAGACCGACTTCGAGTACGCCGGCGACCAGATCGCCCTGCTGCGCGACTTCAAGACCCTGCATGAGCTGCTACAGGAAGTGGCTGTCCGTTATGCGCCGCTCGAAGCCGACAGCCACCGGGTGGTGGGGGATCCCAGCGCGTGGGCGACGGTGGTCCCGACTGCAGCCGAGACCGGCGACATCCTGCGCGAGATTGCGGCGCTCGCCGCCCGGCCGGCGCTGGGCGTGTCCAACGTGTTGTGGCTCACCCATCTCGCCCAGGCCCGCGAGGGTCTTGCCGCAGCCGTGGAGGGCAGTGATGTCGCGCGCCTGCGCGATGCCTGCGCCGACCTCAAACGCGCGCTGGCGCGCGGGCCATCCCAGGTGAACACGCGCATGGTCGCCGTCGTGGACAACCTGCTGGGCAGCCGCATGATCACGCGCATGCAGGGCGCGCGCGGCGCGCTGGTGGCGGCCGCCGTCTCACCCGCCGCGCTGGCCGATTTCGACGCCGCCCTGCTCGCGCTCGAGACGCTGCGGGCGCGCCTGCTCGCCCTGCGCGATGAGCACAACGGCTGGCAGGAGGTCGACAACGCGCTCAGCCGCATTCAGGACACCCTGGCCGTGGACAGCACCGAGCTCGATCAGACCTGGCCTGAGGTTCATGCGTTGTCCGAAACGCTCCTCGCGACATCGACGGAGCCGTGGGCAACCCGCCTGCGCGAGCTGGGGGCAGCGATCACGCAGGCTCTGGCGGCGCGCGATCTTGCCCTCGCGCGCCGCGTCTTTGCCTCATTTGTCAGCGCGGCCGGCCGGCGCTTTCGCCAGGTCGATGACCTGCTCGTCCAGATCTCCCGCGAGCTCCAGACCGTCGGCGCCGCCCTCGAGGAGCTTGTCGCCGCGATCCGCTGACGTTCGCCGCGCCGATTTGTCCGTTGTGCGCCAGGCTACGCCCAGGCCATCTCGCACGTGAAGTGGCGCAGCAGGCGGGGCTGTTTGACGATGCGCACCCCGCGCACCGCACCCGCGTGCTGCTTGAGGTCGGCCATCACCTCCGCCGCGTAGTCGAAGTGGGCCTGGGTGTACATCCGGCGCGGGAAGGCCAGCCGCACGAGCTCCATGTTGTGATACGTCTCGGTGCCATCCGCCAGGCGCTTGCCGAACATGACCGAGCCGACCTCGACGCCGCGGATGCCGCCTTCCAGATACAGCGCGTTGCACAGCGCCCAGGCCGGGTAGTGCTGCTGCGGCATCGCGGGCAGCACGGAGCGCGCGTCGATGTACACCGCATGGCCACCCGTGGGCTTGACAAAGCCGATCCCGGCCGCGTCGAGCTTCTCGCCCAGATACTCCGCAGTGCGCAAGCGATAACGGAGATAGTCCTCCTGCATGCCTTCTTCGAGCCCCACCGCGAGCGCCTCCAAATCGCGCCCCGCCAGACCGCCATAGGTCGGGAAGCCCTCGGTCAGCACCAGGTCGTTGCGCAGGGTCTCCACCCAGCGGTCATCGCGCAGGACGATGAAGCCACCCATGTTGACCATGCCGTCCTTCTTGCTGCTCATCGTCGCGCCATCGGCATACGAGAACATCTCCTGCACGATGGCCTTGATCGGCGTGTTGGCGTACTCGGGTTCGCGCATCTTGATGAACATCGCGTTTTCCGAGAAGCGGCACACATCCATGATGAGCGGCTTGCCGTACCGCTTGAGCAGCGCGGCGTAGGCGCGGATGTTGGCCATCGAGACCGGCTGGCCACCGCCGGTGTTGTTCGTCACCGTCAGCATGCCAAACGGAATGCGCGCACCCTGCGCGATGAGCAGCGCCTCGACGCGCGCGAGGTCGATGTTGCCCTTGAAGGGATGACTCAGCGACGGCTGACGGCCCTCGGCAATCACCAGGTCGACGGCCTCGACATCGAGCTTCTCCAGATTGGCCCGCGTGGTGTCAAAGTGTGAATTGTTCGGGACGAGGTCGCCGGACTTGCACACCGCGCCAAACAGCAGCCGCTCGGCGGCGCGGCCCTGGTGGGTGGGGATGAAATTCGTCATCCCGGTGATGTCACGCACCACGGCCTCGAGCCTGAAGTAGCTGCGCGCGCCGGCATAGCTCTCGTCGCCCTCCATGATGGCCGCCCACTGCTTCGAAGACATCGCGCCCGTGCCGGAGTCGGTCAGCCAGTCAATCAGAACATCCTCGGCGCGCAGCTTGAAGACGTTGAGGTGGGCGTTTTCCAGGCAGGCCTCGCGCTCCGCGCGCGTGGTCATGCGGATGGGCTCGACGGACTTGATGCGAAAGGGCTCGATCAGCGTTCTGGGCATGGGTTTTTTCCTGTCAACAAAATGAACGAATGCGTCACGGCATGTGACAGCGAACGAATCGATGCGATGGGACGCGCGTCCCGAGGTCAGATCTGCGCGGGGTTGAGCGAATCCAGCAGAGACAGCAGTTCGGCGTTGGACGGGATGTCGAACATGGCATGCCCGTAGTGGGCATACCGCGCAATCCCGACGCGGTCGACGATGACCTGCGCCGGCATCCGACCCAGCTTGAAGAGGTTGACTTCCTGACCGTAGCGCTTGAGCACGCTCGCGTCCGGGTCGGGCACGCCGACAAAGGGCAGGTCGTGTTTGCGCCAGTAGGCATCAAACGCGGCCGCATCCTCCGGGCCGACGACGACGACCTTCGCGCCGCGCGTGAGAAAGGCTGCATGGTCCTGGCGCAACTGCGCCATGTGCTTTTGGCAGAACGGTCAGACAAAGCCACGGTTGAAGACGAGCACGACATTCGACTGTGCGGTCAACTCACTCAGTCGAATCAATCGGCCGGTGAAGTCGGGGAGTGCAAAGTCAGGGGCGGGAGTGTTGAGGGTAACGCGGGACATGCTTGTGGTTGCGAAGCCGAGTCTACACGGAAAAACACGGCACCGGCCGGCCCAATCGGACCGTCCGGTGTCGTGCGCCCGATGGCTGTCCCGCCTACGGCGTCTTCGGCTTCTTCGGCGCCGGAGGCGCTTCCGGCTTCAGACCGTTGGCATCCAGCCAGGCCTTGACCGCGGTGGCCAGATCCTTGAGCGAGCCATCGAGATGCTCGTGTGCGGACTTGAGCAGATCGCCGGCCTGCTTCACTGTCTGACGGGCGACCTCCAGCTCCACGACCTGCCCGTTCGGCCCAAAGCCATCCGCCTTGCGCAGGATATCGGCGGCCTTGAGGTGATCGGCCCGGGCGGCAGTCACACGCTCCGTGAAGGTGGCGAGCGCCGTCTCGAGCACCGTGACATCCTTGCCGGCTTCCTTCTGCGTCACGATCAGCCGCTCGACGCGCGTCTTCTCGAAGCCGGCCACGCGCAGGCGGTCGGCCTGCTCGCGCAGCGCGCGCCGCTCGGCCCGCAGGATCTGCGGCAGGGTCTTGCTCGAAGCCTCCTCACTGGCGGCGGGTGCCACCGGTGTGGGCGGGCCGGCCAGCGCGGGGCTCGGCGCGAGCGCCGCCGTGCCTACGGTCATCATCAGGGCGGCCAGGCCGCCGGTTGCGAACTTGCGAATGGGGTTCATGTCATGTCTCCTGGAATCACGTGCCTGTTTGTTTTGCGCTCGATGCGCGTGAGTCCAGCATGCGCGCCCCCTGCAAGCGGCGCTTCACGGCGGTGTAAATCTGGCGTAAAAGCGCATCTGACGGATAGAATCGCCGCTCAATGAAGCGCTTTCTCAAACGTCTGCCAATTCTGATCGTGATCGTGCTGGCCGTGCTCTGTATTGGATTTGTAAGTTGGACGCGCCTGGCGCGCTACAGGGCCTTCCCGGACGCCGCCGCGCTCGGGGCGCGCGCGGCCCGCGCACCACAGGGCTGGCTGGTGTTCAATCCCGGCACGCCAAATGGCAGCGGGCTGGTCTTTTACCCCGGTGGTCTCGTGGACGCCGCCGCGTACGCCCCGCTCGCGCAGGCCCTCGCCGACCGCGGCACGCTGGTCGTGATCCCGCCCATGCCGCTCGAGCTGGCCGTCTTCGGCGTCGGGAGTGCTGACGCCGTGATCGCTGCATATCCCGGCGTCGAACGTTGGGCGATTGGCGGACACTCGCTGGGCGGGTCGATGGCCGGGGCGTATGTGGGCAATCACGCCGCCGACATCGCCGCCGGGCGCAGCCGCATCAAGGGCGTGCTGCTGTATGGCTCCTACATCCAGGAAAGCGCCGGCGTGAATGCGCTCCCCATCGCCGGGCTCTCCGTCTATGGCAGCAACGACACGCTGGCAAAACCGCCCATCACGCGCGAGCAGCGGCTGGCTGGCGCGCCCAAGGGCACCCGCCTGGTCGAGGTGCCCGGCGGCAACCACGCCATGTTTGGCGACTACGGCCCGCAGGCGGGCGACGGCACTGCGACCGCGCCCCTCGCAACGCTGCGTCAGCAGATCGTCGACGAGACCGCCGCGTTTCTTGCTTCGATGCGTTAGCCAAAAAAGAGGGTGGGCGCAAAATTCGCGCCCACCCTCCGTCCCGATCCCGCCAGGCCGGCCCCTACGGCTCGGCGATGATCGGGTTGCTCAAGGCGCCCAGGCCGGCGATCTCCACCGTCACCGTCTCGCCAGCCCGCAGCCAGCGCTTGGGATTGCGCGCCGCGCCCACCCCGGACGGCGTCCCGGTCGAAATCACATCGCCGGGCTCGAGCGTCATCACCCCGCTCAAGACATGGATCAGCGCGTTCACCCCGAACACCAGCTCGCGCGTGTTTGAGTGCTGCAGCGTCTCGCCGCCGATCGTCAGACGGATGTCCAGGTTGTGCGGGTCCGGCACTTCGTCCGCCGTGGTCAGGGCCGGCCCCATCGGCAGGAAGGTGTCAAAGGTCTTGCCCAGTGTCCACTGCGAGGTGCGCGCCTGATAGTCGCGCGCGCTGATGTCGTTGAGCGGGAAGTAACCGGCCACATACGACAGGGCATCGGCCTCGGCCACATGCCGGGCCCGCTTGCCGATGACAAAGCCGAACTCGGCCTCGTAATCGACGTTGGACGTCAGACGCGGGATCTGCACCGCCGCGCCGGGCCCGATCACGGTGTTCGCATACTTGGCAAACACCGTTGGGAAATCGGGCACCGCCTGCCCGGACTCGCGGGCGTGGTCGCGGTAGTTCAGCCCGATGCACAGAATCTTGCCCGGCCGTGGGATCGGTGCCAGCAGCGTGAAGCGGCCGGCCGGGATCTCCGCGCTGGCGGGTGCCTGCGCCACCGCCGCGCGCGCCAACGCCAGGGCGGCCTCACCGCCGTTCAACAGCGCCATCATGTCGGAAGGGATGCGAGCATCCAGCCCGTTCAGGTCAAGGGCGTTCTGGCCGCGCAGCGCGCCAAGCCGCGGAAGTGCCGGGGCGTCGCTCCGGACGAAAGTGATCAGTTTCACGGGTGCCACCTCATTTGGTATACTGCTAACAACTTACTGCCGACAATAGGTCAGGAAGGGACTTCTGTCAAGGCAGGAACCGTCCACTGTCATAAGGAGACCATGACCACCCACATTGTCTATGCGTTTGGGGACGCGACTGGCAATCCCATCGAGCGAGGTATCCTGGCCGGACACGACTGCACGTTCGGCTATTCGAACGGCGTCGACACGCCCGCCTCGCGCGCCGAGCTTGCCAAAGCCGATATCCTCGTCATCGCCCTCGAAAAGATCACGTCCGCCGTCCTGGATGCGATGCCGCGCCTGCGCTTCATCAGCCGCCTCGGCGTCGGCATCGACAACATCGATGTCGCGGCCGCCACCGCCCGCGGGATCTGGGTGGGCAATGTGCCGGACTACGGCGTGGATGAGGTCGCCTCGCACGCGATTGCGCTGGCCATGGCCCTGCTGCGCGGGCTGCGGCCGCAGATCGATAACACCCGGGCCGGCAAGTGGGAGCTGGGGTCGCCGGTGCGGCCGATCCGCCGCCTGACGACGCTGACGCTGGGCGTGATGGGCTACGGCCGCATCGGGCGCACGGCCGGCAACAAAGGTGCCGGGCTGGGGATGCGCGTGATCGCCTACGACCCCTTCCTCAGCGACGAGCAGATCCGCGCGGCCGGCGCCACGCCCGTCACGCGCGACGCCCTCTTCGCCCAGGCGGATTGCATCACCCTGCACCTGCCACTCGACGCCAACACCCGCCACACCATCAACGCCACCACGCTGGGGATGATGAAGCCCGAGGCCTGCCTGGTCAACACCGCGCGGGGTGGGCTGGTGGATGAGGAGGCCCTGTTGGCCGCGCTGGATGCCGGCCGCATCCGCGGCGCGGCGCTGGATGTGCTCTCGGTCGAGCCCCCGCCACGCGACAACGCCACGCTGCAGGCCCTGATGCGCCATGAACGCGCCATCGTCACCCCGCACTCGGCCTGGTACTCGGAGGAGGCGCAGGTCGACATGCGCACCCGCGCGGCCGAGGACATCCTGCGCGCCATGCGCGGCGAACCGCCCCGCACGCCGGTCAATGACATGAGCCAGATGAAGGCGCGGGGGACCCATGGCTGAACGATTTCTCGTGACGGGCGCGCTGGGTTGCATTGGCGCGTGGACGGTCAAGCGCCTGGTTGCGGAGGGCGTGCCGGTATGGACCTATGACCTGCCCGGCGAACCGCGCCGCCTGCGCCTGATCATGGACGATGCTGCACTGGGGAAGGTGCACTTCGTCTCGGGGGACATTACCGACCCCGCAGCGTTTGACCGCGTGGTGGCGGAGAACGGCATTACGCACATCATTCACCTGGCAGCCCTGCAGGTGCCTTTCGTCAAGGCCAACCCGATCCAGGGCGCGCGGGTGAACGTTGTCGGTACGACGGTGGTTTTCGAGGCCGCCCGCCACCACGCGGCCCAGGTGCAGGGCCTGGTCTACGCCAGCTCGGTGGGCGTGTATGGCGGCCCCGAGCTGTATCCCGACGGCACGCTGCACCACGATTCGCCCGTGCACCCGCTCAACCTGTATGGCGTCTTCAAGTTCGCCAACGAGGGCACGGCGCGCATCTACCACCAGGACTGGGGCGTGAACAGCCTCGGCATCCGCCCGTATGTGCTCTACGGGCCGGGCCGCGACCAGGGCATGACCTCGACACCGACCAAGGCCATGCTGGCTGCGGCGGCCGGCAGGCCCTATCACATCTCGTACGGCGGCTCGGTGGTGTTTCAATATGCCGATGACTGCGCACGCGCCTTCATCCAGGCCGCGCGGACCGGGGCGAAGGGCTCGGCGGTCTACAACCTGGGCGGCACCGAGTCGGCCATCGCCGATGTCGTGCGCGACATCACCCGCGCGGCGCCCGCCTCGGCCGGCAGCATCACCTTTAATCCCGCCGCGCTGGCGCTGCCCCCGCACGTGGACGGCGCGCCGCTGGAGCAGGCGATTGGCCGCCTGCACTGGACGCCCCTTGCAGCGGGCATCGATGAAACGATCCATATCTTCCGCGCCGCGATCGCGGCCGGCAAGATCGATGTAGCGGCGATCCTGGCCTGACTGCGGCCACGATCCCGCCAGTGAAAAGGAGAGCCACCATGAGCTCAAGGTTGCCCGCTGGTGTCACGCGCGATCAGGCGCTGGCGCTGTATCGCATGATGCAGACCATCCGCCAATCCGAGGAGGGCCTCGCCAAAGCGTGCGCGTCCGGCCTCGTCCACGGCGCCTGCCACACGTATGTCGGGGAGGAGGCCATCGCGTCGGGCGTGTGCGCGCACCTGACGCACGATGACGCCGTCTTCAGCACCCACCGCGGGCACGGGCACGCCCTGGCCAAGGGCGTCACCCCGCGTGAGCTCTTCGCCGAGCTGTTTGGCCGCGAGACGGGCTGCTCGCACGGCCGCGGCGGCAGCATGCACCTGTTCAAGCCCGAGGTCGGGTTGATGGGGACCAGCGGCATCGTCGCGCCGTGCATCCTGCAGGCGGCCGGGGCGGGCTATTCGTTCAAGCTGCGCGGCCTGCCGCACGTCGGGGTGGCCTTCTTTGGGGATGGGGCCTCGAACAATGGCGCCTTCCACGAAGGGCTGAACCTGGCCGCGATCTACCAGGCTCCCACCCTCTTCGTGTGCGAGAACAACCAGTACGCCACCGAGGTCGCCTTCAGCTACGCCACGCGCAACACCGATGTCTACAAGAAGGCGGCCAGCTTCGACATGCCGGGGATCTGTGTGGATGGCAATGATGCGTTGGCCGTCTATCAGGCCGCCGGCGAGGCGATCGCGCGCGCCCGCGCAGGTGGTGGCCCCACCCTGATCGAGTGCAAGACCTACCGCACCCGCGCGCACGCCGAGGGCATGCGTGAGAGTGGCTATCGTCCGTTGGAGGACATCGAGGCCTGGAAGCGCCGCGATCCGCTCAAGCTGCTGGCCGGCCGCCTGTCGGCCGCCGATGAGGCCAGCCAGGCCGAGCTGGACGCCATCGCCGAGCAGGTCCGCCTGATCGTCGAGGACGCCGCCGAGTTCGCCCGCAACAGCCCGTATCCGGATGGCGCGACCGCCACCGACCACGTCTACGCGGAGGCCTGACCCATGCGCGAGATCACCTACTCCGTCGCCGCCCGCGAGGCCCTCTCCGAGCGGATGGCCGTCGATCCCACCATCTTCGTCGTCGGCGAGGGCATTGGCCGGCGGGGCGGCAACTTTGCGACGACGCTCGGGCTGTATGAGCGCTACGGCCAGATGCGCCTGGCCGACACCCCGATCAGCGAGCGCGGCTTCGTCGGGATGTGCTGTGGCGCGGCGATGACCGGCGCGCGGCCGGTGGTCGACTTCATGTTTGTCGACTTCATCCTGGATGCGTTTGGCGAGATCTTCAACCAGGTCGCCAAGATGCAGTATATGAGCAGTGGCCGTTTGAAAATGCCGCTGCTGATGCGCGGCTGCATTGGCATCGGCGGAAGCGCGGCGACGCACCACTCCGGCAGCTACTACGCCCAGTTCGCCAACATCCCGGGCCTGCGCGTCGTGGTGCCCTCCACGCCCTACGATGCCAAGGGGTTGATGAACACCGCCCTCACCTGCGACGATCCCGTGCTCTACCTCGAGCACAAGAACCTGCTCGCCACGAAGGGGCCGGTGCCGGAGCCCGAGGAGTCGTTCAGCGTGCCGTTTGGAAAGGCGCGCGTCTCCCGCGAGGGCAAGGATGTCACCGTCGTCGCGCTGGCGCTCATGCACCGCAAGACGCTCGAAGCCGCCGAGGCCCTGGCCGCCGAGGGCATCTCTGCCGAGGTCATCGACCCGCGCACGATCTCGCCGCTCGACACCGACACCGTGCTCGAATCGGTGCGCAAGACCGGCCGCTTGCTCATCGTTGACGAGAGCTTCCAGCCGATGGGTGTGGGGGCCGAAGTCGCCGCGCGCGTGGCCGATCAGGGCTTTGACGATTTGGACGCGCCGATCCGACGGTTGAACGGCGCCTTCACCCCGACCCCGTACAGCCCAACGCTCGAAGCCGCCATCGTGCCCAACCCGACCACCATCGCGCAGGCCATCCGCGATCTGGTCAAGGAGTAGCCATGGCGGTCGAACTGGTGCTGGCGCGCCTGGACTGGACGATGGAACAGGGCGTCTTCGTGCAGTGGCTGAAGCAGGATGGTGACGCCGTCCAACCCGGCGACCTGATCTATGTGATCGAGAACGACAAGACCACGGTCGAGGTGGAGAACTTCGAGGCCGGCATCCTGCGCATCCCGCCCGATGCCCCAATGCCGGGCCAGACCATCAAGGTCGGCGCCCGGCTGGGCTATGTCGTCCAGCCGGGCGAGGCGCTGCCTTTTGCCACGGCGGGCAAGCAAAGCGCAAACCCTCAGCCCGCCGAAAGTCACGTCGCTGCAAGCCCGAGCGTCGCACAGGCCGCGCCGCACCGGCGCAACACGGCCAGCCCGCGCGCGCGCCGCGCGGCGCAGTCGCTCGGGGTGTCGCT
>JAIBCK010000143.1 GCA_019694215.1 Thermoflexales bacterium
GCCTGCGCCACCGGCGTGGCAGCTCCGCCTGTCGCAGGCGCGGCCGCGGCGGCAGACGGCTTTTGTACGCTGTGCGTCACAGGTGCCGGCGCCGCCCGTTCGGGCGCCCGTTCGCCCGGGCCAAGGATCAGCGCAATCACCTGCGTGACCGGCACGACCTCGCCCTCGGCGGCCCGCACATCGGCCAGCGTCCCCGTCGCGGGTGCCTCGACCTCCATGTTGATCTTGTCGGTCGTGACCTCGACAAGCGGCTCCCCCTGGATCACAGCGTCGCCGGCCTTCTTCAGCCAGCGCACCACCGTGCCCTCCTCCATGGTGAAGCCGAACTTCGGCATGATGACGTCCTTCATGCCTCAGTACTCCCCGCGCGCGAGCCGGCGCGCCTCACGCACGATATCCTCAACCTGCGGGACCGCCGCGCGTTCGAGGTTGCGGTTGTAGGGGATCGGCACATCCAGCCCGGCCAGTCGGCGGATCGGCGCTTCCAGAAAATCGAAGGCCTCACTCGCCGCGATACAGGCCACCACTTCGCCGCCAAAGCCTCCCCGCTCAGGCGCCTCGTGAACCACCAGCACTTTGCCCGTTTTGCGCGCGCTGGCGATGATCGGGCCGGCATCCAGCGGCGCCAGCGTGCGCGGATCGACGACTTCAAGCTCGATCCCCTCACCGGCCAGCGTCGTCGCGGCTTCGAGCGCGCGCGGCACCATGATGCTCGTTGCAACGACCGTGACATGCGCGCCGGGGCGGACCACGACACTCTGGCTGAGCGGCACGCGATACGCTTCCTCGGGCACCGGCCCCTTGGTCTTGTAGAGCAGCTTGTGCTCGATGAAGATCACCGGGTTGGGGTCATCGATGGCCGCCAGCAACAGGCCCTTGGCATCATAGGGCGTGCTCGGCATCACCACCTTGAGCCCGGGCACGTTGACAAACCAGTTCTCCAGGCTCTCGCTGTGCTGCGCCGCCGCGCCTGTGCCGGACCCGCCCGGCATGCGCAGGACCATCGGCACGCTGGCCTTGCCGCCAAACATGTAGCGGATCTTGGCCGCCTGCAGCACGAGCTGTTCCATGCTCAGGGTGACAAAATCCATGAACTGGATCTCACCCACCGGCCGCATCCCGGTCAGCGCCGCGCCGATGCATGCTCCGGCGATCACGGCTTCGCTGATGGGGGTGTCGATAATGCGTTCTGCGCCAAACTCCTCCAGCATGCCATTGGTCACGCCAAAGGCCCCGCCGTAGATGCCAACGTCCTCGCCCATCACGAACACGCGCGCGTCGGCGCGCATCGCCTGGCGCAACCCCTCGCGCAGGGCTTCCGCGTAGGTCAGCTCACGCATAGACGCCCTCCAGGATGGCGCTCACCTCGGGCTCGGGGCTGCTCTCGGCAAAGGAGACGGCGGCTTCGATTTCGGCCTGCACGTCCTTGCGCAGCGCCTCCAACCGGGCCTCGTCGTAGCCCAGCACCTTGCTATAGCGGGGGATGGGATCCCGCTTCTGCCAGTCAAGCACTTCCTCGCGGGTGCGATACAGCTGGCGGTCGCTCTTGCTGTGGCCGCGCCAGCGATAGGTCTTGGCCTCGACGAGCACGGGGCCTTCACCAGCCCGGCACTGTGCCGCGGCCTCCGCCATCACATCGTGCACCGCCGCGAGATCATTGCCATCGACCGTGACACCACGGATGCCATACGCGCTGGCGCGCTGGCTGATGTCGGCGATGTTCGAGCTCTTGCGAATCGCCATGCTCATGGCGTACTGGTTGTTCTCGCACAGGTAGATCACCGGCAGCTTCCAGATGCTGGCAAGGTTGACGCTCTCGTGGAAGGCGCCTTCGTTGTTGGCGCCATCCCCGAACACCACCACGCCCACCTGGTCGGTCTTGCGCATCTTGATGCTCAGCCCGACGCCGGCGGCCATCGGCAGCCCTCCACCCACGATGCCGTTTGCGCCCAGGTTGTTGGCATCGACGTTGGCGATGTGCATGCTGCCGCCGCGACCGCGGCAGTAGCCGGTCTCGCGACCCATGAACTCGGCCATCATCAGGCGGACATCGCTGCCGAACCAGGCCAGACAGTGCCCGTGCCCGCGATGGGTGTTGAGCAGGTAGTCGCCCTCGCGCATGGCCGTGCCCATGCCAACTGCGGTTGCTTCCTGGCCGATGCTCAGGTGCATCGTGCCGTGCACGCGACCGAGGGCGTAGAGTTCCTCCGCCTTCTCCTCAAAGGCGCGGATGAGCATCATCCTGCGCAAATGGGCATCCGAATGAATCATGGTTTCGCCTGCGCCCCTCAGATGGCGCCCAGAACGCCGGTGGCCGCGATTTCATCGGTCACCAGCACATTGATCAATTTTCCGCGCAACGCACCCAGCACAGGCGCAATCTTGGTCGCGCCACCCGCCACGCCGATGCGGGTCGGAATGGCGCGCATACGCGCCTCATCGATGCCGATCATGTGATGGCTGAGCGCCGTATCGAGGATCTTGCCATCCCGGTTGAAGTGGCGCGCGCACATGTCACCGACCGCGCCAGCGCGCAGAAGCTGGGTGGCCTGCTCGCGCGTGAGCATGCCTTCCTTGACCAGCGTCGAGTTGTCGAGATCGGTGCTGCCGATGCCGGCCACCAGCACGCGCGTCTTACGGGCAAGATTGAGCACCTGCCTGATCGGCTTGCCACGCACGAGCAATTCGCGGGCCTGCTCACTGTCGACAAACAGCGGCGCGGGCAGGGTGCGGTATTCGGCCCCCAGTGCACGGGCCAGCTTGCGGGTGAGCTCGGGACCGTCGTTGTCCGGGTTGAGCGTGCCCAGTGACCCGATCATCTGCGCGACGATGACACCCTTGCGCGGCTCCGGCCGCATCGCCGCGACGGTGTCGGCCAGGCTCAGCCCCCAGGTCACACCGACGACATCGCCGTCATGGATCTGATCGGCCACCACACTGGCTGCAAGCCCTCCCAGCCGGCGCAGCATGACGGGGTATTGCGTGCTGGTGTGCGCCAGAACCCGCACGGCCTGGAGCCCGAAGCGCTCCTTGAGCGCGGCCTCCAGGTCCATCCGTCGCTGCAGTGGATGGTTGATGCGGATCTCGACCACGCCGGCCTCGCGCGCCTCGGTCAGAAACCGGGAAATCATCGAGCGCGAGTAGCGCAGCTCGCTCGCGATCTGGCTCTGCGTGCGATTGGCCTCGTAATACATCTCGGCGACGCGCGCGAGCAGTTCGCGGTGCTCATCGCCCAACGAACCATAGCCATTCTTGGGCGCGCTGCGCGCCGTCTGGCGGAAGGTCCTGCTCTGCGTCGTCATGGAATCAACCTGCGAAGTGCGGCCAGTGTAGGCAGCGCGGCGCGTCTGTCAAGCATTGTTGAATTAGATTCACGTTTGTGAACGTCAAAACGGCGCGCGTAACCATTTGCGCGTTTCGTGTTGGTGAATCGGTTTTACGGGCGAGGTGCCGCAGGGGTGCCCGTGGGCATGCCCTTGACCAGCCCGCCCGGCTGGCAGGTGCGACAGAAGCTGGTCACCCGCTGGTTGGCGGTGAGCTCGGCAATCGGCGCGCCGCAGCGCGGGCAGGGTTGTCCCCCGCGCAGGTGCACGCTGAGGAAATCCCGCGGCTTGAGGTGGATGTTCTCGCCCATCTCCTGGCGGACGTTCTCCGTGGCCGCGGCGAGCGTCTGCTGCATGGCCTCGAACAAACGTCGGATCTCCGCGGCGCTCAGGCTGCTGCGCTTGCGAAAGGGGTTCAAGCCGGCCGCCCACAGGATCTCATCGACATACGCGTTGCCGATGCCCGCCACAGCCTCCCCGCGCGTGAGCACGCCCTTGATCTCGCCCTGAAACGGCTTGAGCGCGGCGGCAAAGCCCGCGGCATCCAGGTCAAAGGGCTCAGGACCCAGCGCGCCAAAATCCGGAAGCCCGGCCCGCTCGGGTGGCTGGGCGCTGAGATACACCTGCCCCATCCGCTTGTCGTCGACATAGCGCAGGTCATCGCCCTGGTCCAGCCCCAGGACCAAACAGGTCCGCGCCGGCCGCCGGGTCGCCGGCGCGCACAGGTGCAGCCGCCCGGTCAGCTTGGGGTTGACGATCAAATAGCGCGGGCGGTCGGGCGCGGCATCGAGGTGAAAGATCAGGTATTTGCCGCGGCGCTGAATCGCGGTCAGACGGGCGTCGATCAGGCCGTTCACGCCCGTGCCACCGGTCAGGTCGCGCACGACCAAGGCCCCGTGCGGGAGGGCCAACTCGGCGCGTGCGATGCGCGCGCCCACCACGCGGCGCTCGAGCACCTCGCGAATCACAGTCAGCTCCGGCAGTTCAGGCATGGCGCACGACGATCATAGCAGGGCCTTCACATTCGGGGCTATCATCGAAAACACAATTCGTTCGTTCACCCAAACGCCATCAGGAGGCCCCGCATGTGCTACGACGACAATGCCCGCGTCCCGGAAGCGCCCGGCTCAGCCGGACCCGTCCGCAGTGAACTGATCACCCTCACCGCCGCCGATGGCAATCGCTTCCATGCCTTCACCGCCGTGCCGGCCTCCGGGGCACCGGCGACAAAGGCGGTGCTGATCTATCCTGACATCCGCGGGCTGCACCAGTTCTACTGCGACCTCGCCATTCGTTTCGCCGAGCGTGGGCTGCCGGCCATTGCCATCGATTACTTCGGCCGCACCGCCGGGCCGACCAGCCGCGCCGAGGGTTTCGAATTCATGCCACATGTGCAGCAATTTACGTTGGGCGGTTTCACACAGGATGTGACGGCGGCCCTGGCCTGGTTGCGCGCGCACGTGCAGTCCAATGTCCGCGTGTATGTCGTCGGTTTCTGCATCGGAGGCTCGCTCACGCTGGTGACCGGGGCGAATCGCGCGCATGGGTTTGCGGGCCTCATCCCGTTTTATGCCGGGTTGAGCCGCGCCTTCGGCGAGGCCGGGACCGCCCTCGACAATGGCAACCGCGTGTGCGCGCCGGTCGAGGCGTTCTTTGGCGGCGCCGATGGCGGCATCCCGCTCAGCGCCGTGCAGGCGCTCGACGAGCGCCTCGACGAAGCCGGC
>JAIBCK010000049.1 GCA_019694215.1 Thermoflexales bacterium
TCGGCCCAGCCTCCTCGCGCGGGTGCCCGGGCACGGGATCGGCCGCAGCCTCGCGCTCTACGCCCACGCCGACACGGTCGGCCTGGGCGAGCCCGTCGACGCGCTCACGCCGCGGCGCGTCGACGGGCGGCTGCACGGCCGCGGTGCCTATGACATGAAGGGCAGCCTGGCCGCGCTGCTCCGCGTCCTGGAAGGCGCCGCCTTAAACCCGTTGGACGGCGACCTGTGGCTGATGCTCGTCGCCGATGAGGAATGCGACAGCCTCGGCGTCGAGGCCGTGCTGGCCGAGCTCGCGCGGCGGGGCGTCCGTCCGGCCGGGTGCCTCGTCGCCGAACCCAGCGACTTGCGGGTGATGGTTGGGCATCGCGGCTTTGCGACCGGCCGGCTCGAGACCTTTGGCCGCGCCGCGCACACCGCGCGCCGCGACGAGGGCGTCGATGCGATTGCCATGATGGCCCGCCTCGTGTCCGGCCTGGAGGACCTCGACGCGCGCATGAACGCGGGGCCCGGTGATCCCTTGCTCGGCCATGCCGCGGTCGTGGTCTCGCGTCTGCAAGGCGGCAGCGAGCTCTTCACCTACCCCGACCATTGCACCGCCGAGTTTGTCTGGCGCATGTTGCCGGGTGAGCGCCAGACGGCAGTGACCGCCGCCATCCGCGAGCGGTTCGAGGCCCTGCGCGCGCGCGATCCGCGCTTCAGCGCGCAGCTGACCTGGCAGCGCTGGCGCGAGCCGCTGCGCTGCGATCCGGCCGATCCTCTGGTTCAGACGTTGTGCGCGTGCGCGGCCGGCGCGCTCGGCGCGGCCCCGCTCGTGGCCGGGGCGCCGTGGTGGACGGATGCCGCGCTGATTCAGGCCGCCGGCATCCCGGCGGTGATCTTCGGCCCGTGCGGGGGTGGCATCCACGGCGACGACGAGTGGGTTGATTTGGAAAGTTTGGCGACCTTCGAACGCATCGTCGCCGACCTGGCAAGGAGTTTTTGTCGATGACCCGTGCTTCACTGGATACGACCGCCGTCTGGGCGGGTGAGGATGACCTGCGCCTGACCGGCGCGACCACCGTGCCGATCTCGCTCGGCGTCGCGCACGGCTATCCCGACTTCGAGCACTGGCAGGCCGTCGCGCTTGGCCAGGCACCGGGCCACATCTACGCGCGCAACACCAACCCCACGGTCGAGGCCTTCGAGCGCAAGATCCAGGCCCTGGAAGGCGCCGAGGACGCGACGAGCTTTTCGACCGGGATGGCCGCCATCAGCAACCTGTTCTTCGCGCTGCTCAAGCCCGGTGACCGCATCGTGAGCGCGCGCGACACGTATGGCGGGACCAACCAGCTTTTCATCGACACCCTGCCGCGCTGGGGCGTGCGTGTGACGCTGTGCGACACCACGGATGCCGATGCCATCGAGGCCGAGATCGCGCGCGGCTGCGCGATGCTGTATCTCGAAACGCCGACCAATCCCACGCTCAAAGTTCAGCCAATTGCGCGCCTGGCCGCGGCGGCCCGGAGGAGGGGCGCGCTGACCGTCGTCGACAACACCTTCGCCACGCCGATCAACCAGAACCCGCTCGCGCTGGGGGCCGACCTCGTCGTGCACAGCGCAACCAAGTTTCTGGGCGGGCATGCGGACGCCATGGGCGGTGCCCTGTGCGGGCGGCGCGATCTGGTGCGGGCGGTGTATCACCACCGCGAGATCAACGGGGCCAGCCTGGACGCGATGAGCGCCTACCTGCTCCTGCGCGGGATGAAGACGCTGGCCCTGCGCATCGAGCGCCAGAATGCGAGCGCGCTGCGCATCGCGCGCTGGTTGGCGCAGCATCCGCGCGTCGAGCGGGTGAACTACCCCGGCCTGGAGACGCACCCGCAGCACGACATCGCCGCGGAGCAGATGCGTGGCTTTGGCGGGATGATGAGCTTTGCGCTGAAGGGCGGACTGGATGAAGTCAGGCGCGCGCTGCCGCGCTTCAAGCGCCTGCACCGGGCGGCCAACCTGGGCGCGGTCGAGACCGTCGGCGGTCCGCCGGCGACGACGAGCCATGTCGAGTGCACGCCCGAGGAACGCGCCGCCATGGGCATCCCGGAGGGGCTGATCCGTTACTCGGTCGGGATCGAATCCGCCGACGACTTGATCGCCGACCTCGACCACGCGCTCGCGGGTTGAGCGCGTCTGGCAAAGCGAGGTTGGAAGTGAAGCTTGAGCGTTGGTCGGGTCTGCTCGGCGTCGGCGTGATCGTGGCCGGCCAGCTCATCGCCGCGCTGGCCTACCGCGGCCGGCTTGGCGAGGCCTATTCGCCGTTCAACCATTTCGTGTCGGAGCTGGGCGAGCGCGGTGTCTCGCAGGCCGCGTGGGCGTTCAACGGCGGGCTGCTGCTGGGCGGGCCGTTGTTGTGCGTCTTCATGCTGGCGCTGGCGCGGCGGATGCGCCTGCTGCCGGGGTTGGCCTTCGGCGCGCTCGGGCTGGCCTGCGGCCTCTCGGGCACGCTGGTCGGCGCGACGCCGATGGACGACCTGCTCCCGCACATCGCCTGGGCGCGCCGCTTCTTCAACACCGGCTTTGCGGCGATGCTCTTCTTCACGCTCGTCGCCCTGGTCGGCCGCTGGGGGATCGCGCGCCGGCTCGCCGCGCCCGGCCTGATCGCAACCGCCGCCTTTGCCGCCTTCCTGGCCATCCCGCAGCCGCTGGGTGAGCTGGGCGGCGACATCCTGGCCTCGGTGGGCGCCCGGCTTGCGGCCCCCCGCCCGCTGCTCTGGATGCCCGCTGTGTTCGAGTGGCTGGCCGTGCTGGCCGTTCTCGGATGGGTGCTTGCCGTTGTGCTGATCGGGCCGGCATCCGGGCGGCGCGCTACGCCGACCGCCAGCCCGCAATGACCACCCGCGCGCCGGCCTCCTCCTCGTCGGGGTAGCGCAGCCGGCCCGCGGCAGCCACCGCGCGCGCGGCCTTCGCGAACAACGCACAACAGGCATCCAGGGCGTGCCAGTGCGCCTCTTGCGATGGGCCGGCGCAGGTGGCCAGATAGAGCGCCCAGTCCGCTGCATCCAGCGCGGTTGCGAGCGCCTTTCCCATCTTGCCCGCGCCGCGTGCGCCGCCCGTCCGCGCGCCGATCCAGGCATCGAGCATGCGGTGCAGCTCGGGGCGCAGAATGCCTTCGAGGTGAAGGCGCGCGTAGGGCAGCTCGTCGCGCAGCAGCCCCTTCGCCACGTAGACGCTCACCCACCAGAACTCATTGCAGCAGGCGGCAAAGCCGCGCGCGGAGAAGGGCCGGGGCCGATGGTCGGCGTCCGAGGGGGGCGGCAGGGGCGGGAGGAGGCCGTCCTTGTCCAGCACCACCACGCTGAGCGAGTCGATGTGTCCGGCCAGGTATTCGGCCGCGGCGAGCAGGGTGAGATCCAGGCGCGTGCCATCGAGAAACTGGATGAGGTAGGCGAAACGTCCCTGCCCCGGCCAGACCTTGTCGCCCATGTCATCGGGCGTCTGCACGAGGGCGCGCGCGCCCAACGCATCGAGCCAGCTTCGCTCCCGAATGAAGGGGGCAATCTCGGTCACGAGGACGACGAGGTCCCAGTCCTGATACCGGTCCGGCTTCGCGGCGGGGTTGGCGCGCGAGCCGTTCAGGATGACGGCGCGGATGCGGGCGTCCGCGCGCGCCAGAGAAAGCACGCGATCGAAGAGGAGGCGATTTGGCGGGTCTGTCATTGGTTGTGCACGGCAGTATCATTCGAATCCATGACGCAATCGCAAGCCCCGGCCAGCGAGTGGCAGTGCCCCTATCAACCCTCCGGTGAGACCACCTTGCGCTGTGCCAAGTGCGCGCGGCCGCTCATGGTCAAGGATGCCCGCCGCACGCCCATCGGCTACGTCTGCCCGGAGTATGTCAAAGGCCGGCGCGCGACCTTCTTCAACGCGAAGGGCTACGACTATCCCTTGACCGCGATTCTGGCCCTGCTGGGCGGCGTGATTTCGACCGTCATCTTCAGCCTGATCGGCGACCTTGGGATCTTCGCCATCTACCTGCTCATCCCGGCCGGTCCGGTTGCCGGCGGCATCGTCGCCGAGGTGCTGCGGCGCCTGCTGAAGAAGCGGCGCGGGCAGTGGTCGTGGCTGGTCGCCGTGGTTGCCTTTGGGCTGGGGGCGCTGATCGTGCTGGGCGCGCCGACGCTGTACATTCTGGCGCGCACCGGCATGCTCGTCTTCGCCGGCTCGCTGGTCGCGCTCATCGGCGTGGGGACGGCCATCGCGACGCTGGTCGCCCGGCTGCGGTTGTAGTCGTCTCGCACAACGGTGAGATCCAGGGGACGCGTCCCTGCGATATCCCCCGCCCTACACGCGCTACCATTGCGCTCATGCGTCACCTTGCCCGCCTGCTTCCGCTGGCCCTCCTGCTGACCGCCTGCCTCACCGAGACCCCGCCGGCCCCGGCGACGCAGCCGCCCGCGCCCGCGCCCACCGCCGTCCCGCCAACGGCGACGACGGCCCCGACCCGCACGCCGCTCCCCCCGACCGCGGTGCCGACGCCGGATCCGCGCCCGGTGATCAAGGGCCCGGCCTGGTTCAACGACGCCATCGTCTATCAGATCTTCCCGCGCTCGTTCAGCGACAGCAACGGCGACGGCATCGGCGACCTGAAGGGCATCGAAGGCAAGCTCGACTACATCCAGTCCCTCGGCGCAACGGCGATCTGGCTCACCCCCTTCTACCCCTCCGCCAGCTACCACGGCTACGATGTCGGCGATTACTTCACGGTCAACCCGCAGTTCGGCACGGTCGCCGATTTCAAGTCGCTTGCCGCCGCCGCCCACGCCCGCGGGATGAAAGTCATCGTCGACTACGTCGCCAACCACTCCGGCAGCTCGCACCCGTATTTCAAGGACGCCTACCGCAACCCGAAGAGCCCCTACACGAGCTGGTATCAGTTCAACAGCGACAACACCGCCTACCAGTCCTTCTACGGCGTCTCCGACCTGCCCAACTGGAACCACGCCAACCCCGCCGTCGACGACTATCTGATCAAGGCGGCGTTGTTCTGGCTCGACCAGGGTGCCGATGGCCTGCGTTGCGATTATGCGTTGGGCGTCCAGGAGCCCTTCTGGCAGAAGCTGCGCAGCGCGGTCAAGGCGCGCAACCCCGAGGCGCTGATCCTCGGCGAGGTGTGGGACAACCCCTTCAAGCTGCGCGACTACTTCGGCTACGGCTTCGATGCGCTGTTCGACTTCCCCTTCTACAACTCACTGGCCGGCGACAACGCCACCAACGGCGACGCGATCCTGAGTGGCAAGCTGCCCGGCACCGGGCTGAACTCGGCCCTCAAGGTCGCCCAACGGTTGTACCCGCGCGGCGCCCAGCTGGCGCGCTTCGCCAGCAACCACGACACCAACCGCGTCGCCAGCGAAACCTCCGGCAACCTGGCCCGCGAGCAACTGGCCGCCGCCGCGGTGCTCTTCCTGCCCGGCACGCCGTTTATCTACTACGGCGAGGAGATCGGCATGCCCGGCAGCAAGGGCAAGGGGCCGATCTACGACGAATACCGCCGCGAGCCGATGGATTGGTGGAAGGGCGGCAGCGGCCCGGGCATGACGACCTGGTTCGCGCCGGCCGACCGCTTCAACAAGCCCAACGATGGCATCTCCGTCGAGGAGGAGGAAGCCAATCCCAATTCGCTGCTGCGCGCGTATCGTCAGATGGCGCAGCTGCGCGCGCGCCTGCCCGCCCTGCGCGGCACGGAGTTCTCCGTCCTCGACGCCGAGGACATGGGCGACTGCGGTGAGGCCTGCTTTGGCATCTGGCGTTGGTCGGGCAACGAGGTCGCGCTGGTGATCCTGAACTTCAGCACCGTCGAGCAGCGCGTGGGCGTGAACCCGGCCTCGGCCCCCCGCCCGCTCACGGGCGGCGGCACGCAGGTGTGGGGAACGAAGTGGGAGGGCGAAGGCACCCGCCTGGCCCCCGGCGGGGTCGCGGTCTTCACCTGGAGCGAGAAGCCCTGATCGACGTCGCTAGCGGCTGACGTAGTCGTCGCCCAGAATGACCAGCGCGTCGAGCGGGTTGGATGGCTCGAGCTTGCTCACCACGGCGCTGAGCGGCACCCCCAGCGTCGCCGCCAGCTGTTGGATATACGCCTTGCGGCCGTGGTAGTCGATGATCGTCGTCTTCTTGTAGTCACCCACGGCGTTCTCGACCCGCACAACGGTAAATCCCTTCTGCTGGAGAAGCCCCTGCGCGTTGGCCGCCAGGCCCTTGGTCTGCGTGCCGTTCTGCACCACGAGCTTGCCGGCCTCGGGCGTGCCCTGCGGCACAGTCACCTCGGACGTGGCATACAGCTGATCGCGCAGCTCACGCACCTTGTCGCGGTTGGGGATGAGCACGCTGGCGCCCTGTGGCGTGGTCCAGTACTGCGTCGCGCTCTCGTCGATGGTGACCTTGCTGATCTTTTCGGCCGGCACCTCGCGCGCGAGGGTGGCGAGCTGCGCGAGCTCGAGCGGGGTGAGGTTGCTCTCCAGCGAGTCCTTCAGCGTCTGAAGAATCTGCGGGGCCTGGGGGAGCAGGCGGGTCATGGTGCCCGGGTCCGATGCCTTGTCGCGCAGCGCCAGGATCACCTGCTGTTGCCGGCGCATCCGCGCAAAGTCACTGCTGCCATGGCGGGTGCGCGCATACTTGAGCGCTGTCGCGCCGTCCAGGTGCTGCCAGCCGGCCTTGAGCTTGAAGGGGTCATACCCGAAGTTCATGTCCGGGTATGAGAGGTCGTTGATGTCCTCGTCGTTGAAGACATCGATGCCGCCGACCAGGTCGATGAGCTTGATCACGGCGCTGAAATTCAAACGCACGTAATACTGCACCGGGATGCCGAGGTTGTACTCGACCGTCTGCATGGCATATTTCGGCCCGCCCAGCGCATGCGCGACGTTGATCCGGTCCTGCGTGTTGCGGCCCGGCAGCGGCACATACAGATCGCGCGGGATGCTCAGCATGCCCGCCGTTTTGGCAACGGGGTCGAGCGTGAGCAGGATCATCGAGTCCGAACGCGCGATATTGGCGTCCTCGTTGGGGCGCTGGTCGATGCCCATCACCAGCACGTTGACGCGCTCCCGGCCCTTCCACCCCGAGAGCTGGCTCAGGCTCAACGCCCCCGGCGGCAACGCGGTGGCGCCCGGCGCGCCGGCCGGCGGTGGGCCGGAGAAGATCGTGCGGAGCGCCGTCACCGCGACAAACGCCACCGCCGGCAGCACGATCGCCGCGGCGATGATGGCGATCATCACGATCAGCCGATTGGGGGCGCGCCTGGGAGGCTGGGAACGGGGAAAGCCCGGTTGCGTGTTCATCTCGAAGCGGACGCGGTGGACGGCCCGCGCGCTATGCCGTTGCCAGCGCCCGCGCGGCTTCGGTGGCCAGATGCAGCGACCCGGTGACCACCACGACATCGTCCACAGCCGCGGATGATATCGCGGTCCGGATGGCGTCGACCGGCGGGAGCTGGGCGCTCGCCAATCGCTCACCTGCGACCTGCGCCCACATCTCGCGCAGGCGATCCAGCGGCGTGGCGCGGTGATAGGCCGGCTCGGTCAGGGTGACCGAGTCCGCAAAGCCGGCCAGCGCGCGCAGCATGTTCAAGCCGTCCTTGTCGCGCAGCATCCCAACGACCACATGCAAGCGACGGTGCGGGAAATACGCGCGCAGGGACTGCCCGAGCTGCTCCATCGAGTAAGGCGTGTGCGCGCCGTCGGCGATCACCAGCGGCTCGTGGTGCAGCACCTCGAAGCGGGCCGGCCAGCGCGCGCGGGCGAACCCTGCGCGAATCGCCCTTGCGCTCAAACGTGTAAAGCCCTTCTGCTTCAGCGCCTCGAGCGCCGCAAGCGCGGCCGCGGCGTTTTGCAGCTGGTAGGCGCCCAGCAGCGGGATCGCGAGCGGCGTCCGCCAGGGACGCGCGGTGAAGGTCTGGCGCGTCTCGCCCGGCGCAATGAACACCTCGCCCGGGGTGCAATGCCAGCGCGCCTCGGCAAAGCGCAGCGGCGCGCCGATCGCGGCGGCCGCCGCGCACAACGCACGCTCCCCTTCTTCGGACTGGGCGGCCGAAATGCCGATCCCGTCCGCGCGGAGGATGCCCGCCTTCTCGGTCGCGATGGCCGTCACCGTGTCCCCCAATGCCGCGGTGTGCTCCAGGCTGACATTGACGATCACCGAGACCAAGGGATCAGCCAGGTTGACCGCATCGAGCCGGCCGCCAATCCCAATCTCCATCACCCCGATGTCGGCGTGCTCGCGCTCGAACCAGTGATAGGCCATCGCGGTGTAGGCCTCGAAGCGGGTGGGATGGCCGAGCTCGGGGCGGTCCCAGGCCGCGGCAATCTCGCAGCACGCCCGCGCATAGTCGATGAAGACCTCCGGCGGCATGTCGGCGAGCGCGCCCCGCGCATCCGCCAGCCTGAACCGCTCGGTCGGGCTGATCAGGTGCGGCCCGGTGTAGGCACCCACGCGATACCCCGCCGCCGCCAGCGCGTTCGCGATGAGCATGACGGTGCTGCCCTTGCCTTTCGACCCGGTGACAAGAACACAGCGTTTGACAATGCGCGACCCGCCGCCCAACCGCTCCAGCATCAGCCGCGCGCGCGGGATGCCGCTCTCAAAGGCGTAGGCCGCGGTGTGGCCGGGGACGTCGAGCGCCTCGAGCGCGCGCGCCGCATCCTGGAAGCGCTCTGCAAGCGTTGTCATACGGGAGGCCAGGGCACGCTGCGTTCGTGCCGGTTGGGGCTCGGGAAACTCTTGATCTCGAGCAGGGTGTCGATGCGCCGCTCCATGGCCTTGATCTCTGCCACATCGAGCAGCTGGCGCAGGGCCTGGCCGAGCACGGCCTCGGGCGCCATCTCCTCGCGCAGGCGCGCGAGGTCATCGAGCAGCGGCGCCGGAATGGGTTGGCGGGCAAACTCCCAGATCACGGTGCGCAGCTTGTAGTCCTGATTGAAGCAGATGCCGTGGTCGATCGCCCACACCCGATCCTGCTTGTCGATGATGCAGTGCCCGCTCTTGCGATCCGCGTTGTTTGTGATCAGATCGAAGACCGCGACGCGGCGCAGCTGATCGACCAGCTCCGGGCGTTCGCGGAACTTGAGGTAGTGCTGGTCGGGATCGTTGTCGATGTAGAGCTGCACCGAGCCAAAGCCCTGATCGCCGGACCGCAGCACCGTCGGCGGGACGAGGTCCCAGCCCAGGGCGTTGGAGATGACATAGGCGGCGTACTCGCGCAGGCACAGCGTCCCCTCGGGGAAATCCCACAACGGGGCTTCGCCCTCGCGCGGCTTGTAGACGGCGAAGAGCTCGATCAGCGCGCCGTTCTCGTCCTTGAAGCGTGGGTCCGTCAGCTTGACCAGAAAGGTGTAGTTGGACCCCCACGGCAACAGACCCAGTGACTCGAGCGTGCCGTTGGCAAGCAGGTCTGTGGCGTCTTCAAAGGTGAGTGTGGCCATCTACGCGCTAGGCGAAGACGATTTCGTCGGAATGGCCATTGCGCCGCGGGCAGAAGCCGTGGCCCTGGCCATCGACATCCATGGGCCGCCCGCACAACGGACAGACCGGCCGACCACGGGAGACGACCTCGCTGCCGTGGCGGGAGAGCGCATCCATCTGCGCCCGTGTGCCAAACAGGCGCGCCACGGCGGCATCCTCATCACCCTCTTCGGCCAGCTCGCGCGCGACGATGACGATCAGATCGTGCTCCTCGTCATAGCCCAGCCCAATCTGCCCGACGCGAAATTCGGGCGCGATCGGCTCCTCGAGGTCCATCTCGGCCGAGATCTGCAGGTAGCTCGCGCCCTTGGGAAACTTGCGCGCCAGCTCCTCCAGCATCTGCTGCAGCACATTGCACAGCTCGCGGATCTGCTCCTTTTCGCACAGCAGCGTGACCAGCTCACGTCCCTTGCGCGCCTGCGCATAGAACGTGCGGCTGCCGGGCTCGCCGACGGCGTTCACGGTAATCCGCTGAACGGGATTAAGCTCAATCACACGTCCCATAGGCCTCGATGAAGATCACGAAATTGTACACGCGCAGACGATTCTGAGCATGAGAAAAGAACATGGCGTGAGCGCTCGCACACCCACGCCATGCAGCCTGTCGGTTTGTAATGGCGCCTACAGCTTCTTCTCCGAGCTGTGGCCGGGGAAGGCCTTGGAGCCCGGATGCAGATACTGATACGCGAAGTTGATCGCCCGCGTGCCGGCCGCGAGGCCATCGACGATGAGGTTGATCGGCTCGATGCCATCCTCGGCCGCGATGTCGCCGGCGGCGTAGATGCCGGGCTGGCTGGTCTCGGTCTTGCTGTTGATGCGGATGTAGCGGTTGCCGACCATCTCCAGGCCCCAGTTCTTGATCGGGCCGAGATCGACGCTGAAGCCGAGGGTCAGGATGACGGCGTCAACCGGAAGGGTCGTCTCCGCCTTGGTGCGGTTGTCAAACACGACGGCGCGCTCGATCTTGCCATTGCCATCCACCGACTTCAACTCGTGGAAGAGCTTGACCTCGACCGGCGACGACATCAGCTGCGTCACCGACGCGCCATGCGCGCGGAACTCGTCGCGGCGGTGGATCAGCGTCACCTTGCGGGCATAGTCCTTAAGGTTCAGCGCCCAGTCCACCGCACTATCGCCACCACCAACGATCAGGATGTTCTTGCCGCGGAAGACAGACTTTTCCTTGACCGAGTAGAACAGGCCCTTGCCTTCGAAGGGGATGAAGGCGGGATCGGGCAGCTTCTTGGACTGGAAGGCGCCCACGCCCGCGGCGATCAACACCGTGCGGGTGCGATGCACGCCCTTCTGGGTCGTCAGAAGCATCGTGCCATCGGCCTGCCGCTCAACCGTCTGCACGCGCTCGCCCATGCAGAACACGGGTGGGAAGGTGTTGGCCTGCGCGACCATGTTCTTGACCAGGTCCTGCGCCTGCACCTTCGGGAAACCCGGCACGTCGTAGATGAATTTCTCCGGATACAGCGCGGTCAGCTGCCCGCCCGCGTCGTCGAGGGCGTCGATGATCTTGCAGCGCATCTCGCGCAGACCGGCGTAAAAGGCGGCAAACAGGCCCGTCGGGCCGGCACCGATGATCGTGATGTCAAAGAGTTCGTTCGGATCAGACATGGAAGCGCTCCCGTGTGGAAATGTGAGGATAGAGGTCTGGCGTGGATTCTAGCACCGTGAACGATAATGCCCCGGTCCGAGTTCGTCAGACTGTCGCTTCTAATGCGGGACAACCGCATCAGGGGAGGAAAGTCCGGACTCCGCAGGGCAGGGTGCTGGCTAACAGCCAGGCGCAGTGATGCGACGGATAGCGCAACAGAAAACAAACCGCCGGCACACGTTGCCGGTAAGGATGAAACGGCGAGGTAAGAGCTCACCAGCGCGGCAGCGATGCCGCGGCTTGGCAAGCCCCACCCGGAGCAACGCCAAAACGTGCAGATGAGGCGGCCCGCTGATGCACAGGTAGGCGGCTTGAGATCCGCAGTAATGCGTGATCCAGAGAGATGACAGCCACGGCCTTCCCGCAAGGGCAGGCTTTGACAGAATCCGGCTTACCGACGGACTCGGACAAACCCCGCTAGCGCGACATCGCGGCGATCTCGGCCCGCACCACCGGCGCCACCTTCTCACCAAGCAGCTGGATCGCGCGCAGCATCGCGTCATGGGGCATCGTCCCCACGCTCATCTGGATGAGAAAGCGCTGGTGCTTGAAGATGCGATATTGAAAGAGGATCTTCTCGATGATCTGCTCGGGCGCGCCGACGAAGTCAGAGCCGCGCAGCGTGGCCGAGCCCTCGAGCTGGGCGCGCGTCATCGGCTGCCAGCCCCGCTCACGGCCAATACGATTCATCACCACCGCCATGCGCGGGAAATACAAATCGGCAGCAACCCTGGGATCGTCCGCGATGAATCCATGCGAGTTGATGCTGAGCGGCAGCGCCGCGGCAGCATGCCCGGCGCGACGGCCGGCCTCGCGGTAGATCTGCACAAATGGGGCGAAGCGTTCCGGCATGCCCCCGATGATGGCCAGCGCCATGGGCAGGCCCAGGGCCCCGGCCCGCGCCGCCGACTCGGGCGTGCCGCCCACGGCCACCCAGATCGGCAAGCGTTCGCGATACGGGCGCGGATAAATGGGCTGATCGTTCAGGTCCGGGCGGTGCACGCCCGACCAGGTGATGCGCTCGCTCGCGTTGAGCTTGAGCAGCAGATCGAGCTTCTCCGCGAACAACGCATCATAGTCATGCAAATCATAGCCAAAGAGCGGGAAGGACTCGATAAACGAGCCGCGCCCGGCCATGATCTCGGCCCGCCCCTCGGACAGCAGGTCGAGCGTGGCGAACTGCTGAAAGACCCGCACGGGATCCTCCGAGCTCAGCACGGTGACCGCCGTCGAGAGCCTGATGCGCCGGGTGCGCGCCGCCGCCGCGGCCAGGATGACGGTCGGCGCAGAAGCGACGAACTCGGCGCGGTGATGCTCCCCCAGCCCGAAGACATCCAGCCCGACCTGATCGGCCAGCTCGATGCTCTCGATCAGATCGCGCAACCGCTGGGCGGGGCTTACGAGCGCGCCCGTTTCAGGGTCCGGCGTGCGCTCGGCAAACGAATAAAGCCCTACTTCAAAGGCGGGGCGGTCACCCGGGGCGGTTGTGGACATGGCCGACCATTATGGCCGACCCGCCGACGCTAGCCAAGCCTTTTCTGGATCGCCTCGCTGCGCAGCTCGCGCAATGCATCGGCGGCGATCCAGCGCGCCGCCTTCGCGTCGAGCTTCGCGATCTCCTGGGCAGCGGCAATCGCCGCGACGTTGAGGGCGCGATTGCGCTTGCCAATGTGCCGCAGCGCCCAGTTGACGGCCTTACGCACGTAGTTGCGCTCATCGGTCGCCCCGGCCTTGATGACCTCCAGCCAGGCGATGAATTCGGCGTCGGAGGCTTTGCGGTCGTGCCAGGCGATGCACGCGATCAGGGCGAAGGCGGCGCGTTTGACGAATTCCTCTTTGCGCTCCGCCCAGGCCAGGACCTTGGCGCGGGCGTGCGGCGTCTTCTCGAAGAGGTTCGCGCACACCTGATCGACCACATCCCATGAATCAAAGTCGCGCGCCCAGGCGTCCATGTCCCGCGACGTCATGCGCGCGGGGTCCGCGATCAGCGCGGCGACGATGCGCGCATCCGCGACGCCGGTCTTCCACAGCGCCAACGCCAGCGCGTGATCGCGGCCGATCTCACGGCCCAGCGCGCGCATCGTGGGCACCGACGCACCGATGCGATGGGCCGTGTTGATGCCATAGCGCGCCATGCCGGCCAGATTGGCCGATGACGCGCTCGACGCCTTCAGCCGCGCGAGGACGGTCTCCGGGGTCCAGTCGCCCATGTGTCTACTCCAGTCCGTAGCGTGAGAGCAGAGCGGGGTCATTCAGCAGGCGCGCGGTCGGCCCGTCGGCCACGATGCGTCCATTCTCCATCACCACCGTGCGCGGCAACAGCTCGCGCGCCATGGGCAGGTCGTGCGTGGAGACCAGCATCGTGAGCGGGAGGTCACGCAGCAGATGAATCAGCCCGCGCCGGGAGCGGGGATCGAGCCCGGCCGTGGGTTCATCGAGGGCCAGGATCTCGGGCCGCATCACCAGCACGCTGGCGATGGCCACGCGCTTTTTCTGTCCAATGCTCAGATGATGCGAGGGGCGCTCCGCAAAACCGTCCATCCCCACATCCTGCAGGGCGGCCAGCACGCGCGCGCGGGCCTCGACCTCGGAGAGGCCCTGATAGATCGGGCCAAACGCGACATCATCGAAGACGGTCGGCGAGAAGAGCTGGTCGTCGGGCATCTGAAAGACCAGGCCCACTGCGCCCCGCACCCGCGCCAGGTTGCGATCGACGACGTCCATGCCTGCCACGCGCACGCGGCCCTCGGTCGGGCGCAGGATGCCATTCAGGTGCAGCAGGAAGGTCGACTTTCCCGCGCCATTCTGCCCAACGAGCGCAACTTTCTCGCCGGGCTCGATCCCCAGCGTGACCCCGCGCAGCGCCTGCTGACCATCCGGGTACGCAAAGACAACGTTTTCGACTTCCACACGATGATGCATCGTTCCCCCTCAGCGTATCGCGAGCACCGCCAGCCCGATAAGACCCACCAACACAAACGCCAACGCGCCCAACTGCCAGCCCGGAACGCGCGAAGGCGGAAAGGCACGGATTTCCCCGTCATAGCCACGGGCGGCCATCGCCAGATAGATCCGATCACCGCGCTCGATTGCGCGCAGAAAGAGGCTTCCCGCCATTGCCCCGGTCACGCGGGCGCGCCAGAGCAGGCCCCCGCCGCCCGGACGCCCCCCCTCGGGTGAGATGCCGCTGCGCGCCGCGCGCGCAACCATCATCCGTTGTGCTTCGTCGACCAGGACAAAGAGATAGCGCCACATCAGCCCGAACACGCTCACCAGCTGGCGGGGCACATGCAGGGCACGCAGGGCGCGCAGGATTTCGGGAAAGGGTGTCACAGATGCGAGGGTAATGGCCATCAGCGCCGAGGTCCACGACTTGAGGGCGATGCTCGCAAACCGCGTCAGTCCGGGCAGGCTGATCACCACGCCTGCCAGCGGCTCGGGCAGGGCCACGCCCGGCGCACCGCCGATGAAGAGCAGCGGCGCGGCCGCCAGCGCGAAGGGCAGCGCCAGCGCAGAACGGCGCAATGCCACCCGCAGCCCGATCGCCGAGAGGGCGATGATGAACAGCACACCGCTCAACAGCGCCAGGCTGGCCGGCCAGGCGCCGCTGGGCAACACGGCCACGCACAGGATGAAGGCCATGGCCCCCGCGAGCTTCACCCGCGCATCCAGCCGATGCACAGGGCTGTCACCGGGGAGATACGGGTCCAGGTCATGCGCGAGCCCGCGGGCCGGCGCGCGTGAGCCTTCGCCCGACGGCCGCCGACGCAGCAACAGATAGGCCAGGCCCGCCGCGGCCGCGGCCCCCAGCGCGCCGGCCAAAACGGTTGACAGCCCACCGTCCGCGATGCCGGGAATGGCGTAGTCGCCAAACACCTGGAGGGCCGACGGCCGGGCCTGCTCATGAAAGCCCAGCGACGCCGCAACGGCCTCCAGACCATCCGGATCCGCGGAGGCCAGCGGCGACATCACCGCCAGCCCAACGGCCAAAAGCAGCCCAATGATCAGCGCGGCGCGGTCGGCCAGGCGAGGCTTCGCATCAGCAATCAGCAGGTCGCGCCGCGCGGCATACACGACGGCCAACGCGCCCATCGTAATCAGCCCCTCGCCGATCCCGATCAGGGCGTGCACGCCGGCCATCGCCGGGAGGGCCAGGCTGGCCGTCGTCGTGCCGGAGAGCGCCAGCTCCAGGGCCACCGCCAGCGCGGACACAACGATGGAAACCCATCCAGAGAGCAGGCCGCCCAGCAGCAGCGCGCCTCGCCGCCCGCCCCCCACCCGCCTGACGAGGCCATACACCGCGCCGGCCGAGAGCGCGCCGATCACGCCCATGTTGAAGACATTGGCGCCCAGCGCCAGCAGGCCGCCATCCTGAAAGAGCAGCGCCTGGGCGCCCACCACGCAGGCCAGCAGCAGGATCGCCGCCCAGGGTCCGACGAGAATGGTCGCGAGCGCCGCCCCCATCAAATGCCCGGAGGTGCCCCCCGCGACGGCGAAGTTCAGCATCTGGCCGGCAAAAATGCAGGCCGCCAGCACCCCCATGAGCGGGGCCTGTTGATCGCCCAGAACCGCGCGCTGCCGCCGCAGGGCCACGCCGACCGCCAGCGCCGCCAGCAGCCAAAGCACGGCCGCAACCGGAAGCGACAAGAAGCCGTCCGGGATGTGCATGGGTTGGGGCGAATGTGTCATGCGCGCGACGGCAGGGCCCGTCGCGTCATTATCACACTATTGCAACGCGTTGCAATAATTACGCGGTCTGCTCAGCGGCCCGCGCGCAATGCGCGCACACACCGGGGAGGATGAGGTGCCGGGCATCGAGCCTGAAACCCGTCTTGCGCAACAGCGTGCGGGCGAGGTCCTGGAGCGCATCCGCGTTCAGGACGAGGGTATGCCCGCAGCGCGCGCACAACAGGTGATGGTGCGGATGCGTGCCCGTGGGCTCGAAGACATGCCGCCCATTCAAGTCCGCCTGATGGACCAGGCCGAGCTCGCAGAAGAAGTTGAGGGTGCGGTAGATCGTCGCCCGATCGATCTCCGGGTGCTGTTGGCGCACGCGCTCGTACACCGTTTCGGCCGACAGATGCTTGCCTGCGCGCGCGCCCTTGCGCAGCGCATCGAAGACAATCGTGCGTTGGCGGGTCACGCGATGGCCGCGGCCGCGCAACAGCTCGGCGAGCGTCTCCGCGTGGGACGGAAGGTTTGACCCGCGCGACGGGCAGGAAGTATTCGATGCACGACGTCGCGCGGGCATGTCTACTCAGTCGCCGAAACAGATGCCCATCTCACGCGCGGTGAGCATCGTGTCGCAATCCGGGGGCACCAGGCGCATGCGCTTGGTCGCCTCCTCCAACGGAATGTATTTGACGACGGGTGGATCGAGCGCAACCATGATGCCGCTCTGCCCCTCTGCCAGGGCGCGAATCGCCGCCGCGCCGAAGCGCAACGCAAGAAGCCGATCCGAAGCCGTCGGCGTGCCGCCGCGCAGCAGATGCCCGAGCACGACCAGACGGGTCTCGCGCCCGGTGAGGTGCTGCAACTCGGCAGCGACCTTCTCGCCGATGCCGCCGATGCGCTCAGCCTTGCCCATCTCATGCTCCAGCACGGAGGTCTTGCCTCCCACAGGCTTGGCCCCCTCCGCCACGGCGACGATGCTGAACATGCGGCCCATCTGCTCGCGCGCGTGGACCTTGGCGACCACCTTGTCGATGTCGAAGGGAATTTCCGGGATGAGGATGGCGTTTGCGCTTCCGGCGATGCCGGCGTGCAGGGCAATCCAACCCGCATAACGCCCCATGATTTCGACCACCATGATGCGCTGGTGGGCCTGCGCCGTCGTCTGCAGGCGATCCAGGCTTTCGGTGGCGAAGGCAACCGCGGTGTCAAAGCCGAAGGTGGCGACGGTGCCCTCGAGGTCGTTGTCGATGGTCTTGGGGACGCCAATCACTTTGACGCCCTTCTTCGCCAGCGCCGCCGCGATTTCCATCGAGCCATCGCCGCCGATCGAGATCAGGGCGTCGATGCCGTGCACGGCCAGGCCATTGACGAGCTCGTCGGTGCGATCGCGCTCGATCATCGAGCCGTCCGGCAGCTTGGTGGGATAGCGCAGCGGGTTGCCGCGGTTGGTCGTCCCAACGATGGTGCCGCCAAGGCTCGTGATGCCGCGCACCATGTCACGGGTGAGGGGGATGACGCCCCCGTGCGGGTAGAGTTTGGGCGTCAGAATGCCGGCGAAGCCGTCGCGGATGCCATAGCACTCCCAACCGCGGTTGAGCGCGGAGAGCACGGCGGCGCGAATGACGGCGTTCAGGCCCGGCGCGTCGCCGCCTCCGGTGCTGATCGCGACACGAAAAGGTGTGGATACAGAATTGAGCATGATGAGTTCGAACACGCGCCCGGGCGATTCTGTCCGAGCGCACAGAGATCGATCAAAGCTGTAGTGTATCCCCGAAAAAACAGCGTTTTGCGCATCGCAAGGCCCGGGCGATGGCGCGTTCAACCCTGCAGCAGATCCCCCGTTACCGCGCCATCCCGCGCCACGAACAATCCCGCATACCCGTGCGCGTTCAGCCAGGCAGCGCCTTCCTCGGCTCCCAGGATGAAGGCCGTCTTTGCGGCGACCTCGGCCTCCGCGGCGGTCGGGGCATGCGCGGTCACGCACAGCAGCTCGGTATCGACCGGTTTGCCGGTCCGTGGATCGATGAGGTGATGACGAAGCTCGCCGCCACTCATCCACCACCGCTTGGCGATGCCCGAGGTCGCCAGCGAACCTTCGGTCAGCCGCAGCGTGCCGAGGTCGGTATCGGGCAGGAAGGGATTTTCAATTTCGATTTCAAACCCGCCATCGGCCGGCCACGCGCCCGCCACCCGAACATCCCCACCCGCGTCGACGCAGGCCGGGCCGAGCTGGCCCAGGAACTCCGCGCCGCGGTCGGCCGCCCAGCCCTTGGCGATGCCACCGACGTCGAGGCGCGTGCCCTCCGGCAGACGGTAACGCCCATCGCCCAGGGCGATCAGGCCACCGCTCACCGGGGCGCCCTCACCGCCCGCCGGGCCACGCTGCACGCTGCCGGAACCGATGGCATCAAAGGTTCGGTCATAACCTGCCGCGATCACCTGCGCGCCCACCAGCGGGTTGAACAGCCCGCCCGAGCCGCGGCGCAGGGGCTCGGCCACCTGCAACAGGTCGCTCAGCAGCCTCGAGGGACGATGCTCACGGGTGGTATTAAAGCGTGAGACTTCGCTGTCCGGGCGAAATCGGCTGAAGCGCCACTCGACCTGCAGGAAGAAACGCTCGATGGCGTCCATCGAGCGCTCTCCCCGCCGCGCGTCCTCGCATTGCAGAAAGGCCGCGCAGTCGGTGTTCATCACCCGGAAGTGTCGTTCACGCCACACGCCGCCTGCCCCGTGTCACGATGGCATACAGCACCCGGTAGACCGTCAGACCCGTGACCGCGATCGCGCTGACCGCGTATACGATCTGCATGACCAGCGAGGTCGTGTCCGAACCGGCGAAGAGGCTGTGCGCAAGCACCATGAGGAAGGAAAGATAACTCAGATAATGAATGATGCGCCAGGTGCGCTGTCCGATCAGCTTCTTGACATACAGGCTCAGCGTGACGGCCAGGAAGACATACGTCCCGACCTGCCCGACCCCGATCCACAGCGGCTGGTAGGCCGAGGTGCCAGGGATCAGCAGCTGCGCAAGCGAGTATCCGACGTGCTGATCCAGCAGTAGCACGAAGACGTGCACGGCGGTGAAGATCAGCGACAGCCAGGTCAGGTAGTCGTGCATGGCGTAGGACACCGGTGCCGGCAATTCACCGTTGCTCGCGCGGGCGCTGAGCAGGATGCCGTAGATCATCACGCCGACCATCAGCAGGTAGGCGGCAATGCCGGTGCCGCGCGTCGCGAACCAGACCAGGTTGATGTCGACGCCCTGCAACGCGCCGAGCAGGACGGCGCAGGCCATCGCCAGCGCGATGACGAGCACGCCGGTCAGGCCGATCAGCACGAAGCTGACATCACCGAGCAGGAGCGGCTTCTCCGGCGGGGCGGTGTGTGGGCGAACCGGCGCGGCGCGTCCAACGGGAACTGCCGACACAGGAGGTCGGGAGCCCGGGAGCGGTTGTTGCGATGCCATGTGTTGTCTCCAGGCGTCACGAATGACGCGATCTTGTTGTTCCAGTTAGGACTTGCGCGTGCGGGTGCGCGGCTGAGGCGCGACCTGGACCTGAGGCGTGGCCCTGGGCGCAGTCACGGTCGGGGTCGCCGCCCGCGTTGCGGCCGGGGTTGGGGTCGCCACGACGCCGGGGCGCTGGGTGACCGTGGTTGCCCGGGCCGGCGTGGTCGCGGTCGGGACCGGCGTCGCGGTTGCGGGGTTGGCCCGGGCAACCTCGACCGTGTCAATGGCTGTCTCCTGCGGCGCACCGAGTGCGTTCAGCATCAGGGTGGCCACAACGGCCAACGTTACGACGCCACTCCCAAGGACGCTCACGATCTTCATCGCGCGCAGGGATTCCGAGTATTTGTTCATTCCATTCTCCGTTGCACAATCGCTGCAAGTCGCGTGTGCTCGTCTAGCGGCGGTCTCCACCGCGTTGATGTCTGTCATCGGGGCGAGTCACCTCACCCGGCCGAACCCGTTCCTGACCCTCGCGCGGGGCGAAGGCGGGCCGCGCAGGCGTGGTGACGGTGGCCGTCGTCGGCAGGACGAAGCCCGTCGGCGGCGCAGCGACCCCGGCATTGACGATGCTGGCGGTCACGGCCAGGCTGCCAATCAGCCCGAGGCCCAACACACCGGCGGCGGCACCACTCAGCATCAGAACAGTCGTTCGTTTCATGGTTTTTCTCCACACAGCCTTCACGTTCAGGACAGTAGGGGGATAAAACAGGAAATTCCTGTGAAAGTCATCGCAATTGCGCGAAGATTCCCCGAATCCTGTAAAGAATGCGTTAAGACGTCCGCGTCTTGGTCGTCGGTGCCTTGACCGCGGCGCTGACCGTGCTCGAGTTGGCCGTCGTCACCGTCGTGGTCTTGGTCGCCGTGGCCGCGGCTGTTGCCGTTGCAGCAGGCGTGGCCGTCGCGGGCGCGAGGGTCGCTGTCGTGACAGCGGGCACGGCTACCACCGTGGTCGAGGTCGGGAGGGGTGCAACCACCGCAACGCTGTTGCTGTTGGCGACTGCTGTCGCCGCAGTGAGGGAGGCGTTCTGTTCCTTGCCCACGGCATTGAAGAGCAACAGGGCAACCACCGACATGGCGATGACCAGGCTGGTCAGGAACGTTGCGATCTGCATTCGGCGGATGGTTGATTGATACTTCATGATTCACCTCGCCGAAGACGATAGGGCGCAATTCTGTGAAAGCGACGGGCCCTGCGAACGCGCTTTCACAGCCAATTCATGGAAAGCGCTGCTATGCTCCGTGGCGACCATGCGTATCCTGGTGATCGAAGACGACCAGAAGCTTGCCGCCCTGATTGCGCGCGCGTTGGTGCGCGATCAGCACAGCGTCGACGTTTTTCATGACGGCGAGAGCGGGCTGGCGGCGGCTTTGAACGGCGCCAGCGATGTCGCCATCATCGATTGGATGTTGCCGGGCCGCGATGGCCCCTCGATCTGCCGCGGCATCCGGGCGGCCCGTCTGCGCACGGCCGTGTTGCTGCTCACGGCGCGCGGGCAGGTTGAGGACCGCGTCGCCGGGCTGGATGCCGGTGCCGATGACTACCTCACAAAGCCCTTTGCGCTGGAGGAGCTCCAGGCGCGCGTGCGCGCGCTCAGCCGACGCTTTCAGCCCGAGCTCGAGAGCGATGGCGAGATGCGCGCCGGCCCCATCGTGCTGGACACGCGCGCACACACCGCGCGCGTCGGGACGACCGCGCTCGACCTCACCGCGACCGAGTGGGATCTGCTGGAGCTCTTCGTCCGGCATCGCGGTCAGGCCCTCTCGCGCGAACAAATCCTGTCCGCGGTGTGGTCGTATGACCGCGATGTCCAGGCCGGGATGGTCGACCTGTATGTCTCGTATCTGCGCCGCAAGCTCAATGCGGCCGAGGGCGATCCTGGCCGTCTGATCCAGACCGTCCGCGGCGTTGGCTACCGCTTCGATCCAGCCGCATGACGTTTTCACCCGACCTTCCCGCGCTGAAAAGCCTGCGCCGACGCATGACGCTGGTCTATCTGCTGGCCGCGCTGGCGCTGGTGGCGTTGATTGGTGGTGGCGCATACGGCCTGCTGTCAAACTATTTTTTCTCCGCCACGGACAGCGCCCTGCGTCAGAAGATGAGCACCGAGGTCATCGCGCTCGGTGCGCGCGACACCGGCGACGCGACGTTGGACGCCCAGCTCGCCGCGCTCCCCCAACGCACAACGGTCTCTCGCGACCCTGATCGCCGGGGCTCTGACGAGCGGCACGAGGAGCCCCCGCGGCTGCGCCAGGAGGACAGCGTCAATCCCGACCTGCTGGCGGTGTATGTGCTCCCCGTCGATGCGACGGGCAACGTGCTTGGACGCGGCATCACCCAAACGCAGATCAGCGTGGATGCAAACGCCCTGCAAGGCGCACTGAGGAGCGGCAGCGACTGGCGCACGGTCCGCCTGAGCGACGGTGGCCTGGCGCGGCTCTACACCGTGCGCGTGGAAGGGGCCGGCACGGTGGCCGCGCTCCAGCTCGGGCGCTCGCTGAGCGATCAGACCCAGATCCTGAACTACCTGCTGATGTCGCTGCTCGGGCTGGCGGCGCTCGCGGCCGTGCTCGTAGGCACAGCGAGCTGGTGGCTGTCAGGCCGCTCCATCGCGCCGGCCCGCGAGGCCTGGGCAAAGCAACAGGCCTTCGTCGCCAATGCCAGCCACGAGTTGCGCGCGCCGCTCACGCTGCTGCGCGCCAGTGCCGAGACCGCGCGCGACGAACTGCCCGCCGCCGCGCAATCGCCACGGGCGCTGCTGTCGGATGTCCTCGACGAGACCGATCACATGAACCGGCTGGTGGACGACCTCCTGCTGCTCTCGCGCCTGGACGCCGGCAAGCTGCCGCTGCTGCTGGAGCCGGTCGATCTGGCCGTGCTGGCCGCGGACACCGTGCGCGGCATGGAGCGCCTCGCCGCGGAGCGTGGCCTGACGCTCAAAACACACCTGCCACAGGAGGCCGCCCTGATGCAGGGTGATCCCACCCGGCTGCGCCAGATCATTCTGAACGCCCTCGACAACGCCCTGCGCTACACGCCCCGCGGTGGCTGCGTGACCGTCTCCGTCGGAGCGCAGGGCGGCCAGCTCCAGCTCGCCGTCGCGGATACCGGGATCGGCATGGCGCGCGAGGACCTGGCCCGCGTCTTCGACCGCTTCTACCGCGCCGACAGCGCACGGCGCGAGGGCGTCACGGGCAATGGCCTCGGCCTGTCGATCACGCGCGCGCTGGTGGAGGCGCACAAGGGCCGCATCGCGCTCGACAGTGCCCCCGGTCAGGGAACGCGGCTGACCGCGACCTTCCCGCGGCTGCCTTCGCCGCACGCGTAGGCCCGGCGTCGCTCAGCGCGCGAGGAAGGGCTTCAGCGCCTCGATGACGGCGGCCGGCTGCTCCAGGTGTGGGACGTGCCCGGCACCTGCAATGGGTTTAAATTCTGCGTTTGGCAGTGTTGCCGCCAGGCGCTGGCCATAGGCTGCCGAGAGCAATCCATCACGCTCCCCCCACAGGATCACGATGGGCGCCTTCAGCGCTTTGAGCTCATCGGCGCGGAGGGCGGGGTGCGGGGCCGCGATGGCGGCGGCCAGCGCATCGGTCGTGCCGGAGATGACTGTGCCGGGAGCGCGCCAGGCGGGATCCAGGCCGGCCGCGCAGGCGCTGGCATCAGTGCACAACCGTTCGAGTGCAGCCTGGTCGCTCAACCCGCCGGCGAAGTCATTCCACAACAAAATGCGCCGCGCACCGAAGGGGATCAGCCCGCGCAGCCAGCCGATGAAATCTGGACCCGGGTCGTCGACACGGGCATCGATGAGCGCCAGGCGCCGCACCCGCGCCGGCGCATCAACCGCCAGGCGCAACGCCACCGCCCCACCCTCAGCGGCGCCGATGATGTCGACGGCCGGCACGCCGAGCTGGTCAAGAAGCGCGGCGATCATGCGGGCCTCCCCGGCCGGTGTGTAGGGGTCCGGCGAGTCCGTCGAACGCGAGGAGTAGCCGGCCCCGAAACGATCGAGGATGAGAATTGAACGTTGTTCGGCTAGTGCCGCTTCGATCTTGCCAAACTCGGTGCCGCTGCGCGCAAAGCCGTGCAGGAGCAGCAGCGGGGCACCAGTAGCATCCTTGAGTGGATCACCCAGCACGCGCACGTGCAGGGGCTCCCCGTTCACGGTGATGATGCGGCCCGGCGCGCCTTCCCCGGGCTGTCTGGATTCCATCGCATCCATGCGGCGCTCGATACCGACCATGGTGAATGAAATCGTCAGCACGATGGCGGCCAGGATGGCGCCGAGGAGATAACCCAACAGCTTGATCTTCCGCAAGCGTGCCGGGTCGATGGGGCTCTTCATGGAGGGGCATTATTGCCCAGGCCCGGCGCTCAGAACTTCGGGGTCCGCGCAGCGATGCGATATGCGGTCATGGCGAGCACGGCCCCGCCGCAGGCGACATACATTGCCTGCGTGGCCGGGTGCGCGCTGTCGGTGCCGCTCAACAGCCCATGTGCCGTTGCGAGAATGAAGCCGACCAGGCTGGCGTAGTGCAGCGCGCGCCAGAGGCGGCGGGCGCGCTTGCGAAACACGACGCTGACGGCAACGATCAGGCTGATGTAGAAGCCGGCCTGCCCCAGGGCCACGGCCTCGGGCTCGTAGGCCGACGCAAATGGCGTGAGCAGCATCGGCAGCGTAAACGGAAGATAGGCATCGAACAGGAGCACGCCCAGGTGCGCGGCCGTGAAGGCAAGCGCGAGCCAGGACAAATACTCGTGCATGGCGTAGGCGATGGGGGCCGGCATCTCGCTGCCCGCGGCGCGCGCGCTCAGCAGCAGCCCGTACACCATCACCGCCGTCATGAGCAGATAGGCGGCGATGCCCGCGCCGCGTGTGACGAACCACGTCAGATGCGCCTCGGCCGCGCTCAGGCGGCCCACCAGATAGGCGGCCGCCAGCATCAGCAGCACCGTCAGGAGGCCGGCGAAGCCAATGGCAGCAAAGCTCAGATCGCCAACGAGCAACGGTTTTTCTTCAGCCTTCGGACCGGCCTGTGCGGTGCGTGCCACCGGCGGCGCCGGGGCGGCACCCGGCTTGCGACCAGGCAGGGGTGCCGGTCGGGAGGCCGGTGGTTTTTCGACCGGGTGTTGCAGCGGTGCGGCGGTCATGGCGGTCTACGACTTGCGCGTCTTTGCCGTGGGCTGTGGTTGTGGCTGCGGGGCCGGTTGCGGCGCAGGTTGGGCCGTTGGCGCGGGCGCAGGGGCCGGCGGAGGAGGCTGGGCGGCCGCC
>JAIBCK010000144.1 GCA_019694215.1 Thermoflexales bacterium
TCGAGCTGCGCCTCCTCGATCGACAGCGCCCCCCGCCCGCAGAAGACCAAAATGCGTTTGTCGCGGGCAGTGACGGTGCCGGGCAGACCGGGTTCGCCGCCATCGGGGGCGATGCGCGCGCGCAGGATGCGCAGCTGCTTGCCCTCCCAGGCCGTGAAGGCGCCGGGCCAGGGGGTCATCGCGCGGATGTGGCGGTCGATCTCGGCGGCGCTGCGTGACCAGTCGATGCGGCCGGCCGCCTTGTCGATCAGCCCGCACACCGTGACGCGCGCGCTGTCCTGCTCGACCGGGACGAGCGCGCCGCTGGCATAGGCCGGCAGGACATCGCCCAGCAGGGCTGCACCCAGGTCGGCCAGGCGCGTCAGCACCGTCTCGCTGGTGTCCTCTTCGGTGATGGCAGTCTTGCGTTGGGCGATGATCGGTCCGCTGTCCAGCCCCGCCGCCATGCGCATGATGGTGACCCCGGTCTGCGCGTCGCCGGCGGCGATGGCGGCCGGGACGGGCGAGGCACCGCGCCAGCGCGGGAGCAGCGAGGCGTGCACGTTCAGGCATCCGAGCGGGGGCAGCTCGAGCACTGCCCGCCGCAGGATCTGCCCAAAGGCAGCCACGACGATGACGTCCGGGTGCCATGCGGCCAACGCGGCCACCGCCTCGGGCGTCCGCAGCGTCTCCGGCTGTTGGATGGGCAGGCCCAGGTCGAGCGCCGCCTCCTTGACCGCCGAGGCACTCAGCGCGCGGCCGCGACCGGCAGGGGCATCCGGCTGGGTGACGACACCGACCACCGCCTGGGTGGCGGCCAGGGCCCGCAGGGTGGGGACGGCGAAGGCGGGTGTGCCCATGAAGACGACGCGCATGAGGGCGGATTGTAGCGATTTCCCTCGCGCAAATTCGGCACTTGTCAGCCGCACGGGCTGGACTAGAATAGAGACCGTATCGAAGGCATCTACGATTTAGGAGAAAATTCAAACCATGAACAGCCCGAGCAACTCGAACACGGCGCTCTACCGCCTGCTGGCCTATCTGCTTTCGCCCATCATGCCGATCATCATCCTGATTTCGGACAGCATGAAGAATGACCCGGTCCTCAAGAAGGATGCGGTGCAGAGCCTGGCCTACGCCGCGGTGGCCTTTGTCGTCTCGATGATCCTGACCGTGACGGTCATCCTGGCCTGCCTTGCGATCGTGTTGGTCATTCCGCCGATCATCTGGGCGATCCAGGCCTATCAGGGCAAGGACATCAACATCCCGGTCATCACCGACTTCTGCAAGAAGCAGAACTGGTTCTAGGCTGACCGTTCGGTCGATCCTGTCGCGGGGCGGGCCTTCTGCACGGAGGGCTCGCCCCGCGTGTTTGTTTTCACCGTCATGCACGATCAAGATCCCCTCACCCTGATGATCCCCGGCCCGGTCTCGGTCGGCGACGAAGTCCTGGCTGCCGTCGGCGCGCCGGTGCGACCGAATTACGGCCCGGCCTGGATCCCCCTGCACCTCGAACTGAAGGCGGCGCTGCGCGAGGTGATCGGCACGCAGGGGCGCGTCTACGTCACGGCGGGCTCCGGCCACGTTGCCGGTGAGGTCGCCTTTCAGTCGCTCTTTCGGCGCGGGGATCGCATCCTGGTGGGGAACAACGGCTTCTTTGGCGAACGCTGGTGCGAGGTGCTGCGCGGCATGGGCTGCGAGCCCGTGGCCGTGTCGGCCGCGCTCGACGAACGTCTCGACCCGGCTGCTTTCGAGACCGCATTGGCCGCCGACCCGGGTCTGGCCGGCGTGCTGGTCGTCCAGCTCGAGACCGGCAGCGCCATCCTGAACCCGGTGCAGGAGATCGCCGCGCTTTGTCGGCGCCACAACCGGCTGTGCATCGTCGATGCCGTGTCCTCGCTGGCCGGCACGCCACTGCCCATGGATGCGTGGGGCGTCGACGTCGTGTTGTCGGCGTCGCAGAAGTGCCTGGGAGGGCTGCCCGGTCTCGCCATCGTCGCGCTCAACGACCGGGCCTGGGCGGCCGTCGAGGCCATTCCGATGAGCGAGTCGCGCAGCTGGTACCTCAATCTCAAGACCTGGGACAAATACGAGCGCGAGTCGGCGACCTGGCACCCGTATCCCGCCACCATGCCGAGCTCGACCATGCTGGGCCTGCTCGCCGCGCTGCGCACTTTGCTGGCTGAGGGCCTGCCCGCGCGCCTCGCTGCGTATGAACGCCGCGCCGCCCGCCTGCGGGCCGGGTTGGCCGAGCTTGGCCTCCCGCTCTTTGTCCCGCAGGCGTGGATGGCCCCCGTCCTCACCACCGTGACCTGCCCCGAGGGCGTGCGTCCGTTGGACCTCGCCACGCGTGTGCTGGCCGCCGAGAACATCATGCTGGGCACCGGGCTCCCGCCCCTGCAGGCGCGTCTGCTGCGGATTGGGCACATGGGGACCGCTGTCACGGACGCGCATGTCGACCGCATGCTGTCCGCGCTCGCCGCGGCCCTGCGCGCGACCTCGCGCTAGCGCAATTCCCTTTCCGGCCGGGAATCTTTTCCCGGGATTTCGGGATGCCACCCCATGACAGCGGGAATGGGCACCGCTATGCTTTGGCTCAGAAATCAAAGCGCCCTGGACCGTCCAGGCCCTTTCCCGGAGGTACTTCATGCCCGCCCCAAAGATCAGGTCCGACTACGACCAACTGAACCAGATCAGCTCGAAGTTCGGTCAGGAAGCCGACAACACCAAGCAGATGATCAACACCCTGAAGCAGAACGTTGACACCCTCCGGGGTGGCGACTGGATCGGCAAGGGTGCGCAGGCCTTTTATCAGGAGATGGATTCGGCGGTCTTTCCGTCGCTCAAGCGATTGGCCGAGGCGATGGATCTGGCCAAGACAGCCACCGCGCGGGTCCGCGACGTGATGAAGGGCGCCGAAGGGGAAGCCTCCGGCACCTTGCGCCGCGAAAACGGCGGGGCCGGCAGTGGCGGCGCGGAAGGTTCCGGGTCAGGCGGCGGCGCCGGCAGCGGTGCTGGCTCGGGTGATGGCGCCGGTGGTGCCGGCGGCGCCGGTGGATCCGGCGGTGCCGGTGGATCCGGCAGTGGCTCGGGTGGCGGCAGTGGCTCGGGTGGTGGCAGTGGCTCGGGCGGCGGCAGTGGCTCGGGTGGCGGCAGCGGCTCGGGTGGCGGCAGCGGCTCGGGCGGCGGCAGCGGCTCCGGTGGCGGCAGCGGCGCGGGCGATCGCGCCGGCGGCGCGGGCGATGGCTCCGGCGGCTCGGGCGATGGCTCCGGCGGCGGTGATTCTGGCGGCGGCTCGGGTGCCGGCGAAGGTGGCATGCCTGATCCGTCACAGCTCTTCAATGATTTGGATCCGAATGCGGACGGAGGTTCGGGTGGCGGTTCCGGTGGTGGCTCGGGCGACGGCGGTGGCTCCGGCGATGGCTCAGGCGATTTTGGCGGGGGCTCCGGTGGCGGTTCCGGCTCAGGTGATTTTGGCGACAGCGGCCTGCCTGAAGGTGCCATCACGAATCCCGATGCGGCCTTTGACATGCTCGACAGCGACACGCCTCCGGATTACAACTATCAGTCCGGTGTTGGCGATGGGCAGTTTGGCAGCACGGGCCAATATGGCGATGGGCAGTATGGCACCGGTGGCATCTTCGACAACCTGGGGGGTGCGGTCGGTACGGGTGCCGCAGGTGGCGTGGCCGGCCAGGGGGCGGGGGCCGCGGGGGGTGGTCAGCCGTCAGGCGGTGGCTCGTCCGGTGGTGGCAGCCCGAGTGGTGGTGGCGGTCAGGGGCAGCAGCAGCCCCAGCTGAATGACAAGGACAAGAAGCTGCTCAAGATGCTCAAGAAGATCCTCGGACGCATGGGGGACAAGGTCGATGAGGCCCAGATCCCGCCCGAGATGAAGTCGCTCTTCAAGGACTTCTCGACGCTGAAGGATCTCGTCGACGACGACTAGGCTGAACAAGTCTGGGTTGGGAGGGAGCGTCATGCGGAGGACATCGTCCTCCGCATGATGTTTTTCGGGCGGGTGGTCGAGTACCCCAGGCAGGACTTGAACCCACAACACGCGCCTTAGGACGGCGCTGTTCTATCCATTTGAACTACTGGGGCCGGTTGTGCGGATTATAGACCCGCGCCTCGTATAATGCGGCGTGAGTTGCGTCGGCTCTTCTCCATGACGAGTTTCGTGAGCCGGGGCCGTTTTTGGGTCGCCCTGTGGAGAAGTTTCATGAGCAAAGCCATGCGTGTCTTGATCGCCGATGACGAGAGCATCATCAGAATGGGCCTGCGCGCCATCCTGACGGAGTTGGGCCACACCGTGATCAGCGCCGCCGACGGCGTCGAGGCCGTCACCCTGGCGCACCGCGAGGAGCCCGATATCGCGCTGCTCGATGTGCGGATGCCCTTCCGCGACGGGCTGGATGCCGCCGCCGAGATCGTCCGAAACCGGCCCATCCCGGTCATCATCTTGACGGCCTACAACGAGGCCTCGCTGCTCGACCGCGCCACGGCGCTGCCGGTGCAGGGCTATCTCGTCAAGCCAGTCAAGCGGGATGACCTCATCGCCGCGATGCGCGTGGCCGTGGCGACCTTCCACGAGCGCAAAACGCTGGAAGCAAAGGTGGATGATTTGGAGGGCAAGCTGGCCGCGCGCAAGCTCATCGACCGGGCCAAGGGCGTGCTGATGAAGACGGGCATCAATGAGGAAGCTGCGTACCACGAAATCCAGATGCGCGCCCGCTCCCGCCGCACGACCATGGGCAAGATCGCCCAGGAACTGATCGAGAAGGGGGAGTAGGGAGGCGGATTACCGCCGA
>JAIBCK010000145.1 GCA_019694215.1 Thermoflexales bacterium
TGGCCGTCATCCCAGCGCAAGCGCCATGATGCCGACCACCATCAGCGCCGCAGCGACCAGGCGGCGGCGGCCATCGCCCTCCTTGAGCGCGCGCACCCCGAAGAAGGTGCCGATCAGGATGCTGATCTCGCGGGCCGGAGCGACGTAGCTCACGGCCGTCGTCGACAGCGCCGTCAGCACCAGGATGTAGGCGGCCGGGGCCAGCAGCGCAATGCCAAGATACGCGCGCCGGTGCGCGGCAAAATTGCGTTTGACTTCCGCCCAGCGCGGCAGCGCCAGGGGGGTGAGCAGCAGGGCGCGGGTCAGCCCGGTGCCCCAGTCAAAGACCAGCGGCGGCACCCCGACCGCGGAGACGCCGCGTTTGTCCCACAGCGTGTAGATGGCGATGAAGACGCCGGTGGCGAGTCCATAGCCGATGGCGAGGCGCAGGGTGTGCGCGCTGCGGCGCGCCGCGCCCGCCCGCGCGCCCGCTCCGGCCAGCAGAAAGACGCCGACGCCGATCAGCACCGCGCCGGCGAGCGAGACCGGGCTGGGCCGCTCGCCAAAGAGGGCGATGGCGGCCAGCGTCGAGAGCGTTGGCCCGGTGCCGCGCGCGAGCGGATACACCAACGACAGGTCGCCATCGCGATACCCGCGCTGGAGGAGGAGAAAGTAGCCCGTGTGCAGGACGCCGCTGATCAGCATTGCGACCAGTGACTCGATGCCCAACGGTTTTGTGTTTGACGCGAGGACGAAGACGGCGAGCGGGGCATAGATCAGCGCCGCGAGCGCGCTGTAGGTCCACACCGAGAGCGCGCCACCGCCGACGCGTTTGGCGAGCAGGTTCCAGGTGGCGTGGCCAACGGCCGAGAGCAGAATCAGCCCAAGGGAGAGCGCAGTCATGGCGGCGGGGACCGGCGATCAGGCAGTGGCGGCGGCGTCGGCCTTGCGCGATTCCATCATCTGCTTCTCGGCCAGATACTGCACAAACTCGAGCGCGGTCTGCCGGCGCACGCCAACCAGCGCGGCGTAGAAGGACATCAACAGTTGGATGTCTGGATTTGGCGTGAAGTCCCAGTTCGGCCGGATGCCCTTCCACTCGCTCAGGATGTCCTGCAGGGTGGTGCCGTAAAGCACGGCCAGGCGATCCAGCTCATCGACCGTGGGGCTGGTCTTGTTGGTCTCCAGGCTGGAGATGTAGCTCGGGCTGCGGTCCAGGCCGCTCTTCTCGATGACCTCGGCCTGGGTGAAATGCTTCTTCTCGCGGAGCCGCTTGAGGATGTATCCGAGGCTGTCCATGCGGCGGCAGTATAGCGCCCGGGGGCGGCCGGGCTTAGAATCCGTTGCGCGCCGGGCCGGGCGCCGAGGAGATCACTTGACCAATTTCAAGCAACCGCGTGGCATGCGCGCCTTTCTCGTGGTGTGGGCGGGGCAGCTCGTCTCCATCCTGGCCACGCGCATGTCGCAGTTCGCGCTGACGATCTGGGCGTTTGAGCAAACCCAGAGCGCGACAGCGCTCGGGCTGGTCGGCGTCGCGTTCATGGTGCCGCTGCTGGTGATGTCACCGATTGCCGGCGCGATGGTCGACCGCCACAACCGCAAGCTCATGATGGCGCTGAGCGATATCGGGGCCGGCCTGGCGACGGTGATGATCTTCATCCTGCACAGCGTGGGCGCGCTGCGGATCGAGTTTCTCTACGTCGGCGCCTTCATCAGCGGGATCTTCGAGTCCTTTCAGTTCCCCGCCTACTCCGCGAGCATCAGCCTGATGGTGGACAAGTCCCAGCTCGGGCGGGTCAACGGGATGATGTCGTTGATGGATGCCGCGCCGGGCGTCATCGCGCCGATCCTGGCCGGCGCCCTGCTCCCGCTGATCGGGTTGCGCGGCCTGCTCACGTTTGACATCGTCACCTTTGTGCTGGCGGTGGGCGCGCTGATGCTCGTCTTCGTCCCGCAACCCCCGCGCACGGTGGAAGGCACAGCGGTCAAAGGCAACCTTCTGGCTGAGGCCGCCTATGGCTTCCGCTACATCTTCGCCCGCCCCAGCCTGCTGGCGCTGCAGCTCGGCTTCCTGTTCAGCAACCTGTTCGCCGGCGTGGTCGGCACCCTGACCTCGCCGATGATCCTCTCGCGCACGGCCAACGATGCCGCAAGCCTGGGCGGGACGCAGACCGCGGGCGCGGTTGGGGCGATTCTGGGCGGGATCGTAATGAGCGCCTGGGGCGGCTTCAAGCGGCGCTCGTTCGGGGTGGCCGTCGGGTTCGCGTTGGGCGGGCTGGTCGAGGCGGCGCTGTTTGGCCTTGGGCGCGGCCTGCCGGTGTGGATGGCGGGCAGCTTTCTCTACGCGGCGCTGATCCCATTGACCAACGGTTCGAATCAAGCCATCTGGCAGTCCAAGGTGGCCCCCGATGTGCAGGGCCGCGTCTTCTCCGCGCGCCGCCTGATCGCGTGGATCACCAACCCGCTCACCCCGCTCATCGCGGGGCCGCTTGCCGACTTCGTGCTCGAACCCGCGATGCGCAACCCGGAGAGCGGTCTGGCGCGCAGCCTGGGCGGCGTGTTCGGCGTCGGGCCGGGCGCCGGGATGGCGGTGCTGATCTTTGTCGCCGGCCTGCTGGGTGCGCTGGTTGGTGTGCTGGCCTGGCTGGCGCGGCCCTTCCGGGAGGCCGAAACGCTGCTGCCGGATGCCCTCCCCGCCGCCGCGCCGACGCCGCAACCCTCCCCATGACAAATCCCTGGTCGAACTTCCCCTCCAACTACCGCGCCCGTGAGATCGGGCGGATCGCCACCGCGACCCGGGCCGGCGAGTGCGTCTCGGTGATCGGGCTGAGCGGCGCGGGCAAGAGCAATTTGTTTGGCTTTCTCGCCCGGTGCGCGCCGCGCCCGCCGCGCTGGCAACTGGTGGACGTCAATCGTTTGACGGATCGCACGCCGGACGGGCTGCTGCGCCTGATCGCGCTCGGCGTGTCCGGCCAGCCCGTGACGCGGGAGGGCGATGCCTTTGACGCGGTGGAGCAGGCGGTGGCGATGGCCGTGCGCGATGACGGGGCGCCGCTGGCCCTGTTGCTCGACCGCTTCGACGCCTTCGGCCCGGCGGAGGCATCGACCTGCGCCAGCGCGCTGCGGGCGCTGCGCGACGCGCACAAGTTCCGGCTGGCGCTCGTGCTCGGCGGACGGCGGGGGCTGGCCGATGGTTCGGAGCTGGCGGAGCTTTGTTATGCAAACACGCTGGTGCTCGGGCCCCTGGCCGCCAGCGATGTGGCCTGGAACATCGATGCGTTCGCCGCGCGGCGCGGCCTGGCCTGGTCCGATGCACAACGCAAGGCAATCACCCAGCACAGCGGTGGGTATGCCTCGCTCGTGCGCGCCTGCTGCGAGGCCGCCGCGGATGGCGCACCGCCCACCGCTGCAGGTTTCGCCGCGCACGCCGCGGTGCGGGCACGGGTGGCCGAGTTCTGGGCCGACGCCCCGGAGGAGGCGCAGCTCACCGCCGCGGGTCTGACCGGCATTGCCCTGCTGATGGATGGGCGACCCGCGCGTGAGGCGGCGGCGAGCGGCTTTGACGCGACGCGACTGGCGGCGCTAACCGCCAAGGAATCACTGCTCCTGAACTACTTGCGCGCCCACCCCGATCTGGTGTGCGACAAGGACGACATCATCCGCGCGGTATGGCCCGAAGATGTGATTTACGAGCGCGGTGTGCGCGATGACAGCCTGGCGCAGCTGGTGCGTCGTCTGCGCGAAAAGGTCGAGGTCGACCCCGGCGCGCCAAAGCACATCCTGACCGTGGCCGGGCGCGGTTATCGCTTCAAAGCGTAGGGCTTCCCGGGCCGCCCGGGCCTTTTTTCCCGGCCCTCCGGGAACGTCAGGATTGACATTTCGCCCCCTGACGCATAAACTACACCCAATACAATAGCCTGCCATCCGGCGAGTGGCGCCGCACGTTTGGCATCCACATTGGAGTCTCACCATGTCTTCATCACGCATTCGATTTGAGTACGAGTCCCTGTCGTCGATCGCTGCGCTCTGGTCGCGCGAGTCCGACGCCGTTGGGGCAACATTGCGCAACCTGAAACAGTGCGCCGATGTGCTCGCCAACGGGGATTGGCTTGGCCAGGGCGCAAACGCCTTCCAGGCCGAAATGGCCGGTGCTGTTTTCCCGAGCCTGGCCAGGTTGGTCAGCGCGCTTGGCGAAGCCAGCCGGGCGACGGTGCAGATTCGCGACGCCGCCCAGGTCATGGAAGAGGAAGCTGCCGCCGTCCTGCGCGGAACCGGAACCGGGACGGAGTCCGTCACCGGGTCGAGCACAAAGCTCGCCACCGGTGCCGTCCTGATGAGCGACCCGGGCGGCGATGGGGTAAGGGGCGGAGACCAACCCGAACATCGCAGGTATCATCCGGCGTGGGAGAAGACTGCAAGGCTCTTTGTAGTCTCATCCCCGATGATGCCAAGCAAGGACATTGAGACCTTCGAGAAAGCGTTGCGTTCGACGCCTTTTGGGGCGGAGCTCCTGGCCAAGGACCCCGACCTGCTCAAGAAGGTTGACATCCACGTGTACAAACCACCGCTCGCAAGCGTCAACGGCGGCATCAGCTTCCCCGCGGACATGACCGACGGTATGGACGACCGCTATGTCATCGGCATTCCCGAAGGCTATGACATGAGCAAGCCCGAGTATGTTGGCTTGCTCGCGCATGAGCTCATGCACGCCTACCAGCGCGAACACGCGATCTACCCCGACCGACGCTTTGATTTCACGGATGTCGCCATGGAACGCGAAGCCTATACCTT
>JAIBCK010000146.1 GCA_019694215.1 Thermoflexales bacterium
TCGAGCTGTTTGATCGCCTGCGCGACCGCGGCGCGCGGCGGATATCGGTCGCCTGCACGCACGGGCTCTTCACCGGCAAGGCCATCGCGCGGCTTGGCGCGCGCGCGGACCTGGACGAGATCGTGACAACGAACACGGTGCCCATCCCGCCCGAGAAGCGCATCCCCAAGCTGACCGTGTTGTCCATCGCGCCGCTGCTGGCAGAGGCGATTCGGCGCATCCACAACGGCGAGAGCATCAGCAGCATGTTCTCCGAGGACACGTAGGGCGGGGCGCAGCCCATGCGTCATCCGTCATGCGTCCTGCGTTGGGGCGTCTGCGGAACAAAGACAGCCTGCCGCACGGGAACGCGAGCATGTCACGGGCGCGGCCGGAGTCGAGGCGTGGCAATCGCTCTCAGTAGCCGGCCCCACGCAGTCTTGACGTTGGACAGCGGCACCCACCGACGCGCTGACTCCCACGCGCCGGAGCGGCCCTGCCCCGCAGGGGTGCGATACTTCCAACGTTTCCGACTTCTCGCTGACTGACATCGGCCCGTTCGTCCAAAGGAGTGCATCATGTGTGCCGACAAACGCTCCGCACCACCAACCGCGCAGGAAGCCACCCGACGCCTGATCGCCCTTCGGCATGTGGCTATCTACGCCCGGCTTTCGCCGGATTCCGACGTCTTGAAGGCGACTCTGGCGAAGACGGACAAGGGCGAACAGAAGCGGCTCGAGCGCGCCGTCATCGCCGCGCGCGACGCGTACTGGGGCAGCCTGCGCGACGCAAAACTGTGGGACGTACTCACACCGCTGGAGCAGAACTTTGCGCGGAAGGCATGGCTGACCATGGATCCCGAAGTGTACGGCCTCGCCACCTGGTGCGGGGAAAGCCTGCACGTGCTCGCCTGGGCCCTGGGTCTGGTAAAGGAATTTCCTGCGTTTGACGTCAAATCGACCCTGGACCCCCGGACGGTTATCCCGACCCCCGACCTGAACGCCTTCATCAGCTCGGCGAGCCTGCGGCCGGAGACGGAGATCAGGCGCGCCCGCGACCTGGCCGAGCTCTGGCACTGGCGCCGACGCACCCGCCAACGGATCGAAGCCCGCGAGCTCCTCATCCCGACCGCGGCCGAGAGGGCGCTCGGCGTGAAGACCTACGAGGATGCGGTCCGATACACCGCGCGCAAGCTCGCCGAGCAGGGCACGATCATCACGCTCGAAGAGGACATGGCCGCCCTTGGCAAGCCATACCGCGCCCTGTCCGACGAGGAGTTCAGGGTGCTCGGGTCCATCGCAGGCGAGCGGCACCGGATGCTCAACTGGCTGTGCGGCTACGCGCCGAAAAACCAGTGGGATGTCACGCCCACAAACACCTGACGGCTCGCGTCAAACGCTTTGAGGCGGGGCGCTGCGGGTTAACGTATTCGTGCGTAACGCAGGCCGGTCACCCCGCCCTTGAAGGACTTCACGGCGGTGAGCGCGAGGTGGCGCGGGAGGTCAAGGCCACTGAACAGCCGTTTCCCGCGCCCGAGAATGACCGGGTTGACGTTCAGGCGGTATTCGTCGATCAGGTCGAGCTGCATGAGCGCCTGCGCCAGCGTCGGGCTGCCGAGCAGCCACAGGTCCTTGCCGGGCTGCGCCTTGAGCGCCGCCATTTCCGTCGCCAGATCCTTCCCGATGACAACGGTCCCCGCCCACCCGCCATCCAGCGGCCTGTGGGTGGCAACCACTTTGGTGGCGGCGTCCAACCAGCGCGCGTGGCGCCGCTCACCGGGGCTGCTGTCGGGGTCGGACAACACGTTGGGCCAGTAGTTGGCCATCATGTCGTACGTGACGCGGCCATAGACGGCTGCGTCGGTGCTGGCGTGCAGGCTGTGGGCATCCTCCGCCACCTCTTCGTTGTAGGTGATCCAGTCCATCTCGCCGTTCGGTCCGGCGACCAGCCCATCCACTGAGATGTGCATCAGGAAAATGACGTTGCGCATGTGGCTCCCCTCCGTGTGTGTCCCGGTCGATCCTGATCAGCATAGCATGCCGGGTCAGCGTTGCCAAAGTTCACCGCCCTGTCTACAATCGGCGCACATCTGACACGGGAGGGAAACATGGCAAGCAACGACACGAAGCGCGCAGGCAAGGCGGCGGCGGGTGAGGGTTTTTCGGCTGCTGAGAAGGCGGCGATGAAGGAGCGCGCAAAGGAGCTCAAGACGGCCGCGCGCGCGGACAAAGACCGCGCCGTCGGTGAGGCCGAGGTGCTGGCCAAGATCGCCGAGATGGCCGAGCCGGACCGCAGCCTGGCCCGGCGCATCCATGAGCTCGTCCTGGCGGCCGCGCCGGAGCTGTGGCCCAAGACGTGGTACAGCATGCCCGCCTACGCGCGGGCGGGCAAGGTCGTGTGCTTCTTCCAATCCGGGGCCAAGTTCGGCACACGCTACTCATCGCTCGGGTTCAGCGATCAGGCCGCGCTCGATGACGGGGACTTATGGCCGACGGCCTATGCGATCAAGGCCCTCGGCCCGGCAGAGATTGCGCGCATCACGGCGCTGGTGAGGAAGGCGAGCGGACTACCGCCGAGCGCTGGGGGCTGACGGAGGACGAACGACCGAAGACGGGTGACCGAAGACGGACGACAAACGACGGCAGACGGCTGACGGCCGACCGCCGTCGCCTGTGCGCGGTCCGCCGTCAGCGGTCTGCCGTCAGCGGTAATCCACTCCCCACCAAACGGGGGTTGACAAGATCGCCGAGTTGCGTATAACTGGCCTCCACGTCACCCAACATGTCGCAGTTGCTTGCGGTCGTCCTTATTGTTTCGGTCCTCGTCCTTGCGGGCTTGGACCAGACTTCGTTTAGGATGGCGCGCGACAGCTCAGCATAGACAAGGTCGCAGAAGCGAAACAAGAGGCCCTCCTGAACGGAGGGCTTTTTTGTTGCGCCAAACAAGGACCCCGCCGCGCCCGACCGCGACGGGGATGAGAGGAGCCACGATGAAACTGACCGGAGCGCAAATCATTCTGGAAAGCCTGATCCAGCAGGAAGCCACGCTGGTCTTCGGCTATCCGGGCGGCGCGATCCTCCCCACCTATGACGCGCTGTGGGACTATCGCGATCGCATCAAACATGTGCTGGTGCGCCATGAGGAAAACGCCGCGCTCGCGGCGGACGCCTACTACCGCGCCACCGGCAAGGTCGGGGTGTGCATGGCCACCTCCGGCCCCGGTGCCACCAACCTCGTCACCGGCCTGGCCAACGCCATGCTGGACTCCTCGGCGCTGGTCGCCATCACCGGCCAGGTGACCTCCTCGCTGGTGGGCTCGGATGCCTTCCAGGAAGTCGATGTGACCGGCGTCACGCTGCCGATCACCAAGCACAACTACCTGGTCACCGAGGTCGAGGAGATTGCGCAGGTGATCGCCGAGGCCTTCCACGTTGCCCGCAGCGGCCGGCCCGGCCCCGTGCTGATCGACATCACCAAGGACGCGCAGCAGAAGATGGCCGAGTATGTGCCCATCACCAGCGTGCAGATGCGCGGCTACATGGCGATCAAGCCCCAGTCGCGGCAGGACACGACCCGCCTGCTCAGCCAGGCCGCCGAGCTGATCAGCGGCGCCAAGCGCCCGGTCATCCTGGCCGGCCAGGGTATCAAGCACGGCAACGCCCACGCCGAGTTCCGCGCCTTTGTCGAGAAGAGCGGCATCCCGGTCGCGACGACGCTGCTCGGCATCGGCGTGCTGGATGAGGATCACCCGCAGAACCTGCGCATGATGGGCATGCACGGCGAGGCCTACGTCAACCGCGCCATCGCGGGCGCGGACCTGCTCATTGCGTTGGGCATGCGCTTTGACGACCGCGTGACGGGAAATCTCAAGACCTACGCAAAGAACGCCAAGGTCATCCACGTCGAGATCGACCCGGCCGAGATCAACAAGAACGTCCCCGCCGAGATCGGCATCGTCGGCAATGTCAAGGATGTGCTGCCCCCGCTCACCGGGATGATCCCCGGCAACGCCTACCCCGAGTGGATGGCGCAGATCAACGCCTGGCGCAAGGACACCCAGGACCATGACATCCTCGGCGCGACGCTGCCCGAGAACATGCTGCTGGCCCCGCATGTCATCCGCGCGATCTGGGAGGAGACCCACGGCGATGTGTCGGTGTGCACCGATGTCGGCCAGCACCAGATGTGGGAGACGCAGTACTTCCAGCACAAGCGCCGCAACCAGCTCATCACCAGCGGGGGGCTCGGCACGATGGGCTTCGCGCTTCCGGCCGCCATCGGCACAAAGTTCGGGCGGCCCGAGGACGAGGTGTGGGCGATCGCCGGCGACGGCGGCTTCCAGATGAGCATCCCCGAGCTGGCCACGGTCATGCAGGAGGGGCTCAACATCAAGATCGCCGTCATCAACAACAACTACCTGGGCATGGTGCGGCAGTGGCAGGAGCTCATGCATGACAAGCGCTACTCCTCCACCCACATGCTGAGCCCCGACTTCGTCCGTTTGGCGCAGGCCTATGGCATCTGCGGCATGCGCGCGCGGACGCTCGCCGAGAGCCGCGACATCATCCGCCGCGCCCGCGAGCACGACGGCCCGGTGCTGATGGAGTTCATCGTCGAGTCCGAGACCAACGTCTTCCCGATGATCCAGCCCGGCCGCAGCCTGGACGAGATGACCCGCCGCCAGCCCGGCGCCCTGGGC
>JAIBCK010000147.1 GCA_019694215.1 Thermoflexales bacterium
GGAACGCGAGGTGGCGACCCTGCTCAGCCGCGAGATGCGCCGGCTGGGCTTCGACAACAGCCTGGTCGACGATGCCGACAACGCGGTCGGCCTTGTGGGCGAAGGGCCGCGCCAACTGGTCTTCCTAGGCCACATCGACACCGTCGCGGGCGAGGTGCCCGTGCGCTTCGAGGATGGCAAGCTGTACGGGCGCGGGACCGTGGACGCCAAGGGACCGTTGTGCGCCTTCATCGTCGCGCTCAGCGAATGGATGGCCGAGCGTCGTGCGCGGGGTCTCTCCGGCGTACCCGAGGGGTGGCGCGTGGTCGTCATCGGGGCATCGGGCGAGGAAAGCCCGTATGCCAAGGGCGCGCGCTACGTCATCACGCAATACACGCCGGACCTGCTGATCATCGGCGAGCCCAGCGGCAGCGATGGGATCACCACCGGCTACAAGGGCCGCCTCCTGATGGAAGCCCACCTCGAGCAGTCTTCGCAGCACACAGCCCGGCCGGGGCCGAACCCCAGCGAATACGCCGTCAAGCTGTGGAACGCCCTGCACACGTTTGCCGACCTCTACAACGGTGAAAAGCAGCGCGCATTCGACCTGCTCATGCCCAAGCTGCGCGACATCCGCTCCGGCGACGACGGCATGCGTGAGTGGTGCGATGTCTACATCGGGTTTCGCCTGCCGATGGAGATCACCCCGGGCCAATTGCAGAAACGCATTACGGACGAGTTCGAGACGCTCAAGGCCGCCAGCACGCTCGACAAGACGCTGAGCACCCTGAGCTTCCGCGGCAACGAGCCAGCAGTGCGCTCGGACCGGCATTCGCCGCTCGCGCGCGCCTTTGTCGATGCCATCCGCGGCGAGAAGGTCCGGCCCATCTTCTACGACAAGACCGGCACCTCGGATTGGAACGTCGTTTCGCCCTACTGGAAGTGCCCGACCGTCGCATACGGACCGGGCGACTCTGCGCTCGACCACACCCCGATCGAACACGTTGAGGTGGCCGAATTTGAACGCGGCGTGCGCGTGCTCAAACGCGTTCTCGACGGCATCCTCGCCGGGGGGCAACAGCCATGACCGTGGAGCTCTCCTTTCGCCAGTATCGACCTCGCGCGCTCGAAATCATCGACACCACCCTGCGCGATGGCACCCAGTCGTCCCTGCTGCACGATCACTACAAGTATTTCTTCAGCACCGACGACAAAGTCGAAATCACCCGCGCGCTCATCCAGTATGGCGTCAAGTTCATCGAGCTGTTTGCTCCCATCGTCAGCCCACAGGAGGCTGCCGACTTCGGCCCCATCCGACAGGCGCGCGACGAGCTCGTCGTGCAGAAGGGCTATGCCTTCCTGCTCGCGCACGTCCGCACCCATCCCGCCGATGTCGAGTCCGCGCTCAAGGCGGGCTTTGATGGACTGAACTTTTACATCGGCACCTCGGAGCAGTCCCGCGCCCACAACCATGGCCGCAACCTGCAGCAGATCGCCCGCGATGCCAGGACATTGATCGAGGATGTGCGCCGCAACCACCCCGCCCTCGTCCTGCGCTTCAGCGGCGAGGATGCCTTCCGCACCGCCGAAGCCGATCTCTTCACCGTCTACGATGAGTTGGCGGGTTGTGTTGATCGGTTTGGCACGCCGGACACGGTCGGGGTGGCGACGCCGGCCTCAGTCGCCCAGCGCGTGCGCGCCCTGCGCCAGCGCTACCCCGGCGTCGACCTGGAGGGTCACTTCCACGACGATCGCGGCTTCTCGCTGATTAACGCGCTGGAGGCCAAGCGCAGCGGAATGCGCTACATGAACACGACGGTGCTCGGCATCGCCGAGCGCAGCGGCATCACCAGCCTGACCGCCCTGCTCTACAACCTGTTCATTGACAAGGACTATGACGCGCTCGAGGGCTATCACCTGCGCGCCTCCTACCCGCTCAATGTCATGCTTGCGGACAAGATGCGCAAGCTGGTCCCGGGCAAGGAACCCGTGTCGCTGACCAACCGCACCCACACCGCCGGCGTGCACGCCAAGGCCGTGCTCAATGACGCGACTGTGTATGAGGCGCATCCGTTGGATCAGTTCGGCGTCACGGAGTCGGAGATCTTGCTCGGCCCGCTCAGCGGATGGAATGTCATCCACTACTTCCTGCACGAGATCTGTGGCTTCGACCTGGACGAAGCCACCGCCCGTCAACTCGCGGCCACCTACAAGGCGCGCGTGTATGCCCTGAACCCGGGCGAATCACCGGCCCGCTTGTTGATCGAGATTGCCGAGCGCGAGTTCGGCCTGCGCGCGGTGAGCGTGCCGGAGCAGTATCGCGGCACCGTCCAGCAGGATATGACGGACACCCAGCTCTCGGGCGGTGAGATCAGCGAGGTCGGCCACGCCAGCGGGGTCATTCTGCGCTCACGCGGCCACAGCTAGGCCCGCGTTCGTGCTACGATTCGTGCGTGAACGACGACCAGGTCCGCCGCGTCACGGTGCCGCGAAAGCGTGGCATCGCCTGCATCCCACCCCACCGTGATCGTGTGCGCGCAGAAGTCGCCACGCGTGAAGACTATCCCCAACCCGGTTTGTGGCAGCAATTCAGCTATGACCGGCGCGGAGACCTGATCTACGGGGACAAGCGCGTCCTGGACTGGGTCGAGCGCTACGATGCGCCGCTCTCAGTCATCGATGCCACCTGGGTGCGCCGGCGTGTGACCGAACTCCGGGCCCTGCTCGACAGCGCCCGGCGCCGCACCGGCTTCACCGGCGCAACCGAAATCTACTACGCCGCCAAGGCCCGCATGCACGCGGCTGTGGTCGTGCCCGCGTATCAGGCTGGCGCGTTGGGCGAGACCAGCTCCGCGCAGGACCTGCTCCATCTCGAGCTGCTCTACAAGGCGGGCCTGCTTCCGCGCGGCTTTGCCGTGATCAGCAACGGCTTCAAGCTTCCGCCGGAGCGTCTGGACGATCGCCTGCCGACCCGTTCGGCGCGATTCGAGGACAGCGCGGGCCTGGACCGCTACATCGAGGACTACGCCTCAGCCATCCTGCGCTCCCATGCGATAGGACTGGACGTCGTGCCCATTCTCGATTCGCTGGATGAAGTCGACTGGTTCTCCCGGCGCGCGGCGGCACCGATGCGCTGCGGGCTTCGGCTCGCCTTTGGGGTGACCGCCAACCGGGGCCAACTCGACATCGTCAACGCCGGCTTCGGCATGACCGTACGCCAGGTCAGAACGGCCCTGCGCCGCCTGAAAACGCAAACGTTGCTTCGCCCAACCATGCTGCATGCCATGGTCGGCGCAGCGGAGGCGAGCCCGACCCTGGATGAGATCGTCGAAGGCGCGCGGCTGTCTGCCGAAATTTTCTTCGAACTGGCCAAGGACACGGACAGCCTGGACACGCTCAACCTGGGCGGGGGGCTTCCTCTGATTGGGGACGGCTACGACCACGGCACGGCGTTTTCCGGCATCATGCGCGCCATCATGGCCGAGGCAAACCGCTTCGGCGCGCGACGCCTCCCGCGTCTGGCATTCGAGCCCGGCAGCTTGATTGCCGCCGAGGCCAACTTCAACGTCCTGCCTGTCCTCGCCGTGAAGGCCCAGGGCTCGGTCGGCGGCGCGCCGATTCTGTTTGGCGTGGTCGATGGCAGCTTTATCGAGTCGAGCATCGACGGCCTGCTGCTCGGCCACGACTTCCCCGTCCTGCCGGCCAATCTGGCCAACCGGCGCGCCTATCCGATGTGGCTGCGCGGCGTGACGTGCGACTCGATGGACGTCTGGCCACCCAGCACCGTTCAGCGCGATTGGCTGCGGCTTCCCGTGCCCCGGCCGACGGAGAAACTCTTCGTCGTCGTCGCGCACATCGGCGCCTATCAAGAATCGCTGACCGGCAAGGGCGGCGTCAACCACTGCGCCGTCAAGGAACCCGCCGAAATCGTCGTCGATGGCGACCGTCATGTGCTCATCCCCAGCGCGGGGGTACGGGATTCCGCAAAACTGATGGGCTACACCCGTAAACTGCTGAACTTGTTGGCCCCACAGTCACGCGCCGCGCGCGCGGAGCCCGCTCCCGCCTACCAGGCCGGCAGCCAGGACATGTGGTAGCCCAGCCCACGGAAAAAACAAAACAGCCGGCAAGCCGGCTGTGGGGGGATGGACCTGAGGGGATTTGAACCCCTGACCTCCTCAGTGCGATTGAGGCGCGCTCCCAACTGCGCTACAGGCCCAAGACGAAGACGGGCGACCTGGTGGTCGCCCGTTTTTTCGTTCAGAGCGGGAGACGGGACTTGAACCCGCGACCTATTCCTTGGCAAGGAATCGCTCTACCAGTCTGAGCTACTCCCGCATGCCATGCCGACGAACAGGCTTGAACTGTTGACCCCACGATTTTCAGTCGTGTGCTCTACCAGCTGAGCTACATCGGCGGCTTTGTCGTGGGACAGTCATGACTGCCCCTCAAACAGGTTGATTATAGCAGATTGGCGACGACAGTCAAGGTTTTCGCACGTCAAATCTCTGCGATGCCAGGTGTTAGCGGGGCACGACCACCATGCGTTCACCGACGAGGTCCGTGCGCACTTCGTAGCTCTTCTGCCCTGCCGTGATGAGGATGCGATAGCCGCGAATGACGATGTTCGGTCGCGGCGTGGGTCCGCCGGGCTGCGTGAACGTACCATC
>JAIBCK010000148.1 GCA_019694215.1 Thermoflexales bacterium
TTCCCTTTGTTTGCTGCCCAAATGTGCGGACGCGGCGATGGTGATGGCTCCATCTTCGAGGAACCGACCCATGCGACAGTCCTCCCGTCTCCTCGGCCTGGCCGTCCTGTCGGCGGTGATGGCCGAGTCCATCCTGCTATCAGGTTGCGCCACGTCTGCGGCACGTCCCATTTCTGCCCCCGCAGACGACGCGCCCGCGCTGCGCGCCGCTCTTCCGGTCCCCGCGACGATTACCCCTGAGCCAGCCGCCTCCACCGACCTCACGCCCGTCGTCCGTTACGGACGCTACACGCTGGTCGAACTGGTCCCAGAACCGGCGCAGCGCGACCTGATGCGGCAGGTGGTCGAAGTCGTGATCCCGCCAAGCCTCGACACCAACGTGGGCGACGCCCTGCGCCACGTCCTGCGGCGTTCGGGATATCGGCTGTGCGATACCGCGGATGCCACGGCGCTGTATGCGTTGCCGCTGCCTGCTGCGCATCTGCACCTTGGGCCGTTGATGCTGCGCGATGCGCTGCTGACACTCGCTGGCCCAGCATGGGATGTCTCGGTCGATGACGGTGCTCGCCAGGTGTGCTTCAGGCGTCATGCGACACCCATCCCAGCTTCCGCGAATCCATCGGCCACCGCCGCCGCACTGCCCTCGGACGAGGACCAAGGTGCCGATGGCCGGGAGGTTCAGCCATGAATCTCCCGCAAATGTCTCCCGACGGCGCAGGCCGCCCACGCTGGCTGAAGATCGCGGCCGGTGTCTGGTTGGTGCTCGTGAGCGCCATCGCGATTGTCGACAGCGTGGGGCTCTCTCGCCTGATCGAACAGAGCCGCAGCAGCGCACAGGATGCCCAGGTGCAGGCGCTCGCCACTCGCGTCAGCGATCTCGAACATCAAGCCGAAGCCGCGAAGCGCCAGCCCAAGCCGGTCGCCCAAGGGGACTTCGACGCCGCCCGCCAGGCGCTGGAGGAGCGGCTGGCGCACGTCGAACAGGCGCAGGCGACGGATGCTCACGGCGACGACATCAAGGCGCTGCAGGCGCGCGTGGCCGTCCTCGAAACGCGCCTGACGAAGGGGGAACCATCCGCGGCAGCTCCCCACAAGACCGCAAAGGCGGCCAAGCCCAAAGTGCCCGAACCGCCGTTCAACGTGGTCGGTCTGGAGCTGCGCGGCGGCGAACGCTTCGTATCGATCGCATCACGCGGCGCCGCGGTGCTCACCGACCTGCGGCTGCTGCGCGAGGGCGAGTCGATCGGTGCCTGGCAACTCCAGGCCATCGACGCGCATGCAGTCGTCTTCCGCATGGACGACCAGACCGTGCGCGTCGCGCTGCCGTAGGAGCGTGCCATGCAGCCAGGCTTTGCAACCGCGATCAGACTCGCAGTGGCGCTCGCCATCGTGGCAGCCGGTGGATTCGCGCAGGCGGCGCCGGTGGCGAACTCCCGCGTGACCCCGAGCCTGGTGCAAAACAGCACCGACGCCGGGCTCGACGAACGCCTCGCGCGGGATTGGGGACTGCGGCCCGAGGAATGGGCGCGCTATCGGCAATTGATGCAGGGACCGCTCGGCATCTACTCCCCGAACCTCGACCCACTCACCGCCCTGGGCATCGAAGCCCGCAGCGACGAGGAGCGCAACCGCTACGCGGAGCTGCAGGTGCAGGCCGAGTCGCGGCGCGTGGGCAAAACGCTGGCCTACCAGCGCGCCTACGACGCCGCGTGGCAACGCCTGTTTCCCGGCCAGCAGCGCGTGAACCTGCCAGGCGCACGGGCTCCCGGTTCCGGCAACAAGGGCTCAGGCCGGCTCGCCGTCTTCGTCAAGGCCGACTGCCCACCGTGCGAACAGCGTGTGCGCCAGTTGCAGGCGGCTGGCACGGCCTTCGATCTCTACATGGTCGGCAGCCGCCAGGACGATGCCCGCATCCGCCAGTGGGCGACGCAGGCCGGCATTGACCCCGCCCGGGTGCGGGGGCGCACGATCACGCTCAATCATGATGGCGGCCGCTGGCTGTCCTTGAGCCTGCCCGGCGAGTTGCCCGCCGTGGTGCGTGAGGTGAACGGCCAATGGCAGCGCCAGTAGCAGCGGTACGGGCCGCACACGCAGTGCTGGCCCTCTGCGCCTGGGTGCCGATCGCATCGGCCCAGGAAGTGCCGCCACCGGCATACCAGCTCGCCGCACAGCGGGCGGGCATACCCTCGCCAGTGCTGTTTGCGGTCGCTCTGCAAGAGAGCGGCGCGCGGCTGCACGGCCGCCTGATTCCCTGGCCGTGGACCCTCAACGTCGCCGGCCAGGCGGAGCGCTACGCCACACGGGCCGAGGCCTGCACCGGGCTGCGCCGAGCGCTCGCACGCACCCCGGCCAGCCGCATCGACGCTGGCCTAGGGCAGGTGAATCTCGGCTATCACGCGCACCGCTACGAGCATCCCTGCGACCTGCTCGACCCGTACCGCAATCTCGCCATCGCCGCGGACATCCTCCTGGAGCAGCACACACCGGGCGAGGACTGGATGGTCGCCATCGGCCGCTACCACCGGCCCGCTGGCGGCGAGCCGGCCGCCCGCTACCGCCGCAGCGTTCATCGGCACCTTGCCCGCGTGCTGGGTCCGGACGCATCCGTTTCTTCCAACTCTTTCACCCGGACCCGCACGCCATGAAGCGCATCCAGCTTGTCATTACCCTGGGGCTGTGGTCGGCCACCGCTGCCGTCGCGCAAACCGCTCTCCGGTCAACCCAGACGACCGCGTCCCAACCGCTGATCGTCGTCGAGGACCGTGGTGGCGTATCGGCCCTGCCGTATTACCAAGCCCTGAATCCACAGGACGCCGGCCCGGCCCAGCCGCCCGCTGCGACACCGATGCCCCGCGTCGACAATCCGACCGATGCGGAGGCGGCCATGCTGCCGGTTCGCTCAGCGCGGCTGACGACGGGCGACGAGCCGCGCCGCGTGATTCGCGCACCGGGCCTGTTGCCGTTGTTCCTGGTGGGGGACGACGATCGCTCGCGCGCCTGGCTGCGGCAGCGGCGCGCGGCCCTGCAAGAACTGCGGGCGGTGGGACTGGTGGTCAACGTGGCCACGCCCGAGGCCCTGGTCGCGCTGCGCCGGCTCGCGCCCGGGCTCATGCTTTCACCAATCTCCGGCGACGACCTGGCGCAACGGCTCGGCATCCGCCACTACCCGGTGCTGATCACAGCCACCGGCATCGAGCCTTGAAGCGAAATACGGTGAAGCGTCCGCCATGGCCCAGCCCCACTCCGTCGAGGTACTGCTGCGACCCGCGGTGGAGCTTTACACCGTCGCGGTGTGTGTCGGCGCCGCGCTTCTGTGCCTGGTGGCACCGTGGTCGCTCGCGCTGAGCCCCTTGCTGGGCTTGGGCAGCGCGCTCGCGTTTCTCACCTTTGGCGTCATCCGCGGGAGGGATGCCTGGGCCATCCTGCGCTACCGGCGCAACATCCGGCGGTTGCCGCGCTACGTGATGACCAGCCGCGATGTGCCGGTCAGCCAGCAACGGCTGTTCATCGGTCGGGGCTTTCGCTGGGACCAGCGTCACACGCACCGGCTCGTGCAGACCCACCGGCCGGAGTTCCGCCGCTACGTCGAGCCGACTGCGGTCTATCGGGTGGCGCGGCGCATCGAGGAGCGGCTGGAATTCGCGTCGTTTCCGGTCTCGAAGCTGGCGAAGGCCCTGGCCTGGGACAGTCCGTTCAATCCGGCGCGCCCGCTGCCACCGGTCGGCGGATTGCCGCGGCTGCATGGCATCGAGCCGCAGGAAGTCGACGTGACGCTGCCGATTGGCGAACGGGTCGGCCATTCGCTGGTCCTGGGGACCACGCGCGTAGGCAAGACCCGCCTGGCTGAGCTGTTCATCACCCAGGACATCCGCCGCAAGGTGGGTGGTCAGCACGAGGTGGTGATCGTCTTCGACCCGAAGGGCGATGCCGATCTCCTGAAGCGCATGTACGTGGAAGCCAAGCGCGCGGGGCGGGAGGGCGAGTTCTACGTCTTTCACCTGGGCTGGCCGGACATCTCGGCTCGCTACAACGCCGTGGGCCGCTTCGGTCGCATCTCCGAAGTCGCCACGCGCATCGCGGGCCAGCTCTCGGGCGAGGGCAACAGCGCGGCGTTCCGCGAGTTCGCCTGGCGCTTTGTCAACATCATCGCGCGCGCCCTGGTCGAGCTGGGGCAGCGCCCCGACTATCTGTTGATCCAGCGCCACGTCATCAACATCGACGCGCTGTTTATCGAGTACGCCCAGCACTTCTTCGCCAAGAACGAGCCGAAGGCCTGGGAAGTCATCGTGCAGCTCGAAGCCAAGCTGAACGACAAGAACATCCCGCGCAACATGATCGGTCGCGAGAAGCGCGTCGTGGCGCTGGAGCAGTACCTCTCGCAGGTGCGGGTCTATGACCCGGTGCTCGACGGCCTGCGCAGCGCAGTCCGCTACGACCGGACCTACTTCGACAAGATCGTCGCGAGCCTGCTGCCGCTGCTCGAGAAGCTGACCACCGGCAAGATCGCCCAACTGCTCGCGCCGAACTATTCGGACCTCTCCGACCCGCGGCCGATCTTCGACTGGATGCAGATCATCAGGAAGCGCGCGGTGGTCTACGTCGGACTGG
>JAIBCK010000050.1 GCA_019694215.1 Thermoflexales bacterium
CCGCGGCCCGCCCTCGCCTATAATCCCGGCATTATGGAACGCACCCTCATCATCATCAAACCGGACGGCGTGCAGCGCGCGCTGATCGGCGATGTCATTACGCGCTTCGAGCGCCGCGGCCTGCGCCTGGCCGCCCTCAAACTGATCAAGATCTCGCGCCAGACCGCCGAGGCGCACTACGCCGAGCACAAGGGCAAGCCCTTCTACGAGGGCACCGTCGCCTACATGACCTCCGCGCCCGTCGTCGTGATGGTCCTCGAAGGCCCGGATGCCATTGCCGCCGCGCGCGCCACGATGGGCGCCACCAACCCGCTCAATGCCGCGCCCGGCACCCTGCGCGCCGACTTCGGCATCAACATCTCGCGCAACATCGTGCACGGGTCGGACAAGCCCGAGACCGCCGAACGCGAGATCGCGCTGTACTTCCAGCCGGGTGAGCTCCAGCAATACACCCGTGCCGGAGATGGCTGGCTCAAGGAATAGGCTGAACTGCCTCGCGCCGCCCGCCATCCCGGCAGGCGGCGCTTTTTTTATCCCCCAAAGAGGTGAACGATGACGACCCGAACCCGCTTTGCACCGTCCCCGACCGGTGAGCCCCACATCGGCAATGTGCGCACGATGCTCTTTTCCTGGCTGACGGCCCGGCACGCCGCCGACGGCAAGTTCTTCCTCCGCATCGAGGACACCGATCAGGAACGCTATACCCCGGGCTCGGCGCGCGTCATCGTCGAGAGCCTGCGCTGGCTTGGCGTGGAGCTGGACGAAGGCCCCGACCACGCCCAGCTCGCGGCGATGAAGACCAACGAGGACTGGGAGGGCGCCGCCGATGTCAGCGGCCCCTATGCGCCGTATGTGCAATCTCAACGGTTGGACCTCTACCGCCAACACACCGATCTGCTCATCGCGAACGGGCTGGCCTATCGCGCCAACGAGACGGCCGAGGAGTTGGAGCGCATGCGCACGGCCGCCCAGGCGGACAAGAGGGCCTTCACCTTCCGCCGCCACATGCGCTTGCGCGAGGACATCCGCCCCGACGAGCCGCACGTGGTGCGCTTTGCCATGCCGCTGACCGGCACGACGACGCTCGACGACATGATCCAGGGCAAGGTGACGTTTGACAACGGCAACCTCGACGACGTCGTCCTGCTCAAGTCAGACGGCTTCCCGACCTACCACCTGGCCGCCATGGTCGACGACCACTTGATGAAGGTATCGCACGTTGTGCGGGCCGTGGAGTGGCTGCCCAGCGCGCCCAAGCACCTGCGCATCATCGAGGCCTTTGGCTGGCAGCCGCCGCGCTTCGCCCACGTCCCGCTCGTGTTGAGCGAGGACGGCAAGAAGCTGAGCAAGCGACACGGCGCCACCAGCGTCACCGAATTCCGCGAGCAGGGCTACCTGCCCGAGGCGCTGGTCAATTTCCTCGCCATGCTGGGCTGGGCGCCCGGTCAGGGCGATGAGCAGAACGTCTTCACGCGCGAGGAGCTGTTCGAGAAGTTCACGCTCGAAAAGGTCGGCGCGTCGCCGGCCATCTTCAGCTACGCCAAACTGGACTGGCTGAATGGCGTGCACATCCGTCGCCTCGCGCCCGACGATCTGGCCCGACGGCTGGTGCCCTTTCTCGCCCGTGGCGGCGTGCAGATCGATACGCCCGACAAGCTCGAGCGCCTGATCCGCCTGATGCCGCTCGTGCAGGTGCGTATCGACCGTTTGACAAAGGCGGCCGAGCTGGTCGACATCTTCTTCAATGACATCGCCACGCCCTCGTCCGAGATGCTGATCGGGCCCAAGATGGAGCAGCATCTATCGCTGGCCGCGTTGCGCGCCACGCGCAGCGCGTTGGCAGCGCTGAGCGCTTGGAGTGAGCCCGTCATCGAGAGCACGCTGCGCGATCTGGGCGTGGCGCTGAACCTCAAACCCACCCAACTCTTCACGGTGATCCGCAACGCCGTCAGCGGCAAGCAGGTCACCCCGCCGTTGTTTGGGATGCTCGATGCGCTGGGCCGCGACATCACGCTGGAGCGCCTTGACCGCGCCATCGTCCGACTGGGCGCAAACTGACAAACCATGACAAATCAACCATCCGCTGGCTGGGTGGAAGGGCTGTGGCCCGAGGATCTGCCCGCCTGGCGCGTGTGCGCCTATGCCTACACCGAGACTGATCAGCTGTTGGTCGATGGCCGGGGTGCACAACCCGCGCTGATCGAGACGGCGGGTGCGCCCGGTGAGACGCCCACCGATGCCCTCCGCCGCGCCGTCGCCGCGGCCAGCGGCGAGAAGGTCGAGCGCTGCGTGGCGCTCGGCGCCGACTACGCGCAGACCCCGCCGCGGCTGTTCTTCTGGGCGCGCACCAGCAGCGGGTCACCCACGGCCAGGGCGCTGGACGCCGCGGCATTGACCGCACACGGGCTGGCGCACGCGCAGGCCTTCGCCCGCGCCGGAGCGATCAATGCGAAGTTTCGTCCGTTGGGCGAGTTCATGGCCCGGTTGCCCCGCAAACGCATGGCCGCCGGCGTGCTCTGCCGCAACGCCGCCGGTCAGATTCTGATCGTCAAGCCGGGTTATCGCCCGGACTGGCTGGTGCCCGGGGGCGTCACCGAGGCGGATGAATCCCCGCGCATGGGCGCAGCCCGTGAGGCGCTCGAAGAAGTGGGGCTCGTGATCGCGGTCGGACGCCTGCTGGCCATGGAGTACATCCCCGCCCGCCCGCCGCGCACCGAGTCGCTGCAGTTCATCTTTGATGGCGGCGTGCTCGATGAGGCGCGGATCGCGACGATCGTCCCGCAGCAGGAGGAGCTGACCGCCGTACGTTTTGCGGATCCGGCGGTGGCCATCCGGCTGCTGGGTGCGTCCCTCGGGGGTCGCGTCGCCCATGCCCTCGACGTTCTGGCAGGGCGACGCGACGATGTCTATCGCGAGTCGCCGGACGAGGATGTGTAGCCCGTCCAGCGTACGACGTTCAGACTAACGCGGCAGTGGCTGCATCAGCTTGAACATGCCGCCCTGCGGGTCCATCAGCGTGGCCAGCCGGCCATACGGGGTGTCCTCCGCCGGGTCGATGACCTTTGCACCGGCCGCCGTGGCCGCCTTGATCACCGCGTCGGTGTTGTCGACGATCCAGTAGATCCCCCAGTGCGACGGGATGGGACCGGCCTCGGGCGGCAGACCCATCATCCCGGCATACTGCTCACCGCCCCGATCGAGCGTGTAGTACTCCATGCCCTGCATCAGAACGGCCTCCATGTTCAGCAGTTTGCTGAAGAAGGCGCGGCTCTTGGCCAGATCGCGGCTGGCCAGCTCGACCCAGCCCTTGGCCCCATGGGCGTCGGTCAGGCGATAGCCGGTGTGGTTGCCCGACTGCCACAGCCCGAAGGCCGCGCCAGCGGGATCGAGGAACATCGCCATCGACCCCTCCTGCCCGATCTGCATCGGGGGCATGAGCACCGAGCCCCCCAGCGCCTTGACGCGTTCGAGGTCGGCGGCCAGGTTGTCGGTGGCGAAGTAGACCGACCAGGTTGTCGGCATGTTCGAGCCGGGGGGCACGCCACCCACCCCGGCGACGGCGTGGCCGTCCTGTCGTGCCGTGGCGTAGAAGCCGAACTCAGGCCCGGCCACGGTGTAGGTCCAGCCGAAGATCTTGGCGTAGAAATCGCGCGCGCCTTTGGGATCGGTCGACATCAGGTCGCTCCAGCAGGGAATGCCGGCGGCATGAGCGGATGTGTGTTTGGGCATGGTTTTCTCCTTTGTGTGTTTGTGTGACGGGGGGATTGTTGGAGCCGGCAGTGTAGTGTCGTTTCCTGAATGCCGGATGATGGGGATAGGCGGGCTGAGCCAAGGGCTTTTCGCGATAATGCGACGATGCCATCCGAACGCGCGCCACTCGCCCACGTATCCGAAGCCCCCACCAACCCGGCCAGCGGCCCAAAGCCCAAACGCTTCGATGTCGCTGACCTTTATCGCGGACCCGCGGACACGGGCGCGCCGATGCAAACCGAAAGCGGCGGCCCGGCGCTCGACGAGAAGCTGCGGCAGGCCTATTTCTGGATCGTCAACCACGCCATCATCAGCCCGCATTACGATCTGGAATACAACACCGCGCAGCCGCCCCAGGTGTTTACGTTTGGCGATTCGCGGGCCCGCCTGACCCTGCCCTCGGGGCAGAGCTACAGCAGCTTCGTCCTGCTCCCCCTGCTCAACTTCGCCGTGCGCAAGCGCTGCCTGCTGGTAGGCGGGCCGGGGCGCGGCAAGACGGCCACAGCCATCCTGATGGGCGTGCTGGCCGGCTACAGCGTGCGTGAGACGCGCCGGGCCATGCAGCACGGCCAGCCGCAGATGACGATCAGCGATCTGCTCGGCAACCCGCTGCCCGCCGATCTCGTCAATGCGCGAAGCATGGAGGAGATCAAGATCGCCTGGCGCAAGTGGCTGACCATGCGGGTCAAGATCATCGACGAATACAACCGCATCCCCACCCGCACCCAGAGCGCGCTGCTCACGGTGATGGGCGACAACTACGCCGAGATCCTCGATCAGATTTATGAGTGCCCTGAGTCGGCCTGGTATCTCACCGCCAACGATGATGCCGGCGGCGGGACGTATCAGGTCATCGAGGCGCTCCGCGACCGAATCGACATCGTTGTGCGGACGCTGCACTTCAACAATCGCTTTGTCCATGAGCTGCTCACGCGGGTGGAGGAGAACCTGCGCCCGGAGGAAGCCGTCCCGAGCGCGATCATCTTCAGCGAAGCCGAGATCGACCGCATGGGCGAGGAGATCCGCGAGGTCGCCTTCGGACAGGCGCTGCTGCGCCGCCTCGAGTTCTTCGCCAGCCAGTTCGAGTTCTTCGAACCCGCCGCGGAGCAGGTCGAATACAAGACCAAGGACCTGGCCAAGCTCTCCGGGATGGACTTCCGGGCGTTGAGCGCGCTCGACACCGGCAAGGACAAGCTCAAGGACATCGGGGCCACGACAAAGAACGGTTTCTCGGTGCGCGCCCTGCTCACCACGCTGACCTTTGCCAAGGCGCTGGCCTACTTCCGCGGCCAGCGCGATGTCACGCTCGATGACCTGCGCAATATTCTTCCCTTCGTCCTGCATGACAAGCTGGTGCCGGACACCGAGGCGCCCTTCTTCGACGCCGCCGGCCACCAGGTCTACCGCGTCGACCGGGTGGGCTGGATCCGCAAGCTCTTCGACCTGTCCTGCGCCGAGTACGACCGCCTCGAGCTGGACAAGAGCGATCCCGTCGCCGAGATGGAGGCCGAATTTGCGCGCGGGCTGCAAGGCGCGGCCGAAGCCGACGTCCGCGCGCGGCTGGTGAAGATCGAGCGTTTGCTCGGCGAGTGGAGCAAGGGCCGCAAGATGTATGGTCCGATGTTCGATGACGCGCTCAAGCTCAAGTATCTGCACCAGCGCTACACCAACTACCTGGCCTGGCTGAGCGCGCGCTGACATGAGCGCCAGCTTCAAGGAGGCCCTGCTCGCGCAGCGCGAGCGCGTCAACGCCGTGTTTGCGCAGGCACGGCACTTCCGCCCGGACCTGGACGGCAACGCCTTCGGGCGCGTGCTGCTGGATCTGGTCGCGCCCGCCGCCGACGCCGCCATCGATGCGGGCGGGGACGCCGACGCGGTGACCGGGGCGCTGGTGGCGCTCTCGCTCGATCTGCTCGGGCACGGTGTGCTGGGGCCGGAGCGTAACAACCGCTGGGTGAGCGCGGGCTGGCGGGCGCTGCCGGCCATGGCACCGGCGCTGGCGCGCGCGCCGCAGCGCCTCGCGGCGGCAATGAGCAACGCCCTGATCAACCTGGCTCAGACGTCGGGCGCGCGGCCCGAGCAGTGGCTGGCCGGGTTTGTCGAGCTGGCTCGCCAAACGCAGGATACCGACCTTCTTCTGCGCGCCGGCCAGGCCCTCGCCTGGCGCGCGGGGATGGCCCACTTCCGCACGGAAGCACTTTCCCTTCTGGAGGGCCTGCCCGCCCCGCTGGCCGCCGTGGCGCTCGGGCTGCCACCCGCGACCGCGCCGGCCACGCTGCGTACAACGCTCGAACAGCTCAAGTTCAATCGCTGGTTTGTCCCGGGCCAGAACGGGGGTGCGCGACGGCTGCGCGTGGTCGCGCGGATCGGGGGCTTTCGCGGCTTCGGCGGCGTCTTCCTCACCCCGCCCACGGTCGATGTCGTCGACGGCGCGCTGCGGGCGCGAATCGGCGGCCGCGACGGCGAGGCGTGGACGGTCTTTGCGGATGCCTTCGGGGCGACGTTTCATCGCCAGCCATCGGGTGGCCCCCCCACCGCCGCCAGCGCACCCGCGCCGTTCTCGCTCAACAAGGGGCGTATCGCGGTGCCGGGTCTGCCCGACGCCACCTTCCCAGCCCTGCTCATCACCACCAGCGCGGCGGCCTTCGAGGGCACGCTGGCCGTCACCACGCCGCTCTCGCATGCGATCTGGCTGATCGGGCCCGCGTTCGCCTAACGCTCACAGACCATCCATCATGCAGCGGGGGCTTCGAGCCACAGCGTCACCGGCCCGTCGTTGATCAGCGACACGGCCATGTCGGCGCCAAAACGGCCGCGGGCCACTGCTGTCACGCCCTCTGCTGCCAGCAGGTCGGCAAAGCGGTCGATCAGCGGCTGCGCGATCTCCGGGCGCGCGGCCTGGATGAAATCGGGGCGCCGCCCCTTGCGCGCTTCGCCATACAGCGTGAACTGCGAGACCACCAGGGCCCCGCCGCCGATGTCGAGCAGCGAGCGGTCAAAGCCCGAGGGGCCATCGAGCGCGGGGAAGATGCGCAGCCCGGCGATCTTGCGCGCCAGCCAGGCCGCCTGCGCCTCGCCATCGCTGTGGGTGACGCCGACCAGCAGCAGCACGCCGGGACCGATCTCACCGACCACCTCGCCGCCGACCCGAACGGCGGCCGCGCTCACGCGTTGCAGCAGGACTCGCATCCCGCGATTATCCCGAACCCTGGCCCGCCGGCACTAGAATCCGGGCGTCATGATTTCACTTACCGAGACGCTCGCCATTGCCAAAGGCATCGCCCGTGGCGCCGGGGCCATCCTGCGCGAGGGTGTCCAACGCGCCGACTTCAGCGTCGATTTCAAGTCGACGGTCATTGACCCGGTCACCGAATACGACCGGCGCAGCGAGGCTTTCATCGTCGGTGAGCTGCGGCGCGCTTTCCCCGGGGACCGCATCGTCGGCGAGGAGGGCGGTGCTTACGCGCAGCCCGCGGGCGGCGCACCCGAGACCGGCCGGCGCTGGTTTGTCGACCCGCTGGATGGCACGGTCAACTTCTCGCACGGGCTGCCGATCTTCTCGGTCTCACTCGGCCTGCAGGACGCCGACGGGTTGTGTCTGGGCGTGGTCTACAACCCCATGACCGACGAGCTCTTCTCCGCCATCCGCGGGCGCGGCGCCACGCTCAACGATCGCCCGATCAAGCCCTCGCAGACGCAGACGCTGCAACGCTCATTGCTCATCACCGGCTTTCCCTACGACCGCCACACCAGCCCGGAGAACAACTTCGATACCTTCCTCACCCTCAAGCGTCGCGCGCAGGGCATCCGCCGGCTGGGCTCGGCGGCGCTGGACCTGTGCTTCGTCGCCTGTGGGCGCGCGGATGGCTACTGGGAGATCAAGCTCGGCAGTCACGACATGGCGGCCGGGATCGTCATCCTGCGCGAGGCGGGCGGCCGGGTGAGCGATCACCTGGGCGGCGAGGACATGCTGGGCCGGCGCGAGGCGCTCGGCACCAACGGTCTCATTCACGCCGACATGCTGGCCGCGTTTGCGGAGGTCGCCCGCGCCAGGACGCCGCCACCGATCACCTCATCACCGGCATAGACCACCAGGCCCTGGCCGGGCGTCATGTCGCGCTGCGGCTCATCGAAGTCAAAGATCGCCCCGCCGTCGACCAACGGCCGAAACCAGCCCGCGCCCTCGCGCGCCTTGTAGCGGATGCGCGCCGTGGCCCGCATCTCGGCCGGCGGCGCGGCATCGGCGCAGTAGTGCATCGCCCGCGTCCAGGCGCGGGTGCCACCCAGCGCCGCGAGCGGCCCGACGATCAGCGCGTTGCGGGCCGCGTCCAGGCGCAGCACATACAGGGGTTCACTGCCGGGCGAGCTCGCCGCGATGCCGAGGCCTTTGCGCTGCCCAACGGTGTAATACGGCAACCCGGCGTGCTCACCCAGCTGCGCGCCGGTCTGATCCAGAATCGGCCCGGGCGTTGCGATGCCGGGCGCGTTGCGCGCGAGAAAGCCCCGGTAATCGCCGCGGGTCAGAAAGCACAGGTCCTGGCTCTCCGGGCGCTCGGCCGTGGGCAGGCCGAAGCGGTGTGCCAACGCACGAACCTCAGCTTTGACAAACTCGCCGCAGGGGAACATCGCCCGGGCCAGATCGGCCTGGCCGAGCACGTGCAGGACGTAGCTCTGATCCTTCTTCTCGTCGCGGCCCTTGAGCAGGTGATGGCGGCGGGTGCCATCCGGCAGCACGCTGTGCGTGACCCGGGCATAGTGGCCGGTCGCCAGAAAGTCCGCCCCCAGCGCCAGCGCGCGCTGCATCAGAAAGCCAAAGCGGATCGAGCGGTTGCAGTTGAAGCACGGATTGGGCGTGCTGGCATCCGCATACGCCGCGACCCACGGGTCGACCACGGCCTGCTTGAAGGGCTGCTCGGCGTGAATGTCGTAGAAGGGGATGCCGAGCTGGCGCGCGATCGCGCGCGCATCGGCGACCGCCTCCGGCGCGCAGCAGCGGTTGACGTTCTGCCGGCCCGGCCCATCGCCGCCCTCCGCCCACAGGCGGAGCATGATGCCGATGACCTCGTAGCCCTGCTCCACCAGCAATGCCGCGGCGACCGAGCTGTCCACGCCGCCGCTCATCGCGACGACCACACGGGTTCGCGTCATCGGGCCGGCCCCGTCGCCGGGCGAAGCGGGAAGTCCACGGCCGCCCGGGCCCGCACAACGCAAGTTGGCAGCACCTCGATCACGCGCGCGATGTCGGCCTCGGTGGTGGATTCGCCCAGCGAGAAGCGCAGACCGCCCAGCGCCCACTCACGGGCGAGGCCGATCGCCAGCAGCACCTCCGAAGGCTCGGGGCTGCCGCTCGTGCACGCCGAGCCCGTGCTCACGGCGATGCCCTCGACATCCAGCGCCATCTGCAGCACCTCGCCATCGACGCCCTTGAAGGCAAAGCTGGCCAGATGCGCCAACCGCTCGGTTGGATGGCCCGTCAACACGACCTCCGGCACCTGGGCCAGGACGCCGGCGATGAGCCGATCGCGCAGCGCGGTCAGCCGCGCGGTTTCCTCCGCGCGCCGTGACGCGGCGCGCTTGAGCGCCTCGGCCGCGCCGACCGCGCCGGCCACGTTGACCGTGCCCGCCCGGCGGTCGCGCTCGTGCCCGCCACCCGTGGCCGTGCTGATGAAAGGCACGCCATCGCGCAGATACAGAATCCCAATCCCCTTCGGCCCGTAGACCTTGTGTGCCGAGAGCGAGAGGGCATCGACACCGAGCGCGTTGACATCGACCGGTAGATAGGCCGGGCATTGCACCGCATCGGTGTGCAGCAGACAGCCTCGCGCATGGCAGATCGCCGCGATCTCGGCAATCGCCTGGACGGTGCCGATCTCGTTGTTGGCCATCATCACGCTGACCAGTTTGATCGCGCCACCCGCGGCATCCAGGGTGGCCGCGACAGACGAAGGGTCGACGCGCCCCTGGCCATCGACGGCGATGACGTGACGCGGATGGCCGAAATGGCGTTCGAGCTGGGCGGCCGTCTCGCTCACGGCGTGATGCTCGATGGCGGAGATGGCCAGCGCCGGCGCAGCCGTCTGCGCCTTGAGCCCGAGCAGGATGCCCCGCAGGGCCAGGTTGTCGCTCTCCGTGCCCCCGCTGGTGAAGATGATCTCGCTCGCCCGCGCCCCGATCGCGAATCCAGCCGTGAAGTGGGCCTCATCCAGCGCGGCCGTCGCCTCACGTCCAAAGCTGTGCAGCGACGCGGCGTTGCCAAAGCCGTGCGTGAGATACGGCTCCATCGCCGCGCGCACCGCGGGGGCCAGCGGCGTTGTGGCGGAGTGATCGAGATAGATGGCCATGCGGCGAGTATTGTAGAGCGGCGGCGCGGCGGATACACTTCCGATGATGACGCCCTCATCCACCGCTTGCGCCGCCATCGTGCTGGCCGCCGGGTCCTCGACGCGCTTCGGCGCGAACAAGCTCCTGCAGCCCTTTCGGGGCGGCTGCGTGCTGGGGGCCGTCCTCGCCGCCGCGACGGCCGCGCGGGCGCGGCCGCTCGTCATCGTGACCGGGCATGCCGCCGCGGCCGTGACGGCCGCGATCGAAGGCGCGCTCGGTGACGATGTGCCCTACGCGCTCGTCCACAACCCCGAGCATGCCAGCGGTGAGATGGCCTCCTCGATCAAGGTCGGCGTGGCCTGGCTGCTGGCCAATGCCCCGCGGGCGCAGGGCGCGCTGGTGGTCCCCGGTGACATGCCGCTGCTCAGCGCGGCGGTGATGGACCGCGTGGCCGCGGCAGGCGGGGCTGCTGGCATCGCTGCGCCGCGCCACCGGGGGCAGCGCGGGCATCCGGTGTATTTCGGCCGGGCGGTGTGGCCTGAAGTGCTTGCGTTGCGCGCCGGGGCGCAGATGCGCGCCCTGCTCGCCGCGCGCGCCGAGGCGATCCGCTGGGTCGATGTCGACGACCCGGGCATCCTGGTGGATGTCGACACGCCCGAGGCCCTGCGCGCGGCCGAACGCGGTGACTACAGCGCCTTCTCGTAGATGCGGTGCTTCTTGTAAATTCGCGCGCCCATGCGGAGCGCGTCGTCGAGCGTGAGCACGCTCTCCTCGATCTGCACGATGTCGGCATGCTCAAAGCGCCCGCTCGCGATGGTGCGGAACATCTCGGCATACAGGATGGCGTTGACGCCCAGCCCGCGATACGGCGCCAGGATGCCCGCGCCCATCAGGTTCAGCCAGCGCGTGCGCTTGAACTCGCGCAGGATCCAGATCAAGCCAAACGGAAAGAGGCGACCCTTTGCCTTGCGGATGCCATCGCTCAGGTCGGGAAAACCGAACAGGAAGCCGGCAATCGCATCGCCCTTCATCACCAGCTTGATCAGCTGCGGCTCGCCGGCCATCATCAGCCGCTCGCCGATCACGCGCGCCTCGGCCTCGGTCACCGGATTGAACTCCCAGTTGCGTTCGAAGGCTTCGTTGTAGGTCTGCACGATGCGCGGGATCCAGGCCTTGAGCTCGGCCTTGGTCTCGAAGGTCTTGATCGTGAAGCCGCGCCGCGCCATCATGCGGTCGGCGATCTCGAACACGCGCGGCGGCAGGGTCGGGTTTCCCGCGAGATACAACGACATGAAGTCGCGCTGGCGCGTGTAGCCAGCCCCCTCGATCAGCGCACCGTAGTAGGCGTGGTTGTAGGGGATGCCAATCGCCGGGTGGTGCTCGAACCCCTCGACCAGCACGCCCAGGCCATCCCCCTGCAGGAAGCCCTTCGATCCAACGATTTTTGTCAACCCTCGCCTGCGCGCCCAGTCCTCGATGGCGGCAAACAGGCCACGCGCCGCCTCGGCGTCATCCTCGCAATCGAAGAAGTAGAAGTTGGCCGTCTGGCTCTTCCAGTGGGCGTTGTAGTTGCGGTTCTCCAGAACGGCGATTTGACCGACCACGCGCCCATCGCGGGTGGCCGAGAAGAACGCGGCGTCGCTGTGCGCGTAATACGGGTACTTGCGCCGGTTGAGCATCAACCGCGTGTCGCCCACGAGGGGCGGCACCCACGGCGGGCAATCGCGATACAGCCGAAAGGGCAGCGCGATGAAGGCGTCGACGGCGCGTCGATCGGTGGTGTCGATTTCCTGGACCGTGAGGGGCATCCGGCGATTGTATGACGGGGGCGGCCGGGCCGGAACTCAGGGGGCGGGCCGCAGACGCAGGATTTGCCCCAGCGTGGCGTCGGTGCTGAAGTACAGAAAGCCGTCCGGGCCAACCGCGATGTCGCGCAGGCGGCCATGGGCGTTGTCGATCAGAATTTCGCTCGACAACAGCCGGTCGCCATCGGTCACGGCGTGATACAGCCGGCCGGTCTTGAGCGAGACGAAGAACAGGTGGCTGCGCCAGGCCGGGAAGGCCTGCCCGGTGTAGAAGACGAGGTCGCTGATCGCGATGGTGGCGTTGTCATCGAACTGCGCGACAGCCGGCATGTAGTCTTTGACCGCTGGGCAGGGCGCCTGGGTGCCCTGACAGGTCGGCCAGCCGTAGTTCTTTCCGGGCAGCAGGATGTTCACCTCGTCGCGCGTGTCGGGGCCGTGCTCGGTACTCCACAGCGCGCCGGTCACGGGATTGAAGGCCAATCCCTGCGGGTTGCGATGCCCGACCGTCCAGATCGGGCTGTTGCCAAACGGATTGCCAGCCGGGATCGCACCGTCGGGCAGGATGCGAAAGACCTTGCCGCCCAGAAAGGCCGGGGACTGCGCCCGCTCGGAGTCCTGCGCATCGCCCATGCTGGCGTAGAGCAAGCCATCCGGACCAAACAGCACGCGACAGCCGTTGTGATAGATCGATCCCGGCAGCGCGTCGAGGAGGACCTTCTCCTCGCCCAGCGTGGTGCCGGTCAGCGTGAAGCGGCTCAGGCGATTGAGCGCGTTGCCGGCGCTGGTATAGCTGAAGCAGACATACAACCAGCCAGTGCGGGCGAAGTCGGGATCCAGCGCCATGCCGAGCAGCCCCGCCTCACCACCGGTGCGGATGCGTGGCAGGCCTCGCAATGCGGTGAGGGCGCCGTGCTCAACGTCCAACGTATTGATTACACCCGTATCGCGGCTGGTGAAGAACAGCCGCCCATCCGGCGCGAAGTTGAGGCTCCACGGATGGTCGATCTCGTCGGCAACCACCTCCACGCGCCAGCGCGGTGGCGTCGGTGTGGGCGTTGACGTTGGCGTTGCCGTCGCAGCAGGTACTGCCGTCCGCGGTCCGCCGTCTGCGGTCGCCGCAGGCTCGGCCGTCGCCACGGGCACTGCCGTCGCCGCAGGCTCTGCCGTCCGCGGTCCGCCGTCTGCGGTCACCGCAGGCTCTGCGGTCGCCACAGGCACCACCGCACAACCGCACAGTCCCACACATAGGCTGAACGCGACAAGCCGGGCCCGCCACATCCCCGGATTATGCGATTACGCGACCCGGCGCTGCGCAAAGCTGAGCGCGCTATCAGCGCGCGTTCAGCGCATCAAGGCACCCGCCGCGATGGGCTACTCGGCCGCGAAGCGCGCGTTGGCGGCCAGAATCGCCTTGTCCGCGCTCCAGAAAATGTTGTCCGCGCCGATGCGCCCGGCCAGGCCGGCCCGCTCCAGCATCTCGCGGACGGCGGGCTGAACGGCGGCCAGCATCAGCACGCCGTTGCGGGCGCGCTGCTTCTCCAGCAGCTCCTCCAGCACTTCAAGACCACTCACGTCGATGAGCGGCACACCGCGCATCGAGAGGATCAGGGCCCGGTCCTCAGGATGCTCCTCGAAGCTCTCGCGCAGGGAGCCGGCCGCGGCAAAGAACATCGGCCCGGTCACGTAGATGACCGCCATAGAATCGTGCAGCCGGTCGATGACGTGACCCTGTTTGCGCAGCGCGGCCAGATCGACCTCGCGTCGCTCGACCGAGACATCGCTCACCCGCCACATGAAGATCAGCGCGCTGAGCGCCATCCCGATCAGAATGGCCTGGGTGAGGTCCAGCCACGCCGTCGCCAGCATCGTCACCGCAAAGGCGGTGATAGAGCTCTTGAAGCGGTGGTTGAGCATCCAGCGGATCTCGCGCCACTCGTTCATGCGGACCGCGGTCGCCATCAGCACGCCCGCCAACCCGGCCAGCGGTACGACGGCGAGGATCGGCCCGAGCGCAAAGACGCACAGCAGCAGCACCAGCCCGTGCACGATGCTGACCATGCGGGTGACGCCGCCGCTGGCGATGCCGACGCTCGAACGCGCGATGGCCGCAGTCGCGGGCACCCCGCCAAAGAACGGGATGATGAGGTTGCCCACGCCCTGCGCCACCAGCTCCTGATCGCTGTCCATCTTCTTGCCGGTCGCGTTGGCGCACACCGCGCCGCACAGCAGCGACTCGATGGCCCCCAGCGCCGCCACGCTCACCGCAGGGATGATCAGATCGGGCAGATGGGCAAACGTATCGGCATTGAACGTCAGGCGCTCATCCAGCAGGATCGAGCGCGGGATGTCGCCGATCACGGGCACGTTGAAGTGCAGCACCTGTGCCAGCACCGTCACCAGCGCCAGCCCGATCAACGAGCCCGGCACGCGCCGGCTGATGGACCCGGGAAGCAGAAAGATGATCGCAAAGACGATGGCGCCGATCAGCATGGTCTGCCAGTTCGGCGAGAAGGCGTGCTCGAAGTAGCCCGCCAGCTTGGCCATCGCGTTCTCCGTCCCCGGGGTCTTGACTCCCAGGAAGTTGTCGATCTGCCCAACAAAAATGATCAACGCAATGCCGCTGGTAAAGCCGGTGATGACCGGGCGCGGGATCAGCCCGACCACCCTGCCCAGCCGGAAGATGCCAACCAATAGGATCAGGATCCCCGACAGCACCCCGACCAGAAAGAGCGCGTTTGCGCCAAAGCGATTGGCGATCACGATCAGCACCGCCGACATCGCGCCGGTCGGTCCGCTGATCTGGAAAGGCGCGCCTGACAGCCCGCCGATGATCAGCCCTGACAGGATGGCTGTGACCAGCCCCGCGGCCGGGGTCGCCCCCGAGGCGATGCCAAAGGCCAGCGCGAGCGGCAACGCCACCGCCGCCACCGTGATGCCCGCCAGCAGGTCCTTCTGAAAGGTCGCTGCCGTGTAACCGGCAAACTCGCGTCGCAGCAGGTTGGGGAGGATGCGAAGGTTCGCGGCGCGCATGATCAGGCCGGCTCCTTGAAGTCAAAGAACGGGCCCTTCGCGTGCCAACGCGTGCCATCGGCATCGCACACCAGCACATCGCCTTCGCGGCGCAACGCGCCGCCGGAACGCGGGCTGACAAAGAGGCTGTCGCGACCGCTGCCATCGCGCGCCGGCGCGGGGCCGGGCGCAGTCTTTGCCCGCACAAACACGCTCGGCGAGAGCGCGCCCAGCGGGGCCGTGAGCTGCAGCGCCGCGTCGACGGCGACCATGGCCTGCACCGGGACGCGCTTCTTGAGCGCGCCGGCGCGCAGATACGACACGGCCAGGCTGCGACCGGGCGTGAAGCCGGCCCCGCGCAGGGCCTGCGCGATGTAGCGCGGGTGAAAGTCGAAGTTGAGCTTGACGAACTCGACCGGGTCCGGCGCATACGGATTCCAGTCCTGTTTGCCCAACGCATAACGTGCCATCGCCTTCAAGTTGCGCTTGTTGGCGTATTCCAGGATGAACTCGCCCCCCGGGGCGAGGGCGGCGCGGATTTGCGCCAGCGCGGCCGGCGGATCGGACAGGTGATGGATTACCCGCACCATCGTCGCGGCATCCAGCGCGCCGTGGGCGAAGGGCAGGTGATAGATGTCCGCGGCGACAAAGGTGAAGCGCGGGTCATCGCCCCAGCGCTGCATGGCTTCCTCCAGCAGCGTGCGCGAGTAGTCCACCAACACCACCTCGCGATACCCGGCATAGAGATCGCCCAGCCGGCCAAATCCGGCCCCGAACTCGGCGATGCGGCCACCCTCCGGGGGCAGCAGACGGCGCAGGGCCACGCGCTCGGCGGCGTCCTCGTAGTGTCGGTCAGCGTTCTTCCAGAAGCGGGTCTGATAGTCGGACCCTTCGTAATCGCACAACTCAGGCATAGAAGCGCGATTATAGGATGCCGGCGCTAGTGCTTCCTGCCGCGCCCGAAGAGCAGGTCATAGGTCTTGCCGATGCGCGCCACGGGGTTCTTCGCGCCCAACGGCACTTTGCCATCCTTCAGTGCGCCATACTCAGTCTGATCGATCTCCGGGAGCGGGCCGCCCTCGCGCAGCGCCTGCCACTCCGACCAAAGACACACCCCGGCCTCCGGGCGCGGCGCATCCGGGAGCATGGCGAGGAACTCGATGCTGTGCTCATCCGGGTCACGCAGATACACGACCAGGGCCGGCATCCACCCGATGACCTCCGGCTCGCCGCGATACGGCCCGCTGAAACCGCGCGGTTCGACGCCCTGCAGGCGCAGTGCCGCGGGCGCGGCCAGAATATCGGCGACGGACGCGCGGAAGGCCAGGTGCAGCCGCATGGACAGCGGCCCGCTTCCGTTCCCCCACAGCCCGAGCATGGCCTGCCCGGGTTCACCCACCCATAAAAAGGCCGCCTGCCGTTCGGGCACGTCATGCGCCAGTGTCAGTCCCAACACCTCGCGGTAGAAGGCCACCGAGCGCGCCAGGTTACTGACCGGCAGATGGGTCTCGAACAGCCCGTGAACGATGCTCATGACCCGGCGATTATCACCGCCTTACAGCCCGCCCAGGTAGTCGGTGACTTCGCGATTCGTGGCCAGCGACAGGGCATGCGCGGCGATGGCGCGGCAATCCGCCTGCGAGAGCGCGCGCACCCGCGCCTTGACCGCCGGGATCGCGCTGGGCGACATGCTGAACTCATCCAACCCCATCCCCAGCAGCAGCGGCGTGGCCATCACATCGCCGCCCAGCTCACCGCACAGGCCGCACCACTTGCCATGCGCGTGCGCGGCATCGATGGTCATGGCGATCAGGCGCAGGACGGCCGGGCTGAACGGGCTGGCCAGCGACACCACCCGCGCATTGCCCCGGTCGACGGCCAGCGTGTATTGGGTCAGATCGTTGGTTCCGATACTGAAGAAATCAACGTGGCGGGCGAAGTGATGGGCCAGCAGCGCCGCGCTCGGCACTTCGACCATGATCCCGAACTGGACGTGTTCGGCCTGCGGCAGGCCCTCGTCCCGCAGCTGCTGGCGCGCCCTGTCAAACAGCGCGCGCCCGCGCTCGATCTCGAGCATGGTGCTGACCATGGGCAGCATGATGCGCAGGTCGGGGCGGAAGTCGGGCGTTGGTGCGCAGGCACGCAGCAGCGCCCGAAACTGGGTGAGGTAGATGTCCTCGCGCCCGTCCAACATGCGGATCGCGCGCCAGCCCAGGAACGGATTGTCCTCGTGCTCGATGCCGAGATAGGGCACCGGCTTGTCGCCGCCGATGTCAAGCATGCGCGCGACGAGCGGGCGGCCGGCCATTAGCCGGGCGATCTCGGCATAAGACGCGACCTGCTCTTCCTCAGTGGGCAGGTCGTCGCGGTCCATGAACAGAAACTCGGTCCGGAAGAGGCCGACGCCCTCGGCGCCGTTGTCGATCGCACTGAGCGCATCGCGCTGGTTGCCGATGTTGGCGACAATCTCCGCGCGCACCCCGTCGGTGGTGACGGCCGGCTCATGCGCAACGGATTGAGCCAGGGCGCGCGCGGACAGCCACTGCCCGCGTCGCTGTTGCGCGGCGTTGATCTCCTCCTGATCGGGCTCGAGCGTCAGCGTGCCCGCCTCGCCATCCAGCACAGCCAGGGTGCCCTCGGCCAGGGCATCCGGGTCGAAGCGGGCCGAGACGATGGCGGGGACGCCCATCCCGCGCGAGAGGATGGCAACGTGCGAAGTCGGCCCGCCGCGCGCCGTGCACAAGCCCAGCACGAACTGCCGGTCGAACTGGATGGTGTCGCTCGGGCTGAGGTCGTCGGCGACGATGATGCTGGGCTGGCTGAGGGTGTGCGTGACGGCCTCACCGCCCGATGCATTGCGGATCAGACGCAGGCCGACATCACGCAGGTCCGCGGCCCGGGCCCGGAAATACTCGTCATCCAGCGCCAGCAGCATATCGGCATACACCGTTACGGCGTCCTCGATGGCCGCTTCGGCGGTGAGTGACTTGCCGTCGATGCCCGTCCGTATGGCGTTGATGAATTCCTCGTCGTCGAGGAACATCTGATGGGCCTCGAAGATGGCGGCCTCGACCGGCCCCACCCGTGCCAGCGCCAGCCCACCCAGCTCGACCAGCTGCGCGCGCGAGCGCTCGATCGAGCGGCGCACCCGTCGCCACTCCTCGGCCGGATCACGCGCCGGCCCGCGCTCGATGACGACGCCTTCGGGGCGATGGATCCACAGCGGGCCAACCGCAATCCCCGGTGCCGCGGCCAGGCCCTGAATCGTCGGGCTACTCAAAGTTGCTCTCGATGAGCTTGGTGAGCGCGGCGATGGCCTCCGCGGCCTGCTCACCGGTGGCCACGAGCTCGATGCGCGTGCCCTGGTTGACGCCCTGCGTCAGCACGCTGACCATGCTCTTGGCATTCACGGCCTTGGCATCCTTGTTCAGGTTGCGCAGCGTGATCGTGCAGGGGAAGGTCCCCGCCAGCTTGACGAAGCGGGCGGCGGGCCGGGCATGCAACCCCGCCTCATGATGAATCGTGAGTGTCGTCTGTGCGGTATGCGACATGGCTTCCTCCGCGATCTAGAGCGCGTCCTGCTCGCGGCGCAGGCGCACGATGGTCTGGGTTTCCTGAATCACGACGTCGTCCCAGGTCAGCGCCGCGCCCATCGCCACCGGCCGCACCAAGGTGGCGCCCACAGCCAACCCGAGTGGCAGCTGGCGCGCCTGCCGCGCGACATCGGCGCGCTCGATCATGCCATACACAGTGAAGCCGCCCAACGCATCGATCTTGTCTCCAGCAGCAAGATCACGCTTGGCGTAGGCGATGGTCTCGGCGACAAAGGGCCGTGTCGTGGCCAGCGTCACCTCGCGGTCGAGCACCGCCCGCGCGACCGAGATCGGCGTCTCCAGGTTGGCCAGGTGATACGGCCGATACAGCGCCCAGTAGTCGCCGTGCCCGTTCAGGCGCAGATAGCGCAAGTCGGCCATGATCTTGGGCTGATCGGTGGTGATGATGACAAACACCCCCGGCGCAGGGCCCACCGCGTAGTCGACGGCGCCGCGACCGTTGAAGATGCCGCCGGCACTCCTGGGTGCAAAAACCTTGGCCAGCTCGCTCACCGAGCAGGCCGGCCCGCGCGCGCCGGTGACCTCCGGCGCAAAGCCCACCCCGTTGCCGATCGAGGTCATCTCGACCATGGTCTTGGTGCCGTCCTCGAAGGAGGCCAGCATCTTGGGGCTCATGTTCTGGGCCCTGGCCTTGGCCGCGCAGGTGTCCGGGTTGCTGTGGCGATTGAGCGGGTTGTTCTTGCCCTTGCCGACCAGCACAATTTCAAAACCGAGCGCATCCGCGAAGTCGTACAACTCCTTGATGGTGCCCGGCTCATCCCCCGCCGTCAACGTATACACCACACCTGCTGCCGCGGCCTTGCGCTGGAGGATGTAGCCAATGGTCGCGTCGGTCTCGACGTTCATATTGACGACATCCTTGCCGGCATCGATCGCCGCAAGGCACACTCGCGCGCCGACTTCGGGCACGCCCGTGCACTCCACGATGATGTCAAGGTTGGGGATCTGCGTCAGCGCATCGGCATCCCGCATCGCGGCGCGCTGACCGGAGGCGATCGCATCGGCGGCCGTTTCGGCGTCATCGGTGGGCAGGACGGGTGCCTGGACGGTGGCCTCGCGATAGGCCGCCTCCGCGCGCCCGGGCAGCACATCGGCCACCGCGACGACGCGCATGCCGTCCATGCGCTCCATCTGGCTCATCAAACCGGCTCCCATCTGGCCGGCACCGACCAATCCAACGCGGATGGCGCCATTCTTCTCGGCGCGCGCGCGCAGTCTCTCACGCAATGACATGAGTACATGCCTCCCGGCGCGCCGGGTTGCGGCGCGTAATAGCGGACCCGGGCGGGGCGACAGCTAGCGCCGCCCCGTCTCGATCGTAAAGGTCGCCCCCACGTCAATCGACGGGAAAGGCAGCTCCTCGACGCACACGTCCCCCGGCATCTCGACAGAGGTCTGACCGTTGGCCTTGAGGACGAGATGCCCGAGGTTGGCAAGGTTGCTGTTGGCAACCTCACCCACGGCAAGAACGGTGTAGCGCGATCCGGCAACGGTGACGACATCGCCGGGTTCGACCGGCTCGCGCAACGGTGCGCCTTCATGGATGACCGAGAACTCGGCCAGCTCCTCGGGTGCCCCGACACCAAAAAAGATCAACACGCCCGCACTGACGAATTCATCCAGCAGCGCGCCGACCGAAGTCACGCGGCGATCGTATTTCAGCGTCGCGCGCTCAGGCGAGTGAGATGTCATCGAGGCGTACACCAGAGCAGAAGTACTGCTCGGTGATGAAGCGGAAGAGCGGACCTGACGGCGTGGTGGGGTAGATGTCGATGGTGAGCACCTTCTTCATCGGATACACGCCCACGCGCGCTGTGCCACCGCAGTCGATCACGCAGCACGCCATCGCCTCAAAGGCGACCTTTGTCTTGAAGCCGTCCACGGCCTCGCAACCGGTCAGCTCAGCGATCTTGGCCGCGATCGGGTGAATGCCGCCGCCCGTGATCGAGACAATCTTGTCCTTGCCCACCTTGGGGTCGATCAGGAACGGGCCGCCCCACCCTTTGGGACCCTTCACCACCTTGACTTTCTTGTACTCAGGCATGTCCTGAACTCCTTGATCGGCCGCGGGGCGCGGCATCGTTTCGGGCTGCGCGCACCCCGCGGTCAACGACTACATTGCGCTAGCCCTATTGGGGATACATCCCAATGCTGGCCACCCAGGCAAGGATAACGCTGATCGGGCCCGTCACCAGGCGCGAGAACAGCACGGCCGGCACACCGACTTCAACCGTCTCGGGCTCAGCCTCGCCGAGGGCGAGACCGACCGGGATGAAGTCGCAACCGACCTGCGGGTTGATCGCGAACAGCGCCGGCAGCGCCATCGCCGCGGGGATCGCCTTGCTGCCGATCTGCACGCCCAGCAGCGTGCCGATGATCTGCGCGATCACGGCGCCCGGCCCGAGCAGCGGCGAGAGCACCGGCAGGCCGATGATCAGTGACAGGATGATGAGGCCAATCGGGTTGTTGGCCAACGGTGCAAGCAAGTGCGCGAGCCAATCGCCAACACCCGTCTTGAGGATGATGCCGATCACCAGCGAGATGAACGCCATGAAGGGCAGCACGTTCTTGATGACCTGATCGATGGAATCGCGGCCGGCCTGATACAGCACACCCACGACCTTGCCGACGGAGCGACCGATCTTCTCGAGCAGTTTGGTAATTGCGTCCATGATTTTGTCCTCCTCTCCTTAAGCCTTTGCGGACTCCGCGGCGGCGCGGCGCCCCATCATGGCCTTGGTGATCCACTCGGTCACCAGACCGCGGATGAAGATCACGACAAAGCCGACCAGGAAGTAGCGGACAGCCAGGTCACCAACATTCAGCTTGAGGTCGGTGATGCCCTTGGCAATGCCGGCCCAGACGAAGAGCTCGCCCGGGTTGACATGCGGGAAGAGGCCGAGCGGCGGGTGCACGAACGACACCGCCGCATCGTAGAAGGCGGGCTTGACGCGCTCCGGCAGGAAGCGCCCCATCGTGTAGGCCATCGGGTTCGTCAGGAAGAACACGGCCAGGAACGGCAAAACGGTGTAGCGCACGATGGTCGGCAGGATGCCGGGCCGGGCGGCATAGCGCCCCACACCCTCGATCCGTTCATGCCCGATCAGCGCGACGAGGGCGTTGACCGCCGTCATCAGCACGATCAGCAGGGGCACAATGCCCGACACCAGGCTGACGAAGACTTCGCCGCCTTTTTGGAACAACCCAATGAAATCTGACGCAAGTTTCGCTAGAAAGTCCATGCTTTTTGCCTCCAACCCTCTCGGGTTGCAGCGTCTCACACTTGGTTTGGTTGAGATGAATTTGATCGCCCACGCTTGCGGATGGGCGGCGCGATGGGCCGGGGCTTCCCTCCCGGTCGCCGGGCGGCCGCGCGTGCGCGCCCGGGGCTGTCATTCAGGCCTGCGAAAAGGTCACCTCCTGAGTCGGGGATGGCGCGGCGGCCGTTGCGGACGTCTCCGCCTGCTTGCGCAGGAAGTCGGCCGCGGCGCAAAACGCCTTCCACTGTTTTCCGCTGATTCCTCGTGGCGTTGATTGCGAAAGCGTGACAGCATCGAGAGGCAGACCCACCAGAGCGGGGACGGGCTTCAGCGACGCGAAAACCGTAAAACCTGAAAGCTGCTCAGCGCGCTTGATCAGCCGGGTTGTCCTGTCCAACGTCAGGACACCATAAGCGCGCGTGTTGAGGCGATTGCCCGACATCCCGGTCGCGGTCGGGCCTTCGCGCCGCAGCACGGACAACCGTCCGTAGTAGCGGCGCATCTGCAGGTAGGACAGGCCGAATTGGACGAGCCACATCACGATCAGGGCCACGACCAGCCATCCGAGATCCCCCGTGCCGTTGTTCATCCTGCATTTCCTCCTGGCTCAGATCAGCATGCTCTCGGGGCGCTCGAGCGCCTCGCGCAAGTCCTTCATGAAACGCGCCGCCACGGCGCCGTCGATGACGCGATGGTCTGCGCTCAGCCGCAGCGTCATGACGGGCCGCGCCACCGGTCGGCCTTCACCATCCGGCACAAAGACGGTGTTCGTCCGACCCACCGCCAGGATGGCGCTCTCGGGCGGGTTGATGATGGCCGTAAAGCGGTCGATGCCATACATGCCCAGGTTGCTGATCGTGAACGTCCCGCCACTCAGCTCCTGCGGTTTGAGTTTGTTGGTTTTTGCCCGGGCATTGAGATCGGCCAGCTCGGTGGCCAGCGCGCGCAGCCCCTTGCCGCCCGCATTGGCGATGACGGGCACGATCAGCCCATCCTCCAGCGCGATGGCCACGCCGATGTTCGCCTCACGCATCAGCTTGATCTGTCCGGCGGCCACGTCGAGCTGGCTGTTGATGCGCGGGTTGCGCGCCAGCGCCCACGCGCAGGCCTGCACCAGCACGGCCGTCACGCTCACCCGCGCGGCCTTGTCCGCCACGCCCGCATTGGCCCGCGCGCGCAGCGCCTCGAGCGCCGTCGCATCGACGTCGGCGTCAAAGGTGACATGCGGCGCGTCCTGCGCGCTGCGCTGCAGGCGCAGGGCAATCGTCTTGCGCATGCCGGCAAAGGGCAGCGTCGTGAAGGCGGCCTCGGCGGTCGGTGATGCGACCACGGGGGCCGGGGCGCGGACAGCCGCCACGGCGGCGACATCCGCCGCCTGAACGCGGCCACGCGGGCCGCTGCCGCTCACGCCGGCCAGGTCGACATTGGCGGCCGCTGCGGCGGCGCGCGCCGCCGGTGTGGCGCGGGGGCGCTCGGGGGTCGCT